>NZ_JBRIMD010000018.1:0-88794 GCF_052977325.1 Shewanella sp. 0m-6
CCAGTGCCAGTGCCAGTGCCAGTGCCAGTGCCAGTGCCAGTGCCAGTGCCAGTGCCAGTGCCAGTGCCAGTGCCAGTGCCAGTCTCGGTAGTTGTTAAAGTGGGTTTATTTTGCAGGGTGCTGACTTGCTGAGCATTAGTATCAGTTGTCATCGCTACCGTAAAATGAGGCTGATTATGCTCATTTGCGCTAAAGGTCAGCGGTTGTGCAATCGTGCTTAACTCGGGGCTTTTATCTGAAGTGGCATGAAAATGTGCTCCGGCTCTGAAACCTGAAGTTTGGATAGCGCTATGCGGACGTGTTCCTGTTGCTTGTTGAGCTTGGCTATCTTGTGATGCTGGAGGGGTAACTTGCTCGTCTTTACTGGGCTGGATAGCTGATGCTTGAGCTTGTACATTGTCATTATTTGAACGTGTGGATGCTAGAGGATCTTCGCTTGCGGTGGCTGCCTTGTTTGAGGGGCTAGTGTCTACATCTGCTATGGGAGTGGCGGCGCTCCAAGATTTATCGGCAACGAGATCTTTATTACCAATGCTTGTCGCTTTCTCGGTATCTCGAAGCTCTTTTGCTTTTAAGCGAGCAACATCTTTGTCGAGTTGTTTGGCTTTTAACTTCGATTTTTGATCGCGTTTTTTTTGCTGCGCGTGTTCGCTATCGGTGGCGTTATTAGGTGTTTTAGAGGCTGATGTGTGCTTATTCTCGTCATGACTCATTATTTACATCCTCTTTATCGCTCACCAAAAGCTTCGGTTACGTTAGTAAATACAGGCTTCCATAGATATTGAAATACCGTTTTGTCTCCAGTGACGATGTCTGCTTCACCAGTCATGCCAGGGATTAGATCAAACTGACCCGGTTTATCGGAAAAATAGGGTTTATCGATGGCAATTTGCACCTTGTAAAATACGCCGCCTTTTTCATCGGCATCGGTGCTCGGAGATATCCGTTTGACTATGCCATCAAGGGCGCCGTAGCGACTGTAGTCAAAGGCATCAATTTTGATCCGTACAGGTTGACCAACACGAACGAAGCCGATATCTCGCGGAGAGAGTTTAGCTTCCATTAAGCCGGTTTTGGTCATAGGTACAATTACGGCAACCGTTCCACCTGGTTGGATAACACTGCCAGATGACGTGGAGGGGATGGATTGAATAATGCCATCGACGGGGGCGGTCATGGTATTTTCAGAGACCAGAGACCCAGATGATTTTAAGCGGGCAATAATACCCAGCAGTTCAGCCTGAGCATCGGTACGTTTTTCCCCAACTTCTTTGAGCAAGGTTGCTTGTTTCTGTTTCAGCTGTTGCTCTAAATTGAGCAAGTTTTTGGCCAGCACTTGTTGCTTACTTTCCATGCTTTTTAGCTCACGGATATAGGCATCAAGCTTTTGCTGCGACTCTAAAATACGTAGTTTAGAAACAGCTTGCACTTCGGTGACCGATTGCATCATCTTAAGTGTCTGCTCTGCGGTTTTAATCTGATCGCTTAACGGTGGAATTTCTGCTTGTAAGCCGTCAATTTCAGCTTGGGATTTAGCAATGTCTGACTCAGAAAGCCTTGCTACAGCAGTGCGCTCCTCATTCATACGCTTAAGTGAGGCGGTATGTAGCTTGACCAGTTGTGGGTACTCAATGGCAAACTCAGTAAAGTCGGCGTCACGCTTATCGATAAAGGCATCGTAACGTTCAATTTTGAGTAGTAAATTAGCGCGTTTACTGGCGAGCTCCTCCTCTGCCGATTGACTGTCAATCGAGACAAAGGTGGCAAGTATATCGCCCTCTTTAACGACATCGCCTTCTTCGACTTCAACAGAAGCAATGGTGCCTCCTGTACGGCTTTGAATAACCTGTCTATGTCCTAGCGGTACCACTTGGCCTTTGGACTTAGAGATCTCTTCAACATGGGTAAAAATAGACCACAGCAGCATGATCAGGATAGAGCCTGTGATAAGCAAAATAATACGCTTGATCAGCTTTCGCTCCGCTGGCGCCTCAATCGCATCGGTAAACTCGTGCTCAGGCCAGACTCGATTTGCTAGTTGTCGATTATCCATTAGAGAGGTTCTCCTGAGATGACGCAGCTGGTGGTTGCTGAGGTGCTTGTTCTGGAATGGGGCCGGCGTAAACCACAGCACCTTTATCTAAAATTACGACTTTGTCGGCTTGCTGGATCAACTCTTGGTCATGACTGGTAAATAGCACCGTTGCCTGTCCTTTAAGTTCACTAAAGGTTTTGAGGAGTTGCGCCTTAGCTATAGGGTTACGGTTAGCAATGGGTTCGTCTAGTACGATAAATCTGGACTGCTTAAGTAAGGCGCGAGCCAGACTAATATAGCTACCTTCAACAGCAGAGAGAAGCGTGTGACCGCGATTAAATAGGTTGATGTTTAAGTCATTTCCAAGTGCATTGAGCAGTGAGTTTGCTCCTGCGTCTTTTAAGGCTTTAGTCAGCTCCGCATCTGTCGCTTCAGGTTTTGCTATGCGCAGGTTCTCGGCTAAGGTGCCAGGAAATAGGTCCGGTTCTGCAGGACAAAAAGCGGCCCACTGTCTAAAAGCTTCAGGATCATATTGCTTAAGATTCTTACTGTTGACTGTGACATAGCCAGCTTGGGCTTCAACAACACCGATCGCCGCCAATAGCATTGAGGTTTTACCGCAAGCATTTGGACCGATAATCGCAACGTTTTCTCCAGGCTCAATATCGACGGTAACACCGGCTAGGGATGGCTCTAAGTCTGCAGAATAGCGTAACGTTACATGTTGAAAGCTGATGCCGGGTGCTT
Source organism: Shewanella sp. 0m-6 (assembly GCF_052977325.1). Lineage (NCBI taxonomy): Bacteria > Pseudomonadati > Pseudomonadota > Gammaproteobacteria > Alteromonadales > Shewanellaceae > Shewanella > Shewanella sp. 0m-6. Next base: position 2,783 of record NZ_JBRIMD010000018.1, read on the forward strand.
GATGTGTATCGGGTGTATCGAGCCTAAGCTCGTTTTGTTCAGTGCTTGCTTGCATAAAACGATCAAACTGAGTAATTGCAGAGCCCATCATGGTGATTTTTTGGCTGGAGGAAAAAGCCAGTTGAGCCGGCCCCGTGATCCGCCAAATCAGCATGACGCAAGCGATGAGTGCTCCCGGACTGATGCTCTGGTTTAACACCAAGAAAATCCCTGTAAATACGGTGACTAACGCAGTAAGCAGGCTCATTGCATGAGCGACGGCGGCATTAAGGCCATTGCGTTTTGCGTATAAAAAGTTTTGTCGACAGTTCTCTTTGCATTGACGAGCAAATTTAGTATTCCAGCCGTCAGTTTCTCCACTGGTTTTTAATTGTAATAGGTTCTTTGCTAGCTCATTAATCGAGTTTTGATAATCACCACTAATCGTCGGTGAAGCCGATTGTGCATATCTATTAACAGCTTTCATTACGAGGTAAAAAAGCAATAGCATCACAATGGGGACGATGACTAACCAACCACTTAGTAGGGCGATGGTCACAAAGGCGATGAGGGTAAATGGCAGATCGACCAAGCCTGCGCCGCCGGGACCGGCTAACAAAGTTCGTACTTTTTCAGCGTTGCGCATTCTTGCCATATGATTGGAGATCCCCACTCGAGAGAGCACCATCAAAGGCATGCTGAGTAGTCGTCTAAAGGTCAGATCGGAAAGATCTCTGGCGAAACGGTTGCTGGTGGTGGCTAATACATTGGCGCGAGTTAATCGGCTGGCGACTAATATTCCCAATGCGAGCGCTGCGCCGAGTGCAATGCTGGGGAGTACATTGGGAGCTTGCCCACCAATGACTTTATCGTAAACCGCCATGGTAAACAGGGGAACAGCCAGGCCTGTCAGGCTTGAAAGCAAACTAAGCCAAAATACTGGACGATACCATTTAGCCCTTTTGCTCATGTGCGCGGCAAAGGCGCGAATATTTTGTTTACTGCTTGGCAGGTATTCGATAACAAACAGGTGTGCAGGTTTGGGGATGGCACTTTCTTGAATGCTTTGCCATTGATCTGTAGCGATATCGAAAGCTTCAAATAGCTCGTCACGGCGGCGAGCAATAAAGGCGGGCTCAGTTTCGGGTACCACAATAAATGGATGGATCGATTGAGCGATGGCTTGCTGGTGTAACTTGTACACTGAAAAGCCGATATGGTGCTTCTTGAGTAAGCCTGCTAACTGAGAGGTATCAATATCTTGGAACGTTTGGTCATTGATTAAGTTGGTCGCTTGAGCAAAAAGTCCAAGCTGTTGAAATAAACTGATGAGTATGGGTTTTAGCTCTGGCATGTCAGGCTGCTTTTCAGAATGAACACTTACGGGATCTGTCGTCATCATATTCATCCTTGTGCCGGTGATGTTGTTGGCAGTATTTCACACTCGCCATTTGCGCTGACATTGACCCGCAAATCACTTTGACTGTTAAGGGTGTCAAAGTGAGAGGCGCACAATATGGTCATCTTGCCTTGGTACTGTTTAAGTACTGTCAGCAAGCGCACCTGTGAGTCGGTATCTAATGAGATCAATGGCTCATCGAGTAATAAAATAGAAGGTGACTGCACTAACGCCCTTACCAATGCAATGAGCTTAATCGCCCCCTTATTAAGCATTTGACTGTCATTCACGCCGACTTCGGTTTGGTAACCTGCGGGGAGTTTCGCGATACTCACCGTCAAACCTAAAGCTTCGGCTATCTCCATCGCTCTTGATTCTCGCTCCGGTCTAAACATGGTCATATTTTCTAGTAGGCTGCCCGCAAAAAGAGTGGGCCAGGGGGATACATAGGTGACTGATTGGCGATATTCGTTGGCGTTATGCTCTAGCTGTGCAATGCCTGCGATATAAATTGTTCCTTGCTCTAAATGGTGAAATGCGCCAACAACACTCAATAATAAACTGGCGTGGGTTAGTGGATCTGATGTGATAGTCACTAAGCTACCCGAAGGAATATTCAGGTTAAAGTTCGCGAGTTTTGCGCCTACTTGGTGACTTGCTGCAGCTTCAAAGGTAATCGGCCCAAGGGGGAGTTTTTGATGATACTGAGTGTGACCGTTAAAGGATTCTAGAGGTAGCTTGGCTAAATCATCGACATGAGACATGGCTGTTTTAGCTGATACGAGTCGAGATCGTAAACTGATGATTGCGCTAAGAGGAGCGATTGCGCGTCCAGCTAAAATTGAACAAGCGGCTAGGCCACCAGTCGTTAAATCTCCATCTAGCACTTCCAAGCAACCAATCAGTACGATTAATAAGGTCGTACCTTGGGATGCGCCTTGAATAAGTTCTTGTAGCTTGGATGAAAGCCAGTCGACCTGTTGTTGCAGTGCAAGACGGCGGTAATTGATCTCATTGTACGTTGTCGATAGTCGCGTCTCCATTGCTAAGGCTTTTGCCGTGGTTAACCCCGACAATACCAATATCAGCATACGAGAGCGTTCATTATCTGTTAGCGCTAACGCTTCAGTGACTCGGGTTAATTTTTGGCCTATCACTAGCACCAAGGCCCCAATAAGCGCCCAAACGATAATGGGAATAAACACGAGTGGGCCACCTATATAGGCGACGAGTGCTAAAAAGATCAGGACAAATGGAAAATCCATCAAGGCAACTAAGGCTTGGCCTGAATAGAGTTCACGAATGGCAGCAATGCTTGCCAGTCCATTAGAAACCTTACCCGCTCCGAGATTTTCCACATGATGGTAATCAGAACGCATCAGGGCGCTAACAAGGTTAGTGGTCGTTTTGAGCTCAAAGTTAGCCGCGGATGACGCCAACATCCAGCTACGAGCATAGCGTAGTAGTAACTCCAGCAAGATAGCGACTGCAACGGCAGAGACCAGCACACTTGCGGTGCCGTAGCCTTGATTCGGTAAAATACGGTCGTAGATTTGCAGCATGGTAAAGGGGAGGGCAAGTGAGAGCAAATTGATGAAGATTGAGGAAAGAAACAGTTCGGCCCAAGCCCGATTACTGTTTATTAAGCTTAAGTTTTTTCTCATTTGCTGACCTCATCCTAGACGGAGTAAAACAGTGTTTAAATGATAGCCCATAAATGGGTGTTTACAGTAACTTAACTTAAATTTAACGGCATGGATATAGTCAAAAAGAAGCATTAGAAGAGTTTTCTTTATGGGTGCACAAGGGGGAGAGGCGGTTAACTAAAAGGCATAATGAAAAAGAGTCAGCCAGCGGATGTCGATAATGCTGGCTGACGAATCACCTTACTACTGGAGTCTCTGCAAGGTCAGTTGGCAGGATTATGGGTCGTTATTACTGATGATTATCCGTTGCTGTTAATGTTATTTTGCGTGTTTTTGGTCTGCTTTCACTTTCATCGGATCTCCGTCATAGCCTAAGGCTTGCCAATCGAGTCTGCCTTGTTTGCTATGACAATCCTTACACTTGAGGGCATCCTCCTTAGGTGAAACCATATGGTTGATTGGCCACCACATCTCTGTGGCAGCAAAATCATATTCACCACTGTACTTAAGTCCTTTTTCGGCCATAGTTTGATTTTGCGCCATGCCCAGTTGAGCAGCTTTATCCCAGTCAAAAGTTTTCCAGTAGCCATCTTTACCAAAGACTTTTGGGGTGATGAAGATATTTAACTTCTTGTCGTAGATCTGTTTACCCGTATGTACTTTAAAAGGTGCGATTTTGGCTTTAGGATCCTTGATGTTGCCTAAAGGATGAGTCAGCTTAGTGACAGCGTTAGGCTGTATTTTATCGCCAGCCATATAAGCATCGGCTTTACCGTTATACCAGGCGTATTGAGGTATAACATTCTTAGCCCATACGAAGTCACCTTTCTTTTTCATGTAGTTGTGCTTGCCATATTCATCTCGGGTTTGTTCCCGGTCAGAGCCCGCGGTTGACCAGTCCCAACTCATTTTTGTTGGTTCGTTTTTAGCAAATTCAGGAATATGACAGGTTTGGCAGGCAACCGCTTGACTGTGCTCATTAAGCTTGCTGTTTTCATGGGGCGTACTCTCGTGACAGTTTACGCAGCCGATTGGGTTATTACCTCCAGGTGAGACGCCCATGGCATTACCTGTTATTTGGTGATTGAGCGTGGCGTGACAGTCTTGGCACTGAAAGTCATTACCGTCAGTATCCATATGCACATCGGTACGTATGTCTGGGTAAGACATAGAAGAATCAAGATCGCCGTGTTTGACGCCATCGCCCCCGCCACCATAGAAGTGGCAGGTTCCGCAGTTGTCTCGCACAGGTGTTCCTACATTTTGCGCCACCCGTTCAAGGTTGACTTTCTTTGAGACTTCACCCGCGCCAGCAGGGTCTTTGACGTAGGTGCCGGTGGTGTCGTGGCAGATAAGACAGTCGACCTTGGTCATATCGGTAAAGTCGAAGTTATTGTCTTTCCAGCCGTAACCCGCATGACAGCTTGTGCAGCGGGGCTCGTTACTGGAGATCGCAACACAGAAATTATTAATGGTATTTTTCTTGCCACGCTTTACGCTGCGCCCAGGAAGAGACTGCTCTAGTTCCCAGGTCCAGTGTGATGATTTCATAAAGTCTGCGGCATGATCTTCATGACATTCTATGCACTGAGTTGTAACGTCTGAACCCGTTGCAAATGGCCCTTGGATAAACTCACTATGGTCTTGGGCTGCCCAGGTGCTAGTGCAGTGTAGGAGCATAGTGAGCAGGCTGAGTGTGATAGCTATGGTTTTCATGACGAATCTCCATCCCCTCGGTAATTAGCCGAGGGGGAATCCATTTTTGTTAGAAGTTGACGGTGAGAGAGGCGTTAACATCAAAGGCGGTGTCGACGACGGGTAACATTGAGTAAGCCGTGCCTGCGATAACCTCATCGATATCTTGAGGTGCTCCTACAGGCGTGCCGCTACCCGTATATTCAAAGTCATAGTAGAGACCTGCAAGCTTGATAAACATACGTGGATTGATATCAAACATGTAATAGGCTTCGCCGACATGGCCACGAGTCGCTAGCTTACTGCCGATAGGGTCGTCTTGCGCTTGCGTGAATGGGGTCCAGTATTTAGACCCATAGTTATATTCGAGACCAAATTTTCCGTATGGGGCAGGGATCTGAATACCGACATAGGCACCGTAACCCTCTTTTGGACCACTGTCGTCAGCGGCACTTGGCATCATGATGATCTCAGTGCCATCGGCGTTAAGCTGAGCTTCAAAAACGGCATCACTTAACATGCCACCGAACATGCCTGCGTTGCCGTTACCATCAGCGCGTGTCCAACCACCAGAGATAAACCATTTCACGTCATTATCTTCTTCACGTGCAAAGCCGATCCCACCTAAGAACATATCGCCAATAACACCGCTGGGCTGTACTCGAGTTTCAAAGTTAAAGTTGCTGAACTTCTGCATATCTTGATACATAGTTGGCGCAAAAATGCCCGCTAGCTGAGTCGGGAAGGCCATGGTGCCTTTAAAGCCATCATTGACATCTTTGGCGCCAAAGAGGGTGAATTGAAGAAAGTTTTTGCCATCATTTATCGCATCAATATTAAAGCCACCTAAGTGAGTATCTTTGGTGACGATATCGCCAAACATTTCGCCATTACCCCACTGGGATTCAAAGCCTTGGCCATAACAGATACGCACAACTTGGCCATCGACTCCGGTCAATTCTCCGAGCTTGTATCCTAATGTGGCACCATCGAAGTTAAAGTTGACTAAGTGACCTGATGGCGTTCCGCCTCGTTGCTCATTTTCACGATATTGGGTTGGGGGGCCATAGGTTGAAGGCCGACGTCCAATGGAGAGATAGAATGGTGAACCGTTGATGTTCTTCCAGTCGAAATAAGCGCGCTCGACTCTTAGCCAGTCGCCACTGGTGTTACCGCTGCTGGTGCCATCCATGGTAAATGAGCGCCAAGAATCGAATACTTGCACTCCGGTAGAGTCGCCCCAGTTTTTATACATAGAGAGCCGGCCCGCAAAACTGACGTTGTCCCAGACTTTGGCTTTTAAATTGAGGCGTAACCTTGTGGTGTAAAAAATATCGTTATCGATATCTTGAGTGGTTTTTTGAGCTAAAACATAAGGCATGATCCCCTGAAGCTGACCACTTTGGAATGCCGCCGCTAAATTCGGATCTGCTGCCATCATCTTGCCTAAAGGTGAGCTTGGATCATTTGGCATGCCAAATACGCCGGACATCGCTTTGGCACCAAAGTCACTAAAATTGACCTTTATTGCAGGGTTCCAGGTCACGTTTTGATAGTGAAGTGAGTGAGCTTTGGTACGAAAGTCGCCAGTGATCAAAATTCTGTCGAGGGCGGAGTGGCGCTCATTGTTATCGACGCGATCATTGAGATCGTCAATCTCGCTGGTGATGTCCTCTAGCTGTTGCTTTAGATCTGAAATTTTTTGAGCGTCGTTTTCATTGGCATATACACTGCCAGATAAGGCGATAGCATTGGCAACGAGTAGTGATATAAGGGTACGCATAACATCTCTCCTTTCGAGGTTTGACTTATCTTGCTGTTGTCTTGTCTCGATTGATGTTGAGGGGCAACCTGGACTTGGCTGATTTTTGGCAGCACGAGGCCCTGAGGCTTTCCCCATTTTTAATTTATCTGTTGGTTACTCTGAGAATCTAAGAATGGTGGTAAGTCGGCTTACCGCGTCTTAGCCACAGGTTTGCGGTTGATCTGAGTCAGCCGCATGGTCATAAAGGAACTGTTGAATATCTTTTAAGTCCTTTTCAGATAGCGCATTAAAGGCTTCTTGATCACCTTTGTGCTTCATACGTTTAAAGAAGCGATCCCACTGGCTCATGGTTTTTGTCATTGGAGTGATCTCTCCCCCCACATCACCTTTGCTATGGCAGGCTTTACACTCTTTTTTATAAAGGTGCTTACCCTTTTTAGGGTTACCGCCGTCTGCAGCCTGGGCTTGAAGCCCCAAAGACAGCGCAAGGGCAAGGCCTATTCCGATTTTTGAGATTGTTTTCATCATCAATTCCTTACTTTTTTATAGGTTTGATGCCGTCCTTCGCGTGGTTAATCAAATGCTTTAAAAATGCTTTCGTGTTGTTACTAAATTTAGCAGGTGTTGTTGGGTTAAATATTGAGCTTGATCATATTCATGATAAAAATCTAATTGATAAAAATATCATTGAATAAAATCTAATGGAGGTTGATGTATGTGCGCTTGCTGTTGTTTTTAAAGGGTTTTGTGGTTTTGGGTGTGATTTTGATTATCTGTTTTTGTCTTGCGGAGTGTTTTTGGTGCGAGGTCTGTGTCACGTTTTTGGGTTTTAGCTATCCCTAAAGTGATAACTAGGTTGACTTGCTGTTAATAAAAAGCCCTAGCAGAAAGACTGGAAGGGCATTAACTTGTGTGAGGGAAGATTAAGGCTGTTGACGCGTAGGTGCTAATACGATTTCACGCACACATACATTTTGTGGTTGCTCGAAGGCGAACACGGCTGCATCAGCAACCGCTGTTGGCTCAATCACTCCGCCCATGAACTCTTTCCACTCGTTGTAACCCGCTTTGATCTCTTCGCTGGTGGTGTGGCTTAATAATTCGGTTTCAACTGCCCCAGGCGCAATCGTCACCATACGCACATCATCTAAGGCGACTTCTTCACGGATATTTTCTGTGAGTGCATGTACAGCAAACTTAGTGGCACAGTATGCCGCATGGTTGGGGAATGTTTTGCGGCCTGCTATTGAGCTCACGTTGATGATGGTGCCTGTTTTGCGCGCTTTCATATCGGCAAGAACCGCGTGAATACCATTGAGTACACCCATCACGTTGATGTTAAGCATACGACTCCATTCGGCTGGATCTTGAACATCCGCTGCGCCCAGTAGCATGACTCCAGCGTTATTGATTAAGCAACCTACAGGGCCAAACTTGGCTTCGGCTGCAGCAATAGCGCTTTTCATTGCATCTGCATCAGTTACGTCAACACTGACGCATAAGCTATTATCAAGTGCCAGAGCTTGCATAGGTTCAATGCGGCGTGCCAGTAAAAGTAACGGGTGACCCTTAGCACTAAAGGCTCTAGCCATTGCCGCACCAATACCAGAAGATGCACCTGTAATAACGATTAATTGTTTCATATCAGCCTCAATAAGGGGGTAGGATCTCGATTGATGATTATTTTATATAAACCAATATTGTTGATATATAATCTATAGAGAATATGATTGTTTACATATGACTTCTAATGCTCGTCAAAATACCGAGATAAAATGGATTGCCGTTCATGTATCAAGACCTAAATTTAGCAGATGTTCGCGCCTTTACCGTGATTGCAGAGAAAGGCAGTTTTACCCTTGCGGCTGAAAAGCTAGGTTGCTCTCGTTCTCACCTTTCAAAGCAGTTAACGCAATTAGAACGCTACCTGGGAGTGACCCTAATTACTCGCACAACAAGGGCGCAGCGATTAACAGAGCAGGGCAGCTTTTTTTATGAGCGCTGCCAACATGCCTTAGATGTTATGGAGCAAGCCGTCGCCAAGACGGTTGATAACGCCCATAACTTGCAGGGAAAAATCAATATTAACTGCGTTGGTGGTTATATCGGTGAAGAGATCGTCAACCAACTGGTGAACGACTTTATGAGCCAACATCCGAACATTCAAATCCATCTTGATTTTAGTAGCCAGCGAGTAGACTTAGTGCTTGATGAGTTTGATTTGGTCTTCAGAATGGGAGAGCTTGAAGACTCAGGCTTGGTGGCGAGAAAGTTGATGGACATTGCCAATTGTACACTGGCATCGCCGGCTTATATTGCTAAGCGCGGTCGTCCTCTGCATCCAAAAGAGTTGAAGAGCCATGCCTGTATTACCGGGTCGGTATACCACTGGAATTATCACTCTCGTAGCGATAAAAACCAAAAGGCAGAGGTCACGATTGCTGGCACTTTCTTATGTAAAAATGGCCGCGTGATGAAAAGTAGTGCGTTGGCAGGAAATGGTATTGTCAGATTACCTGAAATTTACTGTAGCACGGAGTTAGATAGCGGTGAATTAGTGCATGTATTTGAAGATTGGACCATATCGGATACACCGCTTTATCTGCTTTATAACAAAGATCAGTTTCAACCAGCTCGATTAAGGCAGTTTATTGATTTCACTACACAGCACTTTATGGAATATGTGGCGTTGCCAAAAAATTGAATTGAAATAAGGTTGAGCCCCCTTTAATCGGTTTGTTACTGATGATTGGGGTGGCAAACATTTTGCTATATAAATGTTTATTTAAAGTTAAATTTATCATCCATTTTAGTCGATTTTGTCTTAGAATATCTTAAGAACAAAAATAACCTTTTTTCGATTTGAGTCGTATTGCTGCTTAGAGCGTTAAGGACATTAAAAGGTGGAATGGATGAACCTAAAGAAAATAGCACTAGCTTGTGCCTTGTTACATTGCTTTTCAGCCCATGCAGGGCAAGAATATTATGAGGCTCGAAGCGATGCTATGGGGGGAGCGGGCGTTGCAGCTTCAAATAAAGAGGGGGCGGCTTTTGTTAATCCTGCCTTACTCGCGATTAATGCGCATAAAGACAATTCTGCAGTACTGCTGATGCCTGTTCTTGGAATCGATATGGCTGATAGCGATGACATGATAGATAAGTTTGATTCGCTGATTGACTCATACGATGGCTTAGCTGATGCGATTGATACTGGCAATAGTGGTGATATTAATCAATTTCGTGATGATTTAGTAGCTGATTTAGAGTCGTTAAAGGGCACTTCAGCCTATGCGAGTGCAGGGCTTGGTTTCAGCGTGGCCATTCCACATCAAAGAATGCCGATGGCAATCTTCTATAAGACTTATGTCAACGCCGTCGGCGTTGCTAATATCGCGCAGTCAGATATCAATACCCTCAATAATTTAGATCCTAATAATCCACCACAAATTTCTGATTTAGACTCTCAAGGGCAAGTAGTAGGCGGCGCAGTATCAGATTTAGGTATTGCATTGAGTTTTCCACTTTCTATCGTCAATATGCCGATTGCAGTGGGTATATCGCCAAAGTTTCAGCGCGTTGACACCTATAACTATATTGCCAATGCGAATAACTTTGATGCCAGTGATTTTGACGACGTTAAGTACCGTAATGATGAGACTAACTTTAACCTCGATATCGGTGTCGCCTTGCAACCATTTGAAGGGCTGACGCTAGGTCTGTCGGGGAGAAACTTGATTAGCCAGGATGTGGATACCATAGAAGTTGAAGGGCAAAAGTTTACCTACCGCGTAGAGCCCTTAGTAACCGCTGGAGTGGTTTATGACTGGGGTATTTTATCGGTAACCACAGATATCGATCTGATTGAAAATAAGAAGTTTAAAGAGCTCGATGGTACTCAATATTGGCGCTTAGGGGGGGAAGTTAGAGCCTTTGATTGGATGTCGCTACGAGTGGGTTATCGCCATGATATGAAAGACTCTACAGCTAATCTCTATTCATTGGGTTCAGGCTTTGCCTTCGGTGATTCGTTTTTCTTAGACTTCACCGGTATGTTTGGTGATGACAATGCGGTAGGAGGCGTGCTGCAAACCTCCTACCATTTCTAACGAGTAACGCTAACCCATTAACTCTATCGTTGATTTAATGGTTAGGATAAGCGCACTGCCGCCACATAAAGCCAGAGTTAACGCTCTGGTTTTTTGTTTGTCGACTCGTCCTACTAATCGCCCTGCCACGATATATCCCAAAATCACAGAGGGTAATAGCATTAAAGAGATATAAAAGTGATGCAAGGTCAGCAAGCCTGCAAATGCCAAAATGATCAAAGCAATCATCGAGCTGAAGATAAAGAAGGCCGATAAGGCGGCGCGAAATTGGCCTGCATCTTTACCGGAAAGCAAGATGGCAAGAGGCGGCCCACCAATTGCGGCTATGTTGCCAAAAATACCGGATAAAATGCCTGCGATAAATAAGCTAAATCGATTTACTGGAATGCTAAATTTCATCAAGCTTAAACCAACCGCCAATGCCACAATCGCGGCTATCGCCAGACCTAAAATCGGTTGCGGCGCAATTAAAATCAACGTCGCGCCGAGTATGCCGCCAGGAATACGACCTAAGAGTGCATATTGCAGGCCATTAAACTCAAGCTGACCTCGCTCTCTAAATAGGGTCAGCAGTGCAATAGAGAATCCCATCATGATAACAGGTGCAGGTACTAGGCTCGGATCGACGATATACAGCAAGGGGCTTGCAACGACGGCTAGGCCAAAGCCGATAAGACTTTGGGTTAGTGCGCCACAAAAGATAATCAGTGAGGCAAGTAGTAATGTAATGGGTTCGATCATCTGTTTATCCAGCCAAGACGGCTTATATGGGAACGAATAAAGGTTGGCCTATCAGTGACGATGGCGTGAATCGATTTACAGGCAAACTATCAGTCGGCTACACGTTTATAGTGGTATAGAAGCAGATAAGGACTGCTAAGCAGTCCTTATCTGGAGATCATGTTTGTCGATAATCAATGAAGATTATTCAAGTTCTTCCCACTCAATGCCCATTTCATCCATTAGACGTTTAACCTCAGCAGGCATGCTGTCGGGTTTATCTTTAGTTAGATCGGCATCGTTTGGCAGTGGCTGGCCTGTGTATGCATGCAGGAATGCTTCGCACAACAGTTCACTGTTTGTGGCGTGACGCAAGTTATTCACCTGGCGGCGTGTGCGTTCATCGGTAAGTACTTTAAGTACTTTCAAAGGAATGGACACAGTAATTTTTTTCACTTGTTCATTCTTTTTGCCGTGTTCAGCATATGGGCTGATATAATCGCCATTCCACTCAGTCATTGACTCACCTGTAATTTCAAAATTCGGGGCAGATTTTAACCCTTTAAATTGTGCAGTCAAATTATTGCCTCTTATTTATGATAAATGCAAATAGATTTCTATATGCATGGACGTCTAAACGTCTAAAGTGGTTGACGAGGAGGATGTGCTTAGGTACATTTAGACGTCCAGACATCTCTAATAAGAAAATCAGTAACTAAGGAGTAGTACATGACCGAGCGTAAACTTGCCACCGCGGCAGTGCGTCAAGGCATTGAGTCCGATAGCCAACATGGCGCTGTTGTACCGCCAATATACCTGTCAACTAACTACTCTTTTGATGGTCATAAAAATCCAAGAGACTTCGATTATAGCCGCTCGGGTAACCCAACTCGCTCCATTCTTGGCGATGCGATTGCCGAACTTGAAAAAGGTGCGACGGGAGTGGTGACTTGCACTGGTATGGCGGCAATCACCTTGGCGACAAATCTACTCGGGCCAGATGATTTACTTGTCGTGCCACATGACTGTTATGGCGGCAGTTACCGTTTATTTACTAACCTTGCCAAGAAAGGTCAGTTTAAGTTGCTAGTAGTGGATCAGACTGACTCACAGGCACTTAATCAGGCGATAGCGCAAAAACCTAAGATGGTATGGTTAGAAACACCGTCGAACCCCTTACTTCGCGTGGTCGATATTGAAGCTATCAGTTCGGCTAGCCATGAAGTCGGCGCGTTAGTCGTCGTCGATAACACTTTTCTGTCACCTATTTTGCAACAGCCGTTATTACTTGGCGCCGATATCGTGATCCATTCTACGACAAAATATATTAATGGTCATAGTGATGTGGTGGGCGGCGCTGTTGTGGCTAAAGATCCTGAAGTCGGAGAGTTGCTGCATTGGTGGTCAAATACATTAGGGCTAACGGGTTCAGCATTTGATAGTTATCTCACTTTGCGCGGAATTCGCACACTTGCAGTACGAATTCGCGAACATCAGGCGAATGCGCAACGAATTCTTGATACCCTAGTCAATCATAAAGCTGTATCCAAAATTTATTACCCAGGGCTTAAAGATCACCCGGGGCATGAGATTGCGGCCAAGCAGCAAAAAGGTTTTGGCGCCATGTTGAGCTTTGAGCTCCAAGGTGGGGAGCCCCAGTTGGTGGAGTTCTTAAAAAATCTAAATTATTTTTCAGTTGCAGAAAGTCTTGGCGGCGTTGAAAGTTTAGTGGCCGTTCCTGCGACCATGACACATAGGGCGATGGAGCCAGAGGCTCGCGCTGAAGCTGGCGTAAAAGATACGCTTATCCGTCTTTCTGTTGGTATCGAAGATGCTGACGATCTTGTTGCCGATATTGAAGCTGCGCTTAATGCTGCAGCCGCTTGTTAATTAAAGGGGTATACGATGGCACGCTGTCACTTACATAAATTTGGTGGCTCAAGTCTAGCGGATGCAGACTGTTACCGTCGCGTTGCTCATATTTTGCTGACGCATGGCCACAGCGACGATTTAGTTGTGGTGTCAGCTGCCGGTAAAAGTACTAATTTCCTGTATAAGTTGCTCGAATTAAGTAGCACTAAACAGTTGTGGCAAGAAGAGCTGCAGACACTCATTAGCTTTCAGCAAAATTTGATTGAGCAATTGCTCTCAAATGAGCAGGCACGTTCTTTAAGAGAGCGTTTATCTACCGATAAATCTCAGCTGATCAGTCTATTGTCGATAGAGTCAATTAATGACTATCAGAGCAGCCAGGTAGTCAGCTTTGGTGAGCGTTGGTCAGCGCGCCTATTAGCTGCATTGCTGCGCGAGTCAGGGGTTGCGGCGTCGGATGTCGATGCTCGCACCTTACTGATTGCTGATGAGGGCGCAGTGCCGCAAATTCGCTTGCAAGAGTCTCGCGAGCGTGTGCATCTGATGACCGAAGCACACCCAAATGAGCGGCTAATTATTACGGGGTTTATCTGCGCTAATGAGCGTGGTGATACCTTACTGTTAGGGCGTAATGGTTCTGATTTTAGTGCCACCTTGATTGCTAGCTTAGCGGATATTGAGCGGGTCACGATTTGGACCGACGTTGAAGGGGTATTTAACGCCGATCCGAATAAGATCAACGATGCAAAGTTGCTGAGTAGTCTTTCACTTGCTGAGGCAAACCGTTTAGCCCATTTAGGCTCACCGGTACTGCATAATCGTACTTTGCAGCCACTATTTGATACCCAAGTGAGTCTGGCTGTGCGTTCAAGTTACGCCTCCCACACAGACTTTACCTTGATTGCACCTAAGAGTTCTTCGGCAAGTGCGCCAGTGGTGACAAACTTAAGTAGCGTTGCCTTGTTTAATCTTGAGCTGAAGAGCGATTTTAAACAGTTTATCGCCTTGCTTGAAGAAACAGGCTTGAGCCCACTTGCTCATTGGGAGCTTGGGCAAAACCGAATTGAGTTGACCGTAACGCTTGAAAACCAGAAGCAAGTGTTAGCTTTGCTTGATGTTAATCGTGAAGCATTAGCTGTGAGTAATATTAAGATCACCGAAGACTTAGGCCTAGTTGCGTTAGTCAGCGCCGATGCAAACCTTTACCGTCGTGGATTTGCCAGATTATTGAGCCGTAACGCCAGACCACTATTTAACGATGGCATGAGTCTCGTGACATTAGTGCCGCAAGGGCAAGTTAACCTGCTAACGCAAAAAGTTCATCGTCGCTGCGCCGGTCCACGTAAGCGCATTGGTGTGCTATTGCTAGGGGTGGGCAATATTGGTGAAGCTTGGGTCGATCTGTTTAGCAATGCCCAGGCGGCGCTTAATAAAGAGTTAGAAGCCAGTGTTGAGCTTGTTGGTTTAGTGAGCTCACGCAAGGCACTAATTAGCGATGAAGGTATTGAGCTTGATACTTGGAAACAGGTTTTTGAAGAGCATGCGACGCCTTGGCAATATAGTCACTTATTTGATGAGGTACATGAGCTGGAGTGTGATGAAGTTATTGCGCTCGATATTAGTGCCAGCGCTGATTTAACTCTGCAATATCCAGAGTTTTTTGCCCGCGGAATACATGTTGTAAGTGCTAATAAACTTGCAGGATCAGGTCCATTACCTTTTTACCGAGAGCTTAAGCAGCAACTGGATAATCGTCGCCTGTTTTGGCGTTATAACGCCAGTTGTGGTGCAGGTTTACCTGTGCAACATGCCTTAAACGATCTGCATAATAGTGGTGACAGCATAGAGGCGGTTGGTGGGATCTTCTCTGGCACACTTTGTTGGTTATTTGAAAACTTTGATGCGAAGAAACCTTTCTCGGAATTGGTTATTGAGGCGAGGGGCTTAGGGATCACTGAACCAGACCCTAGGGATGATTTATCTGGCCGTGATATGCAACGTAAACTACTGATCTTAGCCCGTGAAATAGGCTTTGAGATTGAGCTAGAAGATATCGAACTTAAGTCTTTGGTACCTGCTAACTTGGCTGAATTGCCGCTAGAGCAGTTTTTGTCGCGAATTTGCGAGTTAGATGAAGATATGCAGCAACAGTTTGAGGCTGCAGCAGAGCAAGATAAAGTTCTGAGATATGTGGCTTCTTTAGATAAGGTGGATGGCAAGCTAAAGGCTGAGGTGAGCTTACAATGGGTTGATAATAGTCACCCTTACGCTAACCTAACACCAGGCGATAACGTGTTCGTGATCCGTAGCGAGTTCTACCAAGATAACCCATTGATAATTCGTGGGCCGGGTGCGGGTCGCTTAGTCACAGCTGCTGCCGTGCAGTCGGACCTAGCGCATATTTGCAGAGATTTGCTGCAAGAATAATGTTCACATTTTTGCTGTTACAAAGGACTCGTTTGAGTCCTTTTTTATTTTCAGCTCTAAACCATCTTGTTCAAAAGGCGGATTTTTTACTGTCTCAAGAAAAAAACTCACTTGCCTGCTTTTTGCGCTTGACTTCACTCTCAGTTTCTCTAGTATATGGACATATAGACGTCCAAACGTCTGTTTCGGATTGCAATCTAATGCTGAAGTTGAGGAAGTAGAAATGGGTTTTCATCACGCACAACATGCAACATCATTAAACCAGAGCCTATCTGAGCTAAATGGTGACATTAACGTTTCTTTTGAATTTTTCCCGCCTTCAACTCCAGAGATGGAAAAGTTACTTTGGAACTCTATTCGTCGTTTAGAGCCATTAAACCCTAAGTTTGTTTCTGTAACTTACGGTGCCAACTCTGGCGTTCGTGATAGAACCCACGGCGTGATAGAACGTATTCAAAAAGAAACCGACTTAGTGGCTGCACCGCATTTAACGTTAGTTGACGCGAGTGACGAAGAGTTAAAAGAACTGGCTAAGCATTACTGGAACAGCGGTATTCGTGACATTGTAGCCCTTCGCGGTGACTTGCCAGAGGGAAGCGCAAAGCCAACGCGTTTTGCTAACGATCTTGTTCGCTTACTGCGCTCAGTTGCTGACTTTGATATTTCAGTTGCTGCGTACCCTGAGGTGCACCCTGATGCGAGCAATGCTCAAGCCGACTTGATCCACTTGAAAAAGAAAATTGATGCCGGAGCTAACCGTGCCATTACTCAGTTTTTCTTCGATGTAGAGTCATATTTGCGTTTTCGTGACCGCTGCGCGGCGGCAGGCATCGACGCTGAAATCGTCCCAGGCATATTACCTGTCACTAATTTCAATCAAACTAAACGCTTTGCGGCGATGACTAACGTTTCAATTCCAAGCTGGTTACACCGTCAGTTTGAAGGCCTAGAAGATGATGCAACCACTCGTCAGATGGTTGGTGCTAACGTGGCGATTGATATGGTTAAAGTCTTATCTCGTGAAGGCGTTAAAGACTTCCACTTCTATACATTAAACCGTGCCGAACTCACCTACGCAATTTGCCACACGTTAGGGGTTCGTCCAGGTCAATAAACAGATAATTAATTAGAGCAATAAACTGAACCAATAGCCTAGGCTGTTGGTTTTTTTATGCTGTTTATGGATGGTATTAGAGCGTTAAGTTTTACAGCAAGCTTTCTCTGAGCTTTGTTATTTATGCATATGAAAGCTGTCTGCTCGCTATCACTTACTGGTGATAAGAGGCGGTGGCGCAGCATATTGCCGCACTCTAGAGCCTCGCTGTCATATTATTATGATATTTTTCAATCTACAGTGAGTAATCTTAGCTAAAGCTGCTACTGTTATTTATATAAAAAACAGTGAGGTATGATAATGAAAAGTGGATTAATAATGGCATCTTTACTGATGCTGAGCTCATCAACTTACGCTGCTATGCCGCCTTCGGCAGCGTTATGTGGTAGCTGCCACGGCCCGCAAGGTCAAGGCGTTGAGCCACTAGGGCCGAGGCTAGCCGGCCTTTCAGCAGACTATATTGTGAACCAAATAGTACTGTTTCAATCTGGTAAAAGACAAAATACGACTATGGCACCGATGGCGATGACAGTTCAAGGCCCAGCGATTAAAGAGGTTGCCGATTACTTTGCAGCGCAAGATGCTCCTGTAGTAACTCCGCACATTAGAGGGGAGATAGTGAGTTATACGGACACTACCGAGAGGCTCGTTTACCAAGGGGATTGGAGTCGTACTATGCCAGCTTGCGTGACTTGTCATGGGCCATCAGGTCTAGGCATTGCTGAGTTTCCACGTTTAGCTGGTCAACAGGCTTCTTACCTTAAAAGTCAGCTGTTAGCCTGGCAAAATGGTACGCGCAGTGGCGATCAGGATAACGTGATGGGCACCGTTGCTGATAAGCTCACAGCTGCCGAAATTGACGCATTAGCACAATATTTTGCCACATTGAAATAGGAGCAAACCATGAAAATAGCTCAATTAAGTTTGCTTTTACTCGCCTTTAATTTTGCTGCTCAAGCTGAAACTTTACCCGATAAGCAAGCAGAGCTTGATGCCTCAGCCAAAAAAGAGGGCCAGCAATACCTGGTTCCACGTCCTTTGACGAGTATTCCACAAGGCGCATTTGGCGACAAAGTTCGCCGAGGTTATCAGCTTTTTGTTAATTCACAACAGATGCGCGGCCAATATGTAGGTAATGAGCTTAATTGCTCAAACTGTCATATGGATGCGGGTCGTAAAGCGAACGCCGCTCCCATATGGGCAGCTTACTTTGCCTATCCTGCCTATCGTAAGAAAAACGACAAAGTGAATACCTATCAAGATCGTCTCCAAGGCTGCTTTACTTATTCTATGAATGGCAAGCCGCCAGCTTCGGGCAGCGAAGACTTAGTTGCCTTGTCTGCGTATTCTTATTGGTTGGGGATGGGGGGGCTAATGGATATGGCGGGTCTTTCTGCTAAGGTACCAGAGTTAAGTGATGCTGAGCTATTAAAGGGAGGTAAGCGCGATGATTTTCCATTCCCTGCGGCGGTCAAAAATGCGATGACACTTGAGCAGCGCGCCAATTTGCCAGGCAGAGCCTATCCTAAAATTCCGGCACCAGAGCAAGCTTACTCGCCCGAGCGTGGAAAAGCGGTTTACCAGGCTCACTGTCAGTCTTGCCACAATGTAGATGGTCAAGGCTATGAGACTGCAGGAGTGTATTCTCTACCGCCAATATGGGGGCCGCAGAGCTTTAATTGGGGCGCTGGCATGCATAGAGTAAATACTGCGGCTTACTTCATCTACGAAAATATGCCGTTTGGTAAGAGTATTCAGCTCAGCAATCAACAAGCCTGGGATGTCGCGGCCTATATTAACTCTCATGAGCGGCCACAAGATCCACGTTTTAAAGGCGATATTGGCAAGCTGAAACAAGAGTACCATATGCACCAAGGTTACTATGGTCAGAGTGTTGATGGGCAAGCGGTACTAGGTAGCAAATCTTTTATCAATAACCCTAAAAAAGGCGAATAATACTCACCTTCAGCATTGCAGGGCTCGAGATTTGAGCCCGCTTTGACTTTGTATTATAGGGAGAGCACGATGCAATATAAAGTCAGTTGCCATTGCGGCGAAGTAGAACTAGAACTGAATTTACCGGATGGCCTTGTAGACTTGCGCCGTTGTGATTGTTCTATGTGCCGCAGAAGGGGAGCGGTGGTTACGTCAGCATCACTCGACGGTATAACGATTATTAAGGGGGCTGAGAAATTATCGCTCTACCAGTTTAATACGTTAACGGCGAAGCATTATTTTTGTCGGATCTGTGGGATCTATACTCATCACCAACGCCGCTCAAACCCTAAGCAATTTGGTGTGAACGTGGCTTGTATTGAGGGGATTAACCCCTATAATCTTGGCGATATCCCGCTAATGGATGGAATTAACCATCCTGCAGACCGTTAACACTAGTGAGTTCACCTCAATGAGTCATCAAGCCCCACTCGATAGCGATAATCGCTGCCCTCTATGTCAGGGATTTAATCATTGTGCTGCGCAAACTGGTACAGGTATAGAGCAATGTTGGTGCAGTAAACAAGAGTTTCCAGATAAGCGTTTATTAACGCATATTTTAGCCGCGGATGAGCTGGCAAGTTTAACTGGAACTGATTGTATTTGTGAGTCTTGTCTGCTGAAGCTTAAAGCGCTGCAAGACAAAGACAGTCATCTCTATAAGAGAATCGATTAGCCCACTAGACCGATAGGGATCAATGAGGCACTATTTGCGATCTTCTATTCCTGCAACGAGCCATATCCCATGGATCCGCTAACTCAGCGCTCAGAGTTTAAACTCGGTTTTATCTTTATTTCAGTCGCCGTACTTTTTTGGGGCATTTTGCCGATAGCACTTAAGTTATCTGGTCAATTTATTGATGCCGTTACCTTAACGTGGTTCCGCTTTTTGGTTGCCCTAGTGGTCAGTTTTGCCATTCAATACTTCAGTGGCAGCATCAAACAATTTAAGGGGCTCGATAAGCGGTCTTGGCTCAAGCTGGTTCTGGCTGGTGTGTTGTTAATTTTTAACTACGTCTCTTTTGTTTACTCGCTTAAGTATCTGGCGCCTGGTTCTGCTCAACTTAACTTTCAAACTGCGCCTTTCTTTCTCGCATTTGGTGGTGTGTTATTTTTTAAAGAGCGCCTAAATGCGATACAACTTAGCTGCTTTGCCACACTGGCTTTAGGCATGTTGATGTTCTTTCATCCCTATTTAGGCTTTTCAAACTCTGACTTGTCAGGATCTGGGTCGTCAGAAGTATGGAAAGGGGTATTGATTGTTCAGTTTTCAGTGCTGTCTTGGGCTAGCTATGCGCTAATCCAAAAGTCGATGATTAAACGCTTATCGCCGAATAACATTCTCTTGTTTATCTACTTCTTTGGTATTTTTGCCATGGCTCCTTTTAGTGACTTAAGCCAGTTTGCTCGCATGAACTCTAGCGAATGGGCGATAGCCATCTTCTGTGCCATCAACACTTTGATAGCCTATGGCTGTTTTGGGCAATCGATGAAGTACTGGCCTACAGGGCAGGTTAGCGCCATGTTGGCACTAACTCCAGTACTCAGCTTAGGCTTAACGGCGGTGGTAGTGAGTTTAGGTTGGTGGAGCGATTTGATAAAAGGGGCATTTATCGACCCGTTATCGTTTACTGGGATAGTCATGATTGTCGTATCGGTGATTGCGGTGCAGCTGTCTCCCATCTGGCAAAAACACAGGGCGTTAAGGCAAGTTCAAGCAAGAACTTAAGTTATTGAAATGATTAAGCTACTTTAAGTTTTGTGGCTTTTTTTGCTCTTTATAACGGGCTTGGGTTATTTGTGCTACCTAGAGACGTTAGGGTTTAAAACAAAAAAGGAGCCTAATGGCTCCTTTTCTTTATGTCTAGTTTGGCTGCAACAGAGGTTGCAGCTCGTTAGACTTATTCAGCGTCTTTTGGACCTTTACGGTGCGGCTTTCTGTCACCAGAAGGACGACGGTCACCAGAAGGTCTGTCGCCTGAAGGACGACGGTCGCTTGATGAAGTACGTGGGCGACGTGGTGGACGGCTATCGCCACCTGAAGTGTTTTCAAACTTCTCACCAGCAGCTTCACGGATGTTTAGTGGACGACCACAAACACGCACTTTCTTAAGGTGCTGTAACACTTCTTTTGGCATGCCATCTGGCAAGTCAATTGCAGTCACTTGGTCGAACAATTGGATTTGACCAATGTAACGGCTGTCGATGTTCGCTTCGTTAGCAACAGCGCCAACAATGTTACCTACACCAACACCATTGTCACGACCCACATCGATGATGTAACGACACATCTTAACATCTGGGTTGTCCTTCAATGAATCCGCTGCACCTAGGTTTGAAGGTGTTGGGCGAGACTCACGACGTGGACGGTCACTGCGATCACGTGGACCACGGTCATTGCGATCACGAGAACCACGGTCATCACGGTCACGTGAATTACGGTCATCACGGCTATCACGTTGACGCTCGTTCATTGTATGGAGTTGCAATGGACGATCTTTTTGCACTTGCTTAAGTAGTGCTGCAGCAAGTATGTCTGTATCGACTTCTAATTGCTGACAAAGTGTTGCCACTGCGCCTTTCATGAACTCTAAATCTTGAGAGATAATTTCAGCTACTTGCTCACCAAGGCGAGAAAGACGACGCTCAGTTACTGTCTCAGGGCTTGGTACGTCCATTGGAGCGATACGGCTGTTAGTTGCACGCTCGATAGTGCGTAGCATACGCATTTCACGGTGTGTAACAAAAAGAATCGCCATACCTGTACGACCAGCACGGCCAGTACGGCCAATACGGTGAACATAAGCTTCAGTATCATATGGGATGTCGTAGTTAACTACGTGTCCAATACGCTCAACGTCAAGACCACGTGCAGCAACGTCAGTAGCAATAATGATGTCTAGTTGGCCACGTTTAAGTTGGTCAATAGCTCGCTCACGTGCTTGCTGATTCATGTCACCGTGTAGTGGTGAAGATGCATAACCGCGTGCTTCTAACTTTTCAGCTAGTTCAACACAGCTATTACGAGTACGTACGAAGATAATAATACCTTCAGTTTTTTCAACTTCTAAAACACGTACTAGTGCTTCAAGTTTGTTGTGTTGAGAAACCTGAACAAAACGTTGCTCGATGGTTTCAACTGTAGAAGTTGTTGCCGCGATTTTAACGTGAACAGGGTTATCTAAATATTTGTTAGCAACACGCTTAATTTGCTCAGGCATAGTTGCCGAGAATAGCGCTAGTTGGCGAGTCTTAGGCGTGTGCTCAAGGATCCATTCGATATCATCGATGAAGCCCATTTTTAACATTTCGTCAGCTTCGTCAAGTACCATTGCTTTTAATGTATCAAGCTTTAGTGTGCCACGACGCATATGGTCCATAACACGGCCTGGAGTACCAACGATGATTTGAGGGCCACGACGCAATGCATTTAACTGCTGTTGCATGCTTTGTCCACCGTAAATTGGCAGAACGTGTAGGCCTTTCATGTATTTTGCGTAGCTAGCGAATGCTTCAGCAACCTGAACGGCAAGTTCACGTGTTGGTGCTAGCACTAGAATTTGTGGTGCATTAGTATTTGGATCAATGCTGTTTAGCAAAGGAAGTGCGAAAGCACCTGTTTTACCAGTACCAGTTTGCGCTTGACCTAAAATATCTTTACTCGCCATAAGAGGCTCGATACTTGCGGCTTGGATCGGTGTTGGTTTTTCATAACCAAGATCGTCAAGAGCACGCACTAAAGACTCGTTTAGACCGAGTTCGCGGAAAGTTTTTTCATTGGATGACATGGGTTGTAGCCTTGTGGAATAGCAGAGCACTTGGAATGTGCCGATGTTTAAGACAGAAAATCAACCCCGTGTCGACTTCCCGCACTGAAAACGTATCAGTAAGCCGACTAGTATAGCAGGCTACAATTGGTAATACCAATTAATCCTTAGTTCTTTATCTAATTCCATAGCAAATAGTAGGCCAATTAAGTACTTGCGTTAACCAATAAATCATTCTTTGTTCACATTAGTGAGCATTTCTTAGCAGTAAGCTATCAATTTTTAGCAGTTGGTAGGCTGATTCACTAACAGATGCAATAAAGTTAACATCTAAATTATCGGCAGTATCGGTGGTTTGATGGTAATCGCGGTGTGCCGGTACACCAAAATATAGCCAAGGTATTCCAGCTTTATGCAGTGGGTAATGATCAGAGGCTCTTAAGAAGTCGAAGGCAATAGCCGAACCGTCGAAGGCTCTCGGGTGCTGGGTTCTAATGCACATCTGGTTATATTGTGTAATTGCGCTACGCATCTTAGAGAATGATTCGAAGCGGCGAGAGCCTTCAATATAGATGGCATCATGCCTGTTTGGACGACCTATCATATCCAAATTAATTGCTAGCTCAATCTGATTAATTTGTGGTGTGGTATCGGGCAATTTTAGCGCTTCGACCAAGGCATAGCCACCATAAAGCCCTGGCTCTTCTGCATCTGTTGCGACAAATAGCAAGTTCACCTCACTGCCTTGGCTCTTTGCTTGTTGTGCAAGCTGTAGTAAGCCTGCAACACCTGATGCATTGTCATCGGCGCCAGGGTGATAGCGATTAGCATCGCCACCTAAGTGATCGTAATGAGCAATAATAATCCGCCATTGCTTACTGCCATTATTGGCCGCAACGAAGCCTATCATGTTGATACCTAATTTATCGCTGAAGGAGCGGCGGTAGTGAAATGGATGTTGATACTGACCTTGCCAGGGGCTAAGGCCAATCTGTTGGTAGCGGTTTTGAATAAAGGCTCTGCTTAATGCCGCGCCTTGTGTTCCGGTTTTACGCCCAGACATCGCTGAGCTGGTCAGAGTGTTGATATCGGCGGAAATCGTTGCGGTATCGGCCCAATCGATTATTGGTGCTTTATTGCAACTTGGCTGGTTAGCACAAGAGATAAGCGTGATTGAAATCGCTATTAATAACAGTAAACGCAACATCCATTTGCCCTTAAGTATTAAACCAATATATTGAGATTAGCTTTTAAGGGCGCAACTAGCGACTAGATTTTTAGTTGCTGGACGACATTATTATTGGTTTGAGGTAGGTCGATAGCTTTAATTTTGTAAACAGGTACTTGGGAGAACAAGCGATGTTTTGCGCCAACGTTAACCAGAGACTCCTCTTTTAGGTTACCTACGGGCACACGAGCAACGCTGCCGTCTGGCAGTGCTATAGTACTGGATTCTTGATCGCTACTTATCACTCGTGCCTTATGTAAAGTGCAGTTACCAAATAGGGGATCAATAACCGCGATAAGCAGTAGGCCAAGTGTAAACACTAGGCCTAAGCTTAAAAAAACAAGTCTAAAATGCATTTAGCGAGTCTGTAGTTCTTATGACTTTTGAAGCAATGGCTTCAAAAAGCGGGCGGTATGGGACTCTGTATGTTCAGCAACCTCTTCAGGTGTACCGGCAACTAAGATGGTACCACCGCCAGAGCCGCCTTCGGGGCCAAGATCGATAATCCAGTCTGCAGTTTTAATCACATCGAGATTATGCTCAATCACCACGATAGTGTTGCCATGAGATTTGAGTCTATGCAAAACATCCAATAAAAGTTGGATGTCGGCAAAGTGCAGTCCTGTAGTGGGTTCATCAAGAATGTACAAGGTTTTACCGGTATCACGTTTAGATAACTCTTTGGCGAGTTTAACGCGCTGAGCCTCACCACCTGACAGGGTGGTGGCGCTTTGGCCAAGACGAATATAAGACAAGCCCACATCCATCAAGGTTTGTAATTTACGGGCTACGGCTGGGATCGCATCGAAGAACGGACGCGCCTCTTCAACTGTCATCTGCAGCACTTCGTGAATGTTTTTACCTTTAAAGCGCACATCTAAGGTTTCGCGGTTATAACGCTGCCCCTTACAGTTGTCACATGGCACATACACATCGGGTAAGAAGTGCATTTCAACTTTAATTAAGCCGTCACCCTGACAAGCTTCACAGCGACCACCTTTGACGTTGAAAGAGAATCGACCCGGTTGGTAACCGCGAGTACGTGATTCCTGTGTTGCAGCAAACAGTTCACGAATAGGGGTGAAAATACCCGTGTAAGTGGCAGGATTTGAGCGCGGTGTGCGGCCGATAGGGCTTTGGTCGATATCGACGACTTTATCACAGTGATCCATGCCGACAATGCTTTTATAGGGAGCGGGCTCATCGACCGTTGCACCATTAAGTTGCATGTGCGCAATCTTATAAAAAGTATCATTAATCAGAGTCGACTTACCCGAACCTGACACGCCAGTGATACAGGTAAACAAGCCGACTGGAATTTGCAGATCGACATATTTAAGGTTGTTACCCGATGCACCAAATAGCTCAATCAATTTTTCAGGATCGTATTGAGTGCGTTCGGTCTTTATGTGAATCGTCTTTTCACCAGAAAGGTACTGACCAGTGATAGATTCTTTACAGTTGAGCAGATCTTGCAGCGTACCTTCGCCAATCACCTGGCCGCCATGCACACCAGCACCTGGGCCGATATCAATAACATGGTCAGCCATACGAATCGCATCTTCATCATGCTCAACCACGATAACGGTATTACCTAAATCACGCAGGTGAATAAGGGTTTGCAATAGACGCTCGTTATCACGCTGATGTAAGCCAATCGAAGGTTCATCGAGTACGTACATTACGCCCACAAGGCCTGCACCAATTTGGCTAGCCAGACGAATACGCTGCGCTTCACCACCTGAAAGTGTATCGGCAGAGCGTGAAAGGCTTAAGTAATTCAAGCCCACATTGACCAAGAAGCCTAAGCGGTCACGGACTTCTTTTAAGATTTTATCGGCAATCTGTGCGCGCTGACCGGTAAGTTCTAGGTTTTCAAAATAGTTCATGGCTTCGCCAATAGACCATTGAGTTAACACCGGTAAATTCAAGTCTTCAATAAACACGTTACGCGCTTCTTCACGCAGGCGTGAACCACCACAACTTTGGCACGATTGAGTATTAATGAACTTGGTTAGTTCATCGCGAACCGCGTTTGACTCAGTCTCACGGTAGCGCCTGTCCATATTGTTTAAAATCCCTTCGAAAGGATGATTTCTAACAACAACATCGCCGCGATCGTTAATGTACCTAAAAGCAATGCTCTGATTACCTGAACCATAAAGCACGATTTTACGCACATCATCGCTGAGCTGCTCAAACGGCTTTTCGATATCAAACTTATAATGGTCGGCTAATGAGGTGAGCATTTGGAAGTAATAGAAATTACGTCTATCCCAGCCTCTAATCGCTCCGCCAGCAAGTGACAGTTCAGTGTTGGTGATCACGCGTTCAGGATCGAAGAACTGTTGTACCCCAAGGCCATCACATGTTTGGCAGGCGCCTGCGGGATTATTAAACGAGAAGATCCTTGGCTCAAGCTCGGCCATTGAGTAACCACATACTGGGCAGGCGAAGTTAGCCGAGAAAACTTGCTCTTCAGGCTTAGCTTTACCTTCAACAGGATCCATGCAGGCAATTTTTGCTATGCCACCAGATAACTCAAGTGCCGTTTCAAACGACTCGGCTAAACGTTGCTTAATATCACCGCGGACTTTAAAGCGGTCAACGACCACTTCGATGGTGTGCTTAACATGAAGATCAAGCTCTGGTGGATCGCTTAAGTCACAGACTTCGCCGTCGATGCGAGCGCGAATATAACCTTGTGCTGATAGGCTCTCTAATAGCTTTACGTGTTCACCCTTGCGGTTATTAATTACCGGCGCAAGCAGCATTTGACGGCTGTCTTCAGGTAACTCAAGCACTTTATCAACCATCTGGCTAACGGTTTGAGCCGCTAGAGGCTTGCCATGAGTTGGGCAGCGCGGTTCACCTACGCGGGCAAACAACAGTCTTAAATAATCGTAGATTTCGGTAATGGTACCCACCGTTGAGCGTGGGTTATGAGACGTTGATTTTTGTTCGATGGAAATGGCAGGGCTTAAGCCTTCAATATGATCAACATCAGGCTTTTCCATCAAGCTCAAGAATTGACGGGCATAGGCTGATAAAGACTCGACATAGCGTCGTTGGCCTTCTGCATAAAGCGTGTCAAAAGCAAGAGAAGATTTGCCCGAACCTGACAACCCCGTGATGACAATTAGTTTGTCGCGAGGAATAGTTAGGTTGATGTTTTTAAGATTGTGGGTACGAGCACCACGTACTTCAATATTTTCCATCTAGCGTTCAGATCTCAAAGCCGAAAAAAGTGGTTAAGTATCTCACAAAATTGCCACAGGAAATAGACAGAACTGGCTATCAATTGTAGGAGTGAACCAAGATCTCTCTAAGAAACCGAGATAAAGGCATTAGGTATCAAAGCTTTCTGAAGTCTGTGTTTAAAAGATGGTTTGACTTTGCATCTTTGCTTTTTACTTTTGGGCTATTGAAAAACTTCGTGATAAACTGCGCGACCAATTTAAAGTCACTGATCAGGGCGGGGCCATGGCCAACAACGGACTTTCCAAAACAGAGAAAAAAGTCGCGTTTTCTTTAGCCAGTGTGTTTGGATTGCGAATGATGGGCTTGTTTATGATCATGCCTGTATTTGCACTTTATGGACAACACTTAGAAGGTTTTTCGCCTTTATGGGTGGGTATTGCCATTGGCGCATACGGTTTAACACAAGCGATTTTGCAAATCCCGATGGGGATCTTATCTGATAAATTTGGTCGTAAACCGATTATTTTAATCGGACTACTGATCTTTGCTCTTGGCAGTCTAGTGGCAGCCAATGCCGACACTATCTATGGCGTAGTGGCCGGGCGAGCCTTGCAAGGCATGGGGGCGATTGCCGCCGCTGTTTTAGCCTTGGCTGCAGATTTAACCCGAGATGAGCAACGCACCAAGGTGATGGCGATTATCGGCATGTGTATCGGCTTCTCGTTTGCCTTGTCTTTATTAGTTGGGCCCATTGTGGCGCAGCATTTAGGCTTGTCAGGCTTATTCTTTATGACGGCTGGGCTTGCGCTGTTAGGTATGCTTATCGTGCAGCTTTTAGTGCCTAACCCGATTTCGCAGGCCCCAAAAGGGGATACGGTTGCGGCGCCTGAAAAGCTGAAGCGTATGCTATTTGATCCGCAGTTATTTAGACTCGACGCCGGTATTTTTATTTTGCACCTGGTATTAACCGCTGTGTTTGTGGCGCTGCCGCTAGACTTGGTTGATGCGGGCTTAGCCAAAGAAGAGCACTGGATGCTCTATTTTCCAGCCTTTATGGGGGCATTTTTCTTGATGGTGCCGCTGATTATTATTGGGGTTAAGCGCAATAATACTAAAGGCATGTTCCAAGTCGCCCTCATTATCATGATGGTTGCACTGGGCTCTATGGCGATGTTTGCCAATAATTTAGTGGTATTAAGCATTGCTGTGGTGTTGTTCTTTACTGGTTTTAACTACCTTGAGGCATCGCTACCTAGTTTAATTGCCAAGTTTTGTCCTGTTGGTGATAAAGGCTCTGCAATGGGGGTTTATTCAACGAGTCAATTCTTAGGTGCATTTTGTGGTGGTTTATTAGGCGGCGGTGCCTATCAGCTGGTCGGTGCATCTGGAGTATTTGCGGTCGCATTAGGCTTAATGTGCCTGTGGTTTTTGTTGACCTTCGGAATGAAAAATCCAGTGCTACTCAAGAGTTACACATTAGAAGCCAATGTGAGCGATAAACAGAGTGCAGTGGTGATGGCTACTGAGCTGTCGGCATTGGCCGGTGTGTCAGAAGCTATCGTTGTACTCGAAGAGAAAGTGGCTTATTTAAAAGTAGATGACCATTTCGATTTGAGAGAAGCCAGAGCTGTGTTAGGCTCTGTCAATTAGTAAAAATTTAATGAATGTCGCAGGAGATTTCAATGGCTAGTCGTGGTGTCAATAAAGTAATTTTGGTGGGCAATTTAGGACAAGATCCTGAAGTACGTTATATGCCGAATGGCAATGCCGTAGCCAATATTACCGTGGCGACAAGTGAGTCTTGGAAAGACCAACAAGGTCAACAGCAGGAGCGTACTGAATGGCACCGTGTTGTGATGTTCGGCAAGTTAGCTGAAATCACTGGTGAATATTTACGTAAAGGCTCTCAAGTTTATCTTGAAGGCAAGCTACAAACACGTAAGTGGAAAGACCAAAGCGGACAAGATCGTTACAGCACTGAAGTTGTTGTCGATCAAAGTGGTAGCATGCAGATGCTAGGTAGTCGCAACCAAAGCGGTGGCGCTCCGGCACAAGGTGGTAACTCTGGTTATGGCCAGCAGCAATCACAGCAGCAAGGTGGATACGCACCTGCGCCGCAACAACAAGCTCCACAGCAGGGCGGTTATGCACCTAAGCCACAACAAGCACCTGCTCAGCAGAGTGGTTACCAGCAGGCTGCGCCGCAACAACAAGCTCCACAGCAAGGTGGTTATGCACCTAAGCCACAGTCTACTCCGGCTCCTCAGCAAGCGCCACAACAGCGCCCAGCACCGCAGCCACAGCAGAACTTCACTCCAGATTTGGATGATGGCTGGGACGACGATATCCCGTTCTAGCAGACGGTTTATTTAAAACTGTAAAGTTAAAGTTAAAACCATATATGAACCCAGCATAAAAGCTGGGTTTTTCTTTTTCTGACACTTTTATATAGATAAATATCCCTGAGCCCAGCAGAAATGCTGGGCTTTTTTTTGAACATTTATCATTGATTTAATACCTCGCGTTTCTACAAACGTACCTAAAAGTACTACGCCTTTTTTCTACCTTTGATATTCCAGTGGCAAACAGTCTCGTTTTGGGCATCAAAATAGATGGAATAGCTGCTAGTGTAGAAAACTCAAAATTATAGCAGCGGGATGGCGACGACTAAGTACGACTAAGTGTTGTTATCAGGTTTTCAAATGAGAAATTCTACCCAAGGGTTGCACTGGTTATGCGGAAAACAATTTCAATTCTTATACTGATTTTCTGCTGTACTTTCCCTGTCGCTGCTGAAGATAACGATATTGAAATTAGTGGCTTAGTTATCGATAGAACGCTCACCCGTTTTGGGAAAGATTTTAGCTTCTATTATTCAAGCTATTGGCGAGACCTGCCTTTTACTCAAGGTTTTAACGTCACTTTATATGAAACGGTCTTCCCACAAGCGGGTACCTTACTCACTCTAGAGGTGAATGGGATAACCATCTACAAAACCCATTTTGGACGTAGAGCGAGTCCAATAAAAGAAAGAGCAGAGCAGGCTATTTTACTCACAATCGATCATTTAGCTCGGGTTAGGGCAAATGCGATTACAGGAGAGTTGGCAGACGGTTCTGACGGATACTAGGATAACGATAATGAATAACAGGATGTTAATTCTCATAGGGCTGCTATTAGCGAGCCCTAGCCAAGCAACAGAGCTGGTTTATACACCAATTAATCCCAGTTTTGGTGGCTCTGCGCTGAACGGTTCTTATCTACTCAACAAGGCCAATGCGCAAAATGACCATACGGCCGGTACGAGCGAAAAAGATTTTGTCACCCGCTTTAAGGAGTCCCTTGAACGTAACATCATGAACACCATCACGCGTGGTGTGGCCAGTGGTGAAATCACAGATGGCACCTATGACACGGGCGATTTTAGAATTGAAGTTGCATCAATTGGTGGTGGCGTTATGTTGACGATAACTAACTTGCTTACGGGTGAAGTGACCGTTATTGAAATGCCGACATATGGAGGGTAACTGATGAAATCGTTAACTACGTTGATTGTTGCACTCGGTTTGGTCGGCTGTAGTCTTATTCCAAAGCCTGAACTGAATATTACCGAAGCTAAACTTAATCCAACTAGCGAAACCATGCAGGCTTTAATGGCAAAGCCTGGACCAAAGTATCCAATCCCGGTTGCGGTCTATTCTTTTAGGGATCAAACGGGTCAGTATAAGCCTCAGCAAAATGTCAGCTCATTCTCGACAGCTGTCACCCAAGGTGCCACGTCTATGCTGGTGCAAACATTGCTTGATTCAAAGTGGTTCACTCCGGTTGAAAGAGAGGGGCTACAAAACCTATTAACCGAGAGAAAAATTACTAAAAAACAACCTGTAAAGACGAAAAAAGACGAGGTGCCTCAGCTAACCAATGCTCGACTTTTATTAGAGGGCGGCATTATTAGTTATGAAACTAATATCAGTACTGGTGGTGCTGGAGTCGAGTATTACGGGATTGGCGCATCAGAAATGTATCGTGAAGATCAAGTGACCATTTATCTACGTGCTGTTGATGTACATACGGGTAAAGTCATGATGTCAGTGTCGACAACAAAACGAGTCTTTTCTCAGGAAATGCGTGCAGGGTTGATCCGCTTTACCAGCCTTAACCGCTTAGCTGAAGCGGAAGTCGGCTTTACAACCAATGAGCCGGTACAATTTTGTGTGCTACAAGCGATTGAATTAGCGGTATCGGAGCTTGTTGATAAAGGCGTTAAGATGGGCTACTGGACGGCCGCATAAGTATTTTATATTTTGTTAATAAATGCACTGCTAAGTGAGCAAGAAAACATTTTTCTTGCTCATCTTGCCTATCAATATTTCATATTTAATATCCAATATTCAGTTTAATCTTCCGTGTATGATTTTATTTACAGGCTATATGCTTGTGCGTACCTGTTTTTGTGGCTATTTATTTCGTTGTGCGGTATTAATGTTGCAATCTTGTTGCTGACATAGGGGTTGGTCATGTTAGGGGTCTACTTTACTGACTGTCTATAGTGCAGGGAACTGGCAAATTCACGGAGAGAATTCAATGAGTAAAATCGATGAGTTAGTATTTATTCATCAGGTCGCATCGCCCTGTCACTTGGCTATTTTAGCCGAATCGATTGGTTTAAAAACCAGAGTAATCAAAAAGCCGTCAGATCTTGTGGTGGCTAAAGAATGTAATCGCTTCTATCTTGTTGCTCAAAAAGGTACAGCCCTTGATAGTAAAGGGATCCCTTTAGTTGCTGCTAGGCTCGTATCTCAGTATCCCATCGCTTTATACCAAGTTGAGCGCGACTCATTAGATCCTAAAGCTGCAATGCTGTTGGGAATTAAGGGCTTGTTGTATGCGGATCAGGGAATGGATCTACTATTAACTGGCTTGCGCAAAATGGTCGCCAATGAGCTGTGGTACGACAGAAAATTACTCAGTGAAATGTTTAATCACTTAGTTAAGCGTTTAGATAGTGGCTCTGAATCTTTGCAAGACACGGTGGTAATGCTACAAATGCTAACTGGGCGTGAAAGAACCATTATTCAGCTCGTATCAAGTGGAGCACGTAATAAAGAGATTGCTCATCAGCTTTGCATTAGTGAGCATACGGTTAAGGCACATATTTCATCGATTTTTAGAAAGACTCAGTCACGCAATAGGGTTGAGTTATTACGTTGGGCGCAAACCTACCAAAGCCAATTCGAACTCTGCTCTTAATGCTTAGATAGTGGAATGTTACTTCTGGCTTAAATTAACACTGAAGTAATATATAAAAAGAAAGGGAGCCTAAGCTCCCTTTTTTGATCTCACTTTGAAGTTATATTTTAGTTTTGCATTACCGTTGCTGTATTAAAGTCACCAGTTTGCGTAACTGAAATAGCGTTACCAGAACCTGACTGAGAACCCATTACGAGGTTATCGTTACCAGTTTGGGCAATAGTCAGCGTATTTTCTACGCCTTCAACCATAAAGCCACCGTCATCTTCAGCGCCAACCCAGTTGCCATTGCCTGTTTGATAGATAGTCGCGATATTTTCATCGCCTACAATAATGAGGTCAATCAGGTTAAGATCACCTTCTTGCGTCATTTCTACTTCAGTGTTATCAAAACCGACGACTGTAACAAGGGCTTCATTTTGGTTGCCATCTTGCTCGATATCAACATCATTACCGAAGCCTAGTACGTCGGCATAACCGAAGTTCTCATTGCCTTCTTGAGCGATTTCGATGCTGTTATCGTCGAGTTCAGTGAAGGCTACTGCAGTATTGGCGTCACCGTCAGATATGATTGAGATATCATTGTCGTCACCATACTGAGCGAATGTCGCAAAGTTACCATTGCCTTCTTGATCTAGATTCACACTGTTTTCGTCACCAAATACTTGAAACTCAGCGCCATTATTATCACCATCTTGCTCAATACGAATCGTATTATCACCACCTTGAATTTCGGCAACTAATGTATCGCCAATGGTGTTCGAGCTACCATCTTGCTCAATCTCGATGTCATTGTCGTCACCAGCGGTAAAGGCTAAGTAAGCCGTGTTACCGGTACCAACTTGTTCAATTTCAATTTCATTATCAGAACCGGCCAGCGCATATACAAAACCTGTGTTGCTATCGCCTGCTTGAGAGACAACAAAATTATTGTTATCGCCCTCAACGCCTTTAACTGCACCTAGGTTATCATTGCCTTCTTGGTAAACCTCAACGTCGTTGTTGTCACCAACATTGGCGCTAATATCCAGTGATACCATACCTGCAACGTTGTTGTCGCCGTACTGAGTGATATCACCGTCGTTGCCGTTACCTTCAACACGGAACGTGGCAAAGTTACCGTTACCATCTTGCTCAACATAGCTCGTGTTTTCAGCCCCCACGAGTTCAACAACAGCTTCGTTTTGCTCACCAGTCTGCATGACATCAACCATGTTGCTATTACCCGTCACATCAATATCAATTTGGCTAAAAAAGCCTGATTGATTGACATTCACTTCGTTGCCGTCACCTTCAATGTTTGCATCTGTAATGTGCCAATCTTCAGTTTGATTAATATCAATCACATTGCCTTCACCCGTTGACTCAACGTAGGCCTCAATCCACTCGCCATCTTGTGTGACAGTCGCTGCTTGGTCATCACCGGTCTGTTTAACGCTAGCAATATGTAGATCACCGGCTTGGCGAATGGTAGCGTCCTGACCAACAACGTCACCCGATGCGACAGTGGTTTGAATAATTGTGGCACTGTTTGCTGAATCGGCTAATGCATTGCTGCTTAGGCCTAAACTTGCTGTAATCGCTAGCGCAATCATAGTTTTAGTTGTTTGCGATCTCATTAGAGGCTCCCTGCTTAATATTGAGTAATTGTGATTGCGGCACCGTCTGCAATCTGTTCAATTGAAAAACTGGCACTTCCCAGCTGATTTATTTGTACTAAATTGTCATTGCCAATCTGGGTGATATAGGCTTGGTTATCCGTCCCAGCTTGTAAAAGATCAACTTCATTATCTTGTCCAAATTGAATGACTTCTGCTTGATTACTACTGCCAACTTGGATTAAGTCAGTGATATTTCCCTCGCCAGACTGGCTCAGACTGGCTTGGTTAAGTACGCCGACTTGCACAAGGTTAATAATGTTGTCTCGCCCTGAACTTTCGAGAAGTGTTTGCAGTGTTATGGGGAGTTCATTGGCAACTAACTCTGATTCATTGCCAAGGCTAGAGGCTGAATAGAGTGAGAGGGCAAGGATGACTCCAACTGTTTTAAAAACCGACACTTAACGCTCCTTCATTAAGATTACAAGGTGAAGCACACTTCACTTTGTGCTTGCTGGTGAGGTCTCTTTACTAGAAGTTGCTCGCCAGATAAGTTCCTCAAGTTACCCTGTTGTTTTTTTGCTGCAATAAGAAAAAGGTCTACTTATTTGAGTAGATGAAAATTCTACCAATCTGACGATAGATTATCTTTTTACTGTTGAATGCTAAGAGGTTTTGGTTTTTTTAACTGTTTTTGGGGCACTTTTTATAATGCAATGGGATTAGTAGTTTAGTCCTAATTGGTCGGCAAGCTCTTTCAAATACTGAGGCGCTGTGGCAACAATTTGATGGGTTAAAAATGCCGGATGTTCACTTTTGTTTTCAACAAGCCAAGCGTTGTTATGGGCTGGATAATGGAGTGTTTGGGGTACCGGTTCGGGAAATTTAAAGGATTAATAGGGAACCTGTTTATGTTTAAGAAACTGACACCGTTAGCCTCTGCTATCGCTGGAATTATCGCGGTTTCGTCTGCTCCAGTGCAGGCGAAAGTAGTAACTCAACACGAATATATTAAAGACTCGCTAATCGTTGTTTATAAAGACAATGCCACTCAGAGCGAGCGCGCGTCGGCTCAACGTCTGGTTAGGGCTTCTATGCGTGATGTTAATGCCGATGGTGTTGATGACCGTTTTGCTAACTTGCTTGAGGGTAAGCTGGCTAGATTATCACTTCGTCCAGGTTCAGATGTTGGGCAGGCGATCAAGATGATCAGTCGTCATCCTGCAGTAAAATATGCAGAACCTAACTATGTGATTAAGGCGATTGGTACGCCTGATGATCCAGACTTTGTGTCTTTATGGGGCATGAATAACACGGGCCAAGATGGCGGTGTAGCTGATGCCGATATTGATGCAGTAGAAGCTTGGGATGTCACCACTGGTGATAGCGCTATTGTGGTTGGTGTAATTGATACCGGTGTTGATTATAACCACCCAGATCTACAGGCAAATATGTGGACCAACCCGAATGAAATTGCTGGTAACGGCATCGATGATGATGGTAACGGTGTAATCGATGATATTCATGGTTTTAACGCTGTGAATAACAGTGGCGATCCTATGGACGGCAACGGCCATGGTACTCACGTAGCAGGGACGATTGGTGCGTCGGGTAACAATGGTGTTGGCGTTGTAGGTGTTAACTGGGACGTGAGTATTGTGGGTTGTCAGTTCTTAGATTCGAGTGGCTCAGGCTCTACGGCTAATGCGATTGCTTGTATCGACTATATGACAGATTTAAAGTTAAATCATGGCGTAGAAATTAAGGCGACGAATAACTCTTGGGGCGGCGGTGGCTTTAGCCAAGCGTTGAAAGACTCTATCGATGCCGGTGGTGATGCTGGGATTTTGTTCTTTGCTGCAGCGGGTAACAGTGCGGTCGATAATGATGCGAATCCGCACTATCCATCAAGTTATGATTCTGATGCGGTTATGTCGATTGCCAGCACAGATCGAAATGATGACATGTCTAGCTTTTCTCAGTGGGGCTTAACCAGCGTTGATATGGGGGCGCCGGGTTCAGCTATTCTTTCAACTACACCGGGCAACACGTACTCGACATACTCTGGTACATCAATGGCGACACCTCATATGACAGGTGCTGCAGCGCTAGTATGGTCTATTAATCCAGACTTAACACCGTTAGAGATGAAGCAGTTGCTGATGGATTCTGGTGATGCCAATACTGCACTTGCAGGTAAGACCGTTGCGGGGACGCGATTGAACGTAGCCAACGCGCTTGATCTTGCCGATCCCGATCCTGCTTATCGCTTTACGGTAACGCCAACTTCACAAACTGTAGAAGCCGGTAGCTCAACTCGTTATGACTTTAGTGTCGGCAGTGTCGCGGGGTGGGACGGTACAGTGGCATTAACTGTCGATGTTACGCCAACTCTTGCTGGTGTAACGTTATCGAGTAGCAGCGTAATGGCAGGTGATAGCTTTACTGTTGATGTTGCAACTGATGCTGCAGCTGCTTGGGGAGATTACACCATAACGGTTTCGGGTGATGACGGCAGCATTGTTAAGAGCAAAGCGGTTTCACTCACAGTGCTACCTGAAGGTATTCAGGACTTTACTTACTCAAATACTGATTCTGCAGCGATCCCTGATAATGATCCGGCAGGTATTGTTAGCACTATCGTGATTGCCGATGATGTTCAGGTATTTGGTGTTAACGCTAATGTGGATATCTCTCATACTTGGAGCGGCGATCTCGCCGTCACCTTAACTTCGCCAGCTGGCACTGAAGTTGTGCTACATAACCGTGAAGGTGGCAGTGCAGACGATATCGTTAAGAGCTGGGACTTGAGTGCCTTTAATGGTGAAATGGCAACCGGTACTTGGACATTGTCAGTTGATGACAATGTTGGTTCGGATACGGGAACACTCAATAGCTGGGGGATGATTATCTCTGGTGTGGGTGAGGCGGCTCCAGCTGCACCTGTCGCTGGCTTTAGCTATGCTGTAGATGGTCTCAATGTTGCCTTTACTAACTCAAGTAGTGATGTGAACGATGATATTGTTGGTTATAGCTGGGATCTGGGTGATGGTGGTGTATCGACAGAGATGAGCCCAGCTCATAGTTACGCGGCTGCTGGAACTTACACTGTATCTATGACGGTTACAGATGCTGAAGGTAATAGTGATACCGCGACGATGAATGTAGAGGTCTTTGAGCATAGCATTACAGCGGGTGTCGCACGCGCTAAGCTATCACGTCGTGGCAGTGCACTGGTCGACTTAACTTGGGATGGTGCATCAGGTGATAACGTGGTGATTTATCGTGATGGCAATGCGATAGCAACTACAAGCAATGATGGCCGTTACCGTGACCGTTTCTCTGGTGCTGCAGCATCGGTAGAATACAAGGTATGTGAAGCATCAAGCAGTCTTTGTTCTGATGTGATAACAGCAGCTTTCTAAGTTTACTTAGTGACTAATACTGTTATTTAGTTATATGAAGCGACCTTATGGTCGCTTTTTTTATGTCTGTATTTTGAGGGCTACAGCTTTAAGCACATAGGTTTAAAAGTTAACGTGGTATTTATCGAGAATGGCTTGATAGGCACCAGAGCGTTTTAAGTTTTTAACGCCTTCTGCAAATTTTTCAGCATATTGCAGGCCTTGCACATTGTGGCTAAAGCCTACATAGAGTGGAGTAGCTTCTCCTTCGCTGCCCGCAAAGCGAATAAGGTCGCTATAACCGTTTTGTTTGGCTGAGTAATCGATAACATAGCGATTGCCTAATATGACATCTACGCGGTTTTTGATCACTAAGTGAAGGTTCGTTTTTAGCGGGGTTTCCCCTGAAGTTCGAAAATGAGTTGGGTGTTGTTTAAGGTATTGGTTCAATGCGTTGCCATAGTCATACCCTAAGATAGAGGCTAGGTGTTTATCATCTAGGCTAGGGAGATCAGTAAATTGCCAGTCGTCATTGCTGTGGGTAAAGAAGTCATTGGTATATTGCCCAATAACAAGGTGATTATTATAAAGTTCAAAAGCGGCCACATGCTCACTCGTGACAGCCAGCACAGCATCAATCTTATGCTGACTTGCAAGCTTCAATGCGCGCTGAAAGGGGATGAGCTCAAACTTGACGTTGATATTCACCGAGGCAAAGGCTTGTTGGGTTAACTCGACCACATAACCTGAATCATCAGTGCAGATATAGGGGCACCATATATCTGATGCAACGATGATCTCGTCTGCGTGGGAGGAGAAGCTTACGGCTAATACGATTAGTAATCTACACTTCAAAACAATCCTATTGTTAGTCACTCTATAAGGCGAGACTAGTCTATCAAAAGTATGCCGATAAAGGGGGATATTTAGCTTATTTAGTGGTCTAAGCTTGTCATTGGGGGCGGGAAAAATAGTATTTCTCTTTTAGGCGGCACTCCTTTATGAGCGGGTTGACATGCTCTTGTCATATTGTACTTACACTATAGTGGTAGCTGTTTTATGTCATAAAAGTCGCTTGTTGTTATTTGTCGATGATTGTTGTTTAAACGGTTGATGTTGTGAGGGTTCTTAACCTAGTTTATAATTTTTTGAATTTATTGATAACGAAAAACTTGAATAACCGCTGCTTTGAACTAAATTCGATAAGAGCTGAATAATTTATGTGATTTATTTCATCTTTGAGAGTGATATTTTGTATTTACAACTATTGATATTCGGCAAAAATCTGTAAAAATACCGCTTCTGTCCCTGATGACGAAATACAGGGAAAACGGAGGTAAATGTTAGCGCAATTTGCCTCTTATTGATTTTTGTATGTGTTGATTTAAGGGCATTAACATATATGTATAAGACGACAAAAAAACCAGTATGGTACGGCGAACTAAGAACAGCTCGTGGCAATACCATTCTAATTCATGATAAACAGTTTCCTGATGCTTCTGCTGGACGTGTTTACTTCTATAACGCGACTCGAGAGTCAATTATTGAGTATGCAGAAGATATCGTTAAGCCTAACTTACATGAGCTTGATGAGCAGGCGATAGCTGAAGTTGATAAAACTTATGGCGCCGCTTGGTTTGCAGCAAGAGAAGAGTTTATGGCTAAACATCAAGGCTGGGTAGAGGCTAATAATCCTAAGGCTGCTGCTGCACCTAAAAAGGCAAAGGCTGCACCAGTCGATGATGATGAGCCTGAACTAGAGTCGGCAGGCGGTGACGATGACTATGATGATGACTGGTCAGACGATTACGATGATTAATTAATGAAAAAACAGCGCTAGCGCTGTTTTTTTTTGCTTAATGTAATTAGAAGTGACTAATTAGCTGCAACATCATTTTCAAATTGATAGCGGCTAATATGATGATAAATCTCACCAGCAGCTATGACAGCATCACCTGCAATATCCGCTTGGTTTGGTGCATCGGGGATCTGCTGAGGCTCCAAGCACACACCTTGGTACTGTTTTAGTGTCTTTTGATTTTTACCTGTAATGCCTTGTAAATGGTTAGCACCGTAAACCTGCACGCCTGGCTGATTGGTATATAGGGTCAAGCTTCGACCGCTGTAGGCTGAGCTCAGCCTACCAAACCGCTGTAATGTCGACTCACTTTGCGGTAATAAAAAGCAATGATCTAAACCTGATGTTGCAGTTAACTCCTCACGACCAATCAGCGACTGCAGTTGAGTCGGTACAGATAAGTCTAAACCGCTGCCACGGGTTTCGCAGATCCCACTAGGCACTCCTACATTATTCATTTCGAGATACTCAGTGGCATCGATTTGCAGTTGGTGCGCTAGACTTGAGTCGCTGGCATCTAAGTTGAAATAACTGTGTTGAGTCAAGCTGATGGGGCAGGGTTTATCTGAGTTGGCTAAGATTTCGATATAAAGATTGTTGCCAACAAGACGATAATCTAACTGCACATTGCAGTTTCCCGGAAATCCCATATCTCCATCAGGGCTTCTTAGACTGAGACGCACACCGTCTGGTAAAGGGCCTAGCTGCCAGTTTTTTTTATGAAATCCCTCGCTGCCACCGTGTAAGCAGTTAGTCTCTTGATTGACATCGAGTTGATACAGGTTGTGACCAATACTAAATTGGCCGTTAGCGATGCGGTTTGCATACCGCCCTGCAACGGCACCTAGATAGGCATTTTGTGCTAGATAATCTTCGGCGCTATCACAGCCTAAAACTAAATTGGCACGCTCGCCATCTCGATCTGGTGCCCATAAAGAGCGAATTATCCCGCCTAGGCTTAACACCTCAATGGCGATA
Organism: Shewanella sp. 0m-6; assembly: GCF_052977325.1. Lineage (NCBI taxonomy): Bacteria > Pseudomonadati > Pseudomonadota > Gammaproteobacteria > Alteromonadales > Shewanellaceae > Shewanella > Shewanella sp. 0m-6. Next base: position 42,785 of record NZ_JBRIMD010000018.1, read on the forward strand.
GTACCGTTGTCGATGAGCAGTCGCTCAATTTGTCCACCACGTGGATCAGTCCAAGGCTCGAGGGGGCGAATACGTACCATAATTAGGTCCTGTTAATGGTTAAGCTAGTCGTCGATACGCTTGGCGCCATCGCAAGCGTTGCACAGATAAATATCGGCTTCTAAACCTGTTTTTTCAGCATATTTCTGTTCAACAATTTCTACAACAGCGTCGGTGAGCGCGTGATCGACCAAGGCGACAACACAGCCGCCAAAGCCTCCGCCAGTCATGCGAACGCCGCCATGCTCACCAATAACATTAGCGATGATTTCAACGAGGTAATCGATTTCTGTTGTGGTGATTTCAAAATCATCCCGCATTGATGCATGGGACTCTGCCATTAAACGGCTGACCTTCGCTATGTCAGCAGACTCTAGTGCCCATGCTGCATTTTGGGTGCGTCGATTTTCAGTGATCACGTGCTTTGCGCGTTTATAACAAGCTTCAGTTAATTCAGATTTACCCGCTTCAAGGCTGGCTAAATCCAGATCTCGTAGTGATTCAAGACCAAAGTGGGCAGCAGCTTGCTCACACTGCTCACGTCGAAGGTTATACTCCGAATCGACGAGGCCGCGTTGAACATTAGAGTTGATAATAATCAAGCTTAAACTGTCAGGAATACTGACCGCCTCACTGTCTAAATCGAGGCAGTCGATAAGCAGTGCATGGTCCTGCTCACCTAGCGCGCTGATCATCTGATCCATGATACCGCAGGCGCAGCCAACAAATTGGTTTTCGCCGCGTTGTGCTAACTGAGCGATGGCAAGAGGTGAGAGCTTGATTTGACTACAGTCGTTAACCGCGGTGCCAAAAGCAACCTCAAGGGCTGCAGAAGACGACAGGCCTGCGCCCATTGGCACATTACTGACAACGGCTAGATCGAGCCCTTTGGGGGCAAGACCCGAGGTGGCCATAGCGGCAGTGAAACCTTTTAAGTAGTTCGACCAATGGTTTTTAACTGGCACTCCTTCTTCACCAAATACCCACTCTTCAATTTCACCGGGAAAGGCGTCAGATACGGCGCGAAAGCGAAGGTCATCACGGCGCTTGACTACTATGGCGGTATGGAAGTTGATGGCGGCGGGTAGCACAAATCCATCGTTATAGTCGGTATGTTCACCAATGAGGTTAACGCGTCCAGGGGCACAATAAAGCTCATCAGCTTGGGTGCCAAAAGTTTGCACAAACAGTTTGTTTGCTCGCTGAGCGGGATTGGACATAATCAAAATTTCCGAATGTTAATATTTACGTTCAGTACAAAACATTGCAATAAACTGTTTAGTTTGCTGAGTTTGATTCTGGTGACCAATTTAATAACAGCGGCATACATTAAAATTTAATCTTAATGAGTTACATTTTATTGAGCGGCAATGAGGCCTGTTTTTTTAGTGACGTCAGGTTTTTATACTGGTGTCATATTGCCTTGCTCAATATCTATCTCTAGTTTTATATCATGACTTTGTAGATTGTGTAACTGAGTTTTTTTATAGCACAAAAACTCAGCAGGCAAAGGCCCCTAATGCCCTACGGTTACGCAGGGCCATTACGTTTCCGCTAACCTTTAGTCGGTTACCAATTGGCTATTTAGGCTTTGCGGCCCAAAAACAAACTTGCTCAGTGCTAGGGTCACCAATATGGTGGCGGCAAGAGTGATCGCCATCATGTGGATGAAGTGCAGCGGGCTCCATACAAACGTAAACACGGCATATACCAACACACCAAATACCAGACCTATCTTAATCGCTTTTGCATTGACATCTTTAAAGGCAAGCGCGCAGATAAAGGCTGCCAATACCGGCATAGAATAGAGGCCGTTTAATTGCTGTAGTAGTGAGATGATGCTGGCTGACTGGGCAAATACTGGAACTAAGCATAATGAAATAAGGGTGAAGACTAATGCCACACGGGTACCAATCTTACGCACATCAGCATTCGGGTTGATGTAGTTTTGATGAATATCACAGGTATAAAGTGCAGCTGCTGAGTTTAAGCATGAGTTAAATGAGCTTAATACTGCCCCCGCCATCACCGCAGCAAATGCGCCAGACATCCAACTTGGTAAGATGTCACCGACTAATTTTCCGTAGGCCACATCACCCACATCACCATACAGCTTATAGGCAACAAGTCCGGGCAATACCACGATAATAGGAATGATAAGCTTCATGACGACTGCGGCATAAAGGCCTTTTTGCGCTTCTTCAACTGACTTTGCAGCCAAGGCTCTTTGGGTGATAACCATATTGGTTCCCCAGTAGAAGATCTGAATAAAGATCATGCCTGTTAGTAAAGTGGGCCAGGGAATATCTGATTGGGCGTCACCAATCAAGGTAAGGCGTTCAATCGGGATCCCTGATAGATCCCAGTTGACGGCATTAAGCGCTAGATAAGAGACCACGACCCCCATGAATAATAAGCCAATACCATTGAGGCTATCTGAAATCGCGATGGCTCTTAGGCCACCAAAAATGGCATAGATAGCGCCGACTACAGCAAAGATCACGGCCAACACTGTCACTGAAATAGATAAGCCAAACATCGACTTCATAAATAGTGAGCCGGTATACAGTACTACAGGGAGTAAGATGAAGGCGTAGCCAAGCATAAACAGCACCGACACCATGGCACGGATCCCTTTGTCTTGATATTTGCGCTCAAGCAGCTCAGTGGTTGTGGTGCAGTTGTATTTGTAATAGATAGGGATTAACCACTTAGCTAGGATTATCAGACCCACTGCTGCAGCAATCTCCCACCAAGCAACGATTAAGGTTTGCGCCCCATTCATTCCCACAATCTGCTCGGCACTGATGTTGGTCATCATCAATGAGCCTGCCACGACAACCCAGCTTAAGCCGCCGCCAGCAAGAAAATAGTCTTTGCTATCACTGGTGTCGCGAGTGATGTTTCGGCACTTTAGGTAGGTGATTAAGCCTACCAAGGCGGTTAAGCCAAAAAATATAACGAGTTGAATAGTCTGTTCCATGATGATCCTTCACTGCTATTTTAGTTTTAATATCCGTGTGTAACTCATTGCTTTAGGGTTGAGTTCTAGCTTGTTTGGCAATAGTGCCTTGAGCATGAGTTGGCGCAAGGCTAAAGCCAAACGACATAGCCTCTGGCGCGATACGATAGGGGGTATGCACGGGGCGCCCCCATGATGTATCTCCCCCCACTCCCATCTGCTTGTAATCGATATTCCAGGTGACAAAGTTGCGTGTGGGGATCTCTGCACCATGGTTGGCAGTGACTGGCACGAGTCCTGATGCTGACCCTTCGGCATCGCCGTCTCTAAAGTCGATATCGGCTTGAGAAAATGGCCATAGGCTGGTTTGCAGTAATTCTTTTTCCATAGTGGTTTGGGCAAGCAAGCCTGTACCTTTACTGTTTGTCACTGCCACATAACGTACGTCGGTGCGTTGTCCTGTTTCTTGTGGTCTAGAGTAACGATGGAAGGTTTTCTCAATGGGGAGAACATACCAAGCAACAGGGTTCCCCGTTTTTCTATCGGCGTAAGTCTCTTCAGGGCCGCGGCCAAAGTAGTGCATAAAGCGCATCTCAAATGGCAGCTTAGCTGAGAAGCCAAATCGAGGCAGGTCGGCAAGCTCGATATCACCGGGGGTAAACTGACTATTGACTAACAGTTTACCTTGCTGGCTCACGCGATAACGGGTTTTTAAAGTAAAACCCAGTGTAGGGTGCTGGTGGCTAACATCCAGAGCCGGTGCGTTGCCACTGATATAGTTGATGGAGGCTAGAGTTAACTCTGCAGCCGCATCTTGCCACATATCGGCCCATTTAGGCATTTGGTTACCCAAGTCGTTATCTGTTGGGGCGCGCCAGAAGTTAGGCATGAGAGGGCTATCGAGTAGTACTGTATCATTGGCTTTAACTTTGCTCAGCCAACCATTGCTTTTAGCGATGAAATACTGGCTGTCACCGTTTCCTAATACCCAGCTGTCGTCCGACTCTTCAATAGCATCAATCGTTTTTACGCTCACAGCTTTAGGCGTGTGCAGCTCAAACTGCTCAAAGGCTATAAGGTGATCGGTGGGCAACATAGGTTGCGGTGTATCGACTTTTACCTCTAGTAAAAGCTGATACTCGAACTCTGGTTTTTGCTGCATGAGCTCAATCGCGGTCTTAGATAAGCTAAAACGAATCGCTTTACTGGTGTCGGCTTTGATGTGTGGAAGTGCTAATAAGCCGTCAGCCACAGATTGACCATCTTGCTGCACTGTCCAGACTAAGTTTAACCCTTGCGTGTCGATAAAGTCATAGCGATTTTTCAGGGTGAATTCGACGTTTTGCTGCTTAATACTCAATCCTGTCAGCTTAAATGGCTGATAGACTTTTTTCACTTCAGATAGGTGGGGGTGTGGATTTCTGTCTGGATCCACTAAGCCATTATTAAGAAAGTTACCGTCGGTAGGCATGTCCGGGTGGTAGTCTTTGCCGTAAGCCCAATAGCGCTGGCCATTGTCATTGGTAAAGGCCAGAGACTGGTCGACCCAATCCCAAATAAAGCCACCTTGCAGCTGAGGATATTGGTCTATCACGTCCCAGTAATCTTGTAGGTTACCGACAGAGTTGCCCATCGCGTGAGCATATTCAATCATGATAAGTGGTCTATCTGTATGCGCCTTCGCGTACTTTTCAATGCGCTCAATCGATGGGTACATCGGGGCAACGATATCGGTATAAGCATGTTGCCCAGCGGGTTCATATTGCACTGGGCGGCTCGGATCGCGCTGTTTTATCCAGTCATAGAGGGCGGCAAAAAGTTTGCCTTCTCCGGCTTCATTACCGAGTGACCAGATGATGATAGAAGGATGGTTTTTATCACGCTCAACCATGCGTTCGACGCGAGCCTTGTGGGCGGGAAGCCAGCTCATCTCGTTACCAAGTTGAGTCTCCTTATCTATCGCTAATGGATGAGACTCAATATTGGCCTCATCTATCACATATAGACCATATTTATCGGTGAGACTTAACCAGTAGGGATCGTTTGGATAGTGGCTTGAGCGCACCGCATTGATGTTGTTTTGCTTCATCAAGCGGATATCGGTTTCCATGCTTGCCCGGCTCACTACATGGCCGGTATCGGGGTCGGTTTCGTGCCTATCGACGCCGCGAATCGTAATCGCTTTGTTGTTGACTAATAGCTGACCCGCTTTTATCTCGACACGGCGAAAGCCTATCTGTTGACTGCTAGCTTGCAGCAGTTTTCCTTGGCTGTCGTTAAGGCTAACAATCAGCTGATACAGGTTTGGGGTTTCTGCGCTCCAAAGTTTGGGAGACTTGAGGGAGAAGTCGAACTGTTGGCGCTGCTGTTTATTAAGTTTAGTGATATCTTGTTCACCGCTGCTGACTTCAACGCCTTGAGGGGAAAGTAGTCGATAGCTGAGGCTGACATCTTTGGCTTTTGCATGGTTTTCAAGTGTTAGCTTAAGGTTAACCTCGGCGTTATCTAAAGCGTTTGAAAGTTGATACTGCGCGTCAATATCGCTTATACGCTGCTTTTCGGTGGCATAAAGGTATACATCGCGCTCAATACCACTGACTCTGAGCATATCCTGGCTTTCTAAGTAGCTCGCATCACTCCAGCGGATAATTTGTAAGGCCAGTAAGTTTTTTCCTTGGGTCAAATAAGGAGTGATATCAAATTCGGCTGGCGTTTTGGCGCCTTGGCTATAACCCACTTCTGTGCCGTTAACAAACGCAGTCAGTGCCGACCGCGCTGCGCCAATGTGCAAGAATACTTGCTTATCTTGCCAGCCGTTAGGCAGGCTTATTTCACGACGATAGCTTCCCGTCGGGTTATGGTCTTCTGGCGCATCGGGCCAAGTCGTAGTAAATGGATAGCGCTCATCTAAATAGATGGCATGGCCAAATCCTTGGGTCTCCCAGTTACCGGGCACTTGAATGCTCTGCCAGCCCTCAAGATTAGTATCAGCTTGAGCAAAATCCTTGGGAACACTAAAAGGATTTTTAGCGTAATGAAACTGCCACCGACCATTAAGATCGAAAAAGTTACTGCTGTCTTTAGGCTGATCTTTTAGCGCGTTGGCTAAGCTCGAATAACCAAAAAAACTGGCATGCGCTGCTTGTTTGTTTTGCTCAAAAATCTGATGGTTTTGCCAGCGCTCAGGGGGCGCGCTGGCATAGCTCACAGGGCAAACTAAAAGCGCAAGCAGAGCGGTCAATAGCGAGCGGGCTGCAGCGTTATTACGGGGCGATGGTAAGGGCTTTATAAAGGGATGATTTTTCATTATTTATTATTCTATTGTCGTTATTGTATTTGTATTTGGGTCTTTCTTGTTATGTGCAGGCTATTTTCGCTGCCAAACTATCGCTAAATGCTGATTGTCGGGGCTAATGGCTATCCTTGAGGCGCTTAGGTAATCAGCATTGGGTTGCGGGATTGGGCTAATCAATTGCCAGCTTTTATTGCTCGATTTATCCCAAGCAACTAACTGGCCATTATCGATGTTAAACAGCCAGTTATTCTGACTCCAGGCATAGTCTTCACTGGCAGTATTCGAGAGTGGGATCAATTGGGTGTGGCTGTTATCTTTTGGTGAGAAGCGCTTAATGACTCGGTCGCCATCTAGCTGTTTATGTAGATAACTAAAGGCTTCATCATTAGGAATGGCATGGATACTTCTGCCAACATTTGCGACCACAAAATGACGTTCATCGGCGGTTTCGCCATTGGGTTCAAAGTAGAGACTGTAGGCGTATCGAGCCCAAATTAGCGTGCCAAGATCTTGCTTAATTGCGTAGTAACCCGTTGGAATTAAACTGTTGATAGCACGTTGGCGTGGGGTACTGTCTGTTTGTTGCCATACACTTTGATGGGGCACGCCTTGCTCGACCACATAATTAACTTGGTTGTTTTCCGCAGCTGTTTTAAAGGCTTGGGGAGAGAACTCGCTTTGCTCCGGGGTAAATGTGAGCTGCGTTATACGATTGTCGGCTATTTGGAACTGATAAATATCATTGTGGCGAGCAGAGGCTTGCGGGCCCTCACTTGGTGCGGCTTGCCTGTCTGAGGTGAAGAATAGCTGTGAGCTATCTGGTGTAAAGCTTGGCTGATTATCGTAACCGTCTCGCGCAGTGACTGGGCGACCTTCTGATACTGTCCACCCTTGTTGATTATCTTGGTAATTAAGTTTGTAGATCCAGATATCAAACCCAGCGGCAAAGGCGCTGCTGGGGACAAGAAGTAGGGCTGTTAAAAACCCATAACCCGCCAGAGTAGTATTATTATTTTTTGGCATTGTATGTTAGTGGTCATCTTATACTCGATAACAAATAACATACGCTATAATGCGGATAATGTATACAATCAGCTCTTTTGCGACATTTCCACTGACTCAGCCTGGTTTTCATGCTTGATAATATCTCCCGCATCAGGGTTATCAGCTTCATTTTTACGATTGATGGCATCTGGATTATCTGGTGCTGCGCCGCCAGGAGTGAGTAGCTCTTTGACCAGGTGTTCAACTAAACCCGCACCTGCCGCCTCATAGAGGTTATATACGCTATGTACGCCAGACTCGCTAAGTGATTGAGCATCTTCTTTATACTTAACGATGGCGCTTAGTTTACCTTGGTAATCATGTAGCTTTAATTGCTCCACCGCAAACAGGTTACCCACGTGATGAGGCATGGTTAGCAAGACTAATTCGAGATTAGGTGCTCTGTCTAATTTTTCCCAGAAGTCAGTATCAGAGGCATCACCTTGCACCACGTTTCGGCCTTCATTTATGTGGAAGTCTACCAGTTCTTGTTTGTGCTCAACCCCTAATATTTCGCCATCGTAACGGGCTCGAAGCTCATCATAAGCACCTGAACCAATCCGCCCCATACCTAAAATTAAAAAGCGTGGATTGCCGACAGGAATAGGTCTATCTTCCGGGTGTAGAGGGTGTTTTTCTAACGGCTTGAGCCTGCTTTGAAACTTCTGATATAAACGGCTAGAAGCGGTATTGAGCGGCGCGGCAAACAGGAAGCTAAAGCTGAGTGCAACGGCGAGAATAACCATCCATTGTGGCGGTAGCCATCCCTTTGAGGTCGCAACCGCTGCGACAATTAAACCAAATTCGCTGTAGTTACCTAAGGTAAATGAGCTCATTAGTGCGGTACGAGAACGCAGTTTAAAGTGGGTTAGCAAGTACATAAATAGGACGACTTTAATCGGCACGACAAGGACTAAAATTGCGGCCAAACCGATGTCGGAAAAGGTGGGTAAACCATTTAGGCCTACCGTTAAGAAGAACGCGACTAAGAATAACTCTTTAAAGTAAAACAGTGATTTAGCCAGCTCTGATGATTTAGGGTGCCCCGCCAGTAAAATACCAATGACCAGCGCACCCAGATCTGGCTTTAACCCGACGAGCTCAAATAGGCCAGCGCCCATGACGAGTGCCATCACCAAGCCAAATAGGACTAGTAGTTCACCGTGTCCAACACGATCGAATGCTTTATATATGAGGGGTTTTGCCAGCGGCAGTAACAGTAAACCTAGCGCCCAATATGAGGGGATATCCCCTTTAGATATGGTTAAGAAAGCAACCGCGAAGATATCTTGCATAATCAAGATACCAATAGCCACTCGGCCATAAAGCGACTGCATATCACCTTTATCTTCCAATATTTTTACCGCAAAAATGGTACTGGAAAAACTTAATGCAAAGGCAAGTAACGCAAATTGTTCTATCTCTAATCCTGTGAGCTGCTCAAGCCCTAATAGGCCGAGCAGTTTCAGTAGTGGGATAAAGAATAGCATAGAGCCGATTAGATGCAGGCTGGAGCCGGCCCAAACCTCCGCTTTAAATAAGCTGCGTAGATCTAACTTAAGACCAATGGCAAACAGTAGAAGGGTGACACCTAGATTGGCAAGTTGCTCCAACATAGGCAAGCTGGACTCTTCAATACCAAACAGAAACAGCACAAATCCCGCAACAAGATAGCCAATTAAGGGGGGCAGTCCCACGCGGCTAACTAACATGCCGCAGGCTAAGGTGATAATGAGTATAGCGGGTTCCATGATGCTCCTTTCTTTATAATATGTACCCAAGCCATTGGATACAATGATGCATCATTGTATAAGAAATTTATGAAGTTGAGCTGAAAATTGTGAATAAATTTAATGGTTATTTGCGGTGTTGTGAGCTAGGGAAGCTTAAAAAGAAGCCCCGATTATTAAAGATAAACGGGGCTTCTAAAGATAAGGTTTAATTTGCGCTAACGGCTTAGTTAACTAAGTGATCTAAATGCTCTGCAAATGCTTTCGGTCGCATAAAGCCTGTAACTCGCAGGTCGTCACGAATTACGCCGTTTTCGTCAAACATTAACAAAGTCGGTAAACCGAGTATGTCGTAGTACTCCAGCAGCTCAATATCAACCGCATCGTTTTTGGTGACATCAGCTTGTAGCAATACCATTTGATCCATGCGTTCAATGACGAGTGGATCTTTAAAAGTGATCGCTTCAAACTCTTTACAGGCCACGCACCAGTCAGCATAGAAATCGACCATTACCGTCTTGCCTTGTGCTGTTGCAGCAGCAACTTCAGTATGCAGGTCTAGGAGTGACTTTATGCGGGTAAAACCGTGATTTTCAGCTGTGCTATTAGTGGCAACATTGGTGTTGCTGCTAAAACCCAGCTTGGTCATTACCGCTTGCATGCCATATGAGAAGCTAGCGAGTAGCGCTAACATCAGTAGTACTGAGCGAGTGGTTTGCTTCCAGTTAAACTCGGTAAGTTTGTTCTGGTGCATAAGATAACCGACTAAAGTAATTCCCCAGATTGACCAAAGTAGATCTGAGATAAAGCCTGGCCAAATTCGACCTAGCATTACAATCGATACCGCGATGAGTAGGAAACCAAAGAAAGTCTTGATGATGTCCATCCAGCGACCAGCTCTTGGTAGAAGTTTTCCGCCAGAGGTACCAATAATCAGCAATGGCAGACCCATACCCATACTCAACACGTACAGGGCTAAGAAGCCTTGTAGTAGATCGCCCGTTTGCGCCACATAAATAAGCGCACCAGACAGTGGCGCCGTGGTACAAGGTGATGCCACAAGGCCAGAAATAATGCCCATGACGAACACGCCTATGACATTGCCACCTTTTTGGTTGTTAGAGAATGAGTTCATCTTTTCCTGCCACTTAGCAGGCAGTTTCAGGTCATATAGACCAAACATAGATAAACTTAAAACAAAGAAGAGTATTGCTAACACAATTAGCACTGCAGGGTGCTGCAATGCTGCTTGATACTTCATGCCCGCAGAGGCAACGATAAGGCCTACTAGCGAGTAGGTGATTGCCATACCTTGAACATAAACCATAGAGAGGCTGAAGGCTTTTGCGGTAGAAAGCTTCTTACCTTGGCCAACGATAATGCCCGACAAAATGGGGTACATAGGAAAAACGCAAGGCGTAAGCGCAAGGCCGATACCTAAACCAAAGAAGATCACTAAGGTCCACATAAGGCTATCTCCTGACAGCATAGCGCTTAAGGTATCTTGTTGAGTAATTGGGGCTTTTACGCTTTCATTGGCTGATGGAGCGGCACCAAGTGCTTTATCTGTATCACTAAGCAAGCCGTCATTAGCGGCGACTTCAGTTAGCTCAGCCGTTTTTTTAGTTGGCGGAAAACAGAGTTTACCTTCGGCGCAGCCCATAAAAGTGACATTGAGTTTACTGCCAGCTGTGGCTTCTTTAATCGCGACAGGCATCTCGACGTAAGAGTAGTAAACCTCTTGCTCGCCAAAGTATTCATCGGTGTGGGGTTTGCCCTGAGGTAGCACGACTTCGCCTAAAACGGCACCGTCAGCGGTTTCAAATTTAAGTTTGTCACGGTACATATAGTAACCGTCGGCAATGACCCAGCTAATTTTTACTTTGTCGCCTTGCTGTTTAAAGTCGAACACGAATGCTTGATCGACAGGCATGAGCTCAGGTTCACCCTTTAAAAAGTCAAACTTATTGCTACTGAAAATACCGTCGGCGTGTGCCAATGGCGTGAGCAGTAGTAGTGAGGCTAAAAACAGGTTGATAATTCTTTTCATGGCTGTGTAGTTTCTTTTATCCAATCAAAATAGGCTGGCAGTCCTTGGGTTACAGGAACTGCAATTAGCTCGGGTACATCATAGGGATGCAGCTTAGAGAGTGTGTGCTCTATCGCACTGTAATGCTGCGCTAAGCATTTAATTTGCAAACTGAACTCTTGCTCTTCACACAAGTCTCCTTGCCACTCATATACGGAGGTGATCCCTTGAGAGATCTGTACACAGGCAGCAAGCTTATTTTTAACCAGCTCACGGGCAAGGGTTTTTGCTTGCTCCTCGCTGGGGCAGCTGGTGATCACTAACAAAAATTCGTTTTGCATTAAACTATTTCTATTGTCCAACAGATTAAAATTGTATTAAGCCAACTATTGTATAATGCCAATCAAGGTTCATTGGCTATCAATATGGCGAATGGCTATAAAAAGCGAATCGATACTTTACGTGTTTTACCTTAGGCTTGCATTAAGGCATCGCTAAAATAGTGATGCCAGTAGTTTTTGCTTACAATTACTCGCCTAATTGCGGCACCAGTTAGGATTTATACTCTCTATATAGCAGTTTAACGGTCGTTAATTACAGACTAACAATAGGTGATCACGGTCTCCCAACAGCTAGCTACTTGAAAATAGACCGAGTAACCCCAATTTAGTTTTCATCACCAGCAAAAAATGTGAGGTCAGTGTGTTTTTTATTTTGTTATTAATTTTTGTTTTAGTTCCTGTGATGGAGCTATCAGTACTGATCCGCGTGGGTGAGGTGTTAGGTAGTTGGACAACGGTTGCATTAGTTATTTTTACAGCCGTCGTTGGGGTGTCTTTGGTGCGCAGTCAAGGTATTAGCACCTTGATGCAAGTGCAGCAAAAGCTGGCCCGTGGCGAGGCGCCAGGTCAAGAGATTGTTGAAGGCATGATGTTAGCGGTAGCAGGTTTACTCTTGCTGATCCCAGGTTTTGTAACTGACTTTCTTGGACTAGTACTGCTCACACCATTTATGCGAATTCCTGTCGCTAGGTTCTTCTATAAACGTATGCAGCTCAAAGTGCAGGCGAATGGTGGCTTCCAGTCAGGTTTTGGCCCCGGATTTGGTGCTGGAATGGGGCCTCAAGGGCAAAACCCATTTGAACATCCATTTGAAAATAAGGGCGGCCAGTCGCCTTTTGATCAAGGTAATACCTTCGACGGTGACTTTGAACGTAAAACCGACCCAAGTGATAAGCGACCTGAAAGCCATCAAGTAAAAGGAACGACCTTTGAAGGTGAAACGGTTACCAGTGACAGTGATAAAGAATCTGACGATAAACCACAGCCAAAACCTTAATAAGTAAGGCATAGATTGTTATTGATCGCTAGTGAGTTACTAGTGGTCTAACTGCTTAGGATTACGGGGGTAAAAGCGGTCACCGCGGCGTTCTATTAGGTTAAATTTACGGGTGTTTTTATAGGGCAGCTTCATAAAGCCTGACACCCCTTTGCCCTGAATTTTATCCACATGGGCTAAGATCCTATCCAAGCTGGCACGAAACGCTGCCTGTTTTCTCGGATTAAGTAATCGCAAGTAGCTGTGGATCTTCATATGATTAGGCAGCACCTCAAAAATAATACAGCCGGTATGGTGGATCTGATTTATCCAGCCAAGTTCGGTCATAATCTCTTTCGGTAGCTCTAGGTTTTCCTCCGGATCGCGACCATCTTCAAAGTAAGAATGTAGCCGTGATTTGTCTTCAAGCGATGGCACATTACCCACCTCAAAGGGGAGCTGTTGATCGCAACCCGTCACAAATGGTTGCGTGCTGTCTTGGCGTTCAATGTGCAAGGTGTCGCGGGCATTAAAGAAGCAGGCTTTAAATACGCCAATGCGACGAATGCCACGAGCGAGTGTCACCATATTGTTGACGGCAACCGTAATGGCATGTTTTTGCTCGGCCTTATAAATAGCCAAATTGGAGTCGATAAATACGCCGGTTTCACGCCAGTGGATGGCTAAGCCACCTACAATGGCATATTGGCTTAAGCGGCCAACTGCCGCAATAAAGCCTTTTTCGGTATCGCCCATTCCAGCCATAAAATTACGGTAGTATTTCTCTAACTGTAGGTCATCCATTTTGGCTATTGGATCGTCGCCATTATGCTCCTTCAAGAATGACTTACGCGAGCTGTAGCTAACGGTCTCAACTTCTTTGTCTCTGGGGAGGATCCAGACAGGGATCTCGGCAACGAGCGGCGTGGTGTCAATTTCTGGTAAGTGCATACGGTGACTGTGAGCCATGCTTTTTAAAAAGTAGTCACCGGCTTTTTTTCGTTGCTGTGGGTCATCGCTGAGCATGCCATCTAAGGTGCGCGCTAGCTCTACTGGCAAGCCGATACTGGTAGCGGGGATGACTTTACTACCAAAGCGACTGGCCTGGCCCGACGCTAAAGCGTAAAGGGTGGCTGCAACGCCTTGTTCATCAAACCTCGGGCTAGAGAGGGCGCCGTTAAGTTGCTCTTCGCCAATAAAATACACGTCTCCCATACGGGCATTGGTATGTTGTTGATCGCTGGACATTAAGTCCATCACATTGCCGTTAACGGGATTACCTTGAGTGTCACGCTGTGCAAATACAGCAGAGCCCCAGTCAATCAGCGATAGATGTTGAGTATGAATGTCATAGACGAGGTTTGACGGTTTGATATCGCCATGAATGAGCGGTCTACCATGGTGTAGATATTGTAAGATAGCCGCGAGTTGGCGGGCTATATTCATCACCATGGCAACCGGTAATGCGCCTACTCTTACACAAAGTTGTTCAAGGTCCTCACCTGGAGCACGGGCCATGACCAAAATCCCTTGCTTACCTACGTGTTCAAACTTTATGGCTGGTGGCACGTTAGGATGGATGACCTGAGAAAGCATAAAGGCTTCTTCTTCAAGCCTATCTTGAATATGCTGAGGCAGAGTTAACCGAGAGAACTTAAACACATGAGCCTCGCCCTGCTTATTAACGCCTGCAAACACAAAACCATAGGCGCCTTTACCCACGAGTTCTAAATCTTTATATCCCAACTTACTTAACTGCTGTTTACACAGGCGGATCCAGGCTCTGTGTTTACGGGCGTCATTGGCACCAAGCAGATAAACAGATTGCTCTTCTGAGATGTAAAAGTGTTGCAGTTCTGGTGTTTGCAATGGCGTCCCCTTCTTCAGTGAGTTCCATTAAATCAATAAGCTGTAATAAAGTCCAAGCTCATTGAATTATCGCACTTATGTCGAGCTTGTAAAAAGGTTATCTGAATCACACCTAACCAATATTTTCGGGTTAGATATTGATGCATATCAAATCTACGGGAATAAGAGAAAGGTAATCTTGAAGTCAGTACTAGTATAAATGGTATAAGCCAAAGAAAAGGCTTAGATATCAACTAAAGGTGGCTTTATGTCAGGACTAGATAAATCCCAGCTAATTGAATTGCTTGAATACCCACGTCGACGTATTTTACAGTCGATGGAGCTAAATTATTGCCCTCATGCAGGCTTTTTTAACCCGACGGATATGGAGTGCATTAATTGTCACCAAGGTATGGAATGTACCTGGATGAACCACAATGACGAAACCGTTGCGGTCGAGAAGAAATCAGCTGAAGAGCTGAAGCAGCAACTTCTGGTTGCGGTAGATTTTATTGATTCGAGTTTAACACCGCATCACTTGTCTCGTCGTAATTGCGAGTGTGAAAACTGTGTCTGGTTGAGGAAAGTTCAGCAAGTGCTTAATGCATAGCCGTGAATGCATAGTCGTGAATGTATAGCCGCTTCAGTTTAATCTGCTTCTGTTTAAGCTGTGAATGCAGACGCAGTAACAGCATTGTGACTTGGTATCTTTAGTGATAACCGCTTATTTATTTTTGCTTCTATTACGCTCTGGCTATAGAGTAATGGCCAAAATGGTATACCAAGTCTGAGCATCACTTGTCAAAGTGAGCGCTAATTCGTTCCCCTGATGATTCTCATTATCATGGTCATACCTTGGTTTCTTTGGTAATTGTTTTTTAATGCAAATTTGTAATTACCATTTGTAATGGATATGGACTATGCAACCAAGCTTTTGGCATGAAAAGTGGGACGCCCAGCAAATAGGTTTTCATTTAAGTGCGGTTAACCCTTTGTTGGTTAAATATTGGCCGCAACTTAATCTCGCAGCAAATACACAAGTTTTTGTTCCTCTATGTGGTAAGTCATTAGACTTGTGTTTTTTGGCTGAGCAAGGTCATGAAGTGCTAGGCTGCGAGTTAAGTGAACCAGCTGTACAGCAGTTTTATCAAGAAAATAGTCTAGCGTTTAAGGTAAGTGTGGTCGAAGACCATCAACGCTTTACCACTGAGCAAGTCACCATTTTTCAAGGCGATATTTTTACATTGCCAGTATTAGAACCGCAAAGTTGCACAGCCTTTTACGATCGAGCAGCGCTAATCGCTTGGCCGGAAGAGATGCGCTTAGCTTATGCACGTCAGCTTACTAAATTGGTTTCCGCTAATAGTGTTGGCTTATTGATCACCTTAGATTATCCACAAGCCGAGTTAAATGGCCCGCCTTTTGCGGTATCAGAAGATTGGGTTCAGGCCAATCTAGGTGAACATTTTAAAATTGAGCGTTTAGCTTGTAACGATGTGTTGAATGACAACCCTCGCTTTGTGAAAAAGCAGGTATCTTGGTTGACGGAATCGGTTTATAAGTTAACGAGAAAATGAGCAGGCCCTAGGGCGTGACTACGTCACTGCGAGATCGCTGCGCTACTAGATCCTATACATTCAAAAGCTTAAAGCTGGAGTTTATCCGTCGCTTCTATCTTTTGTCTTTAGCTTTTGTCTTATAGCAGGACGAAGTCCGCTCTAGCAGTGAGCCTGCGAACGTCCTAGTAGCCCGAAGGGCGTCCTCGAATCTTCTTGGCTTTTAGCTAGATCCAAAAAAGCGACCCTAAGGTCGCTTTTTTGTGGCTTAAAATCGTTAGAGAGTCTTAAGACTCAATCGATTAGAAGTTGTAACGCATACCAATAGTGAATACGTTATCATCTTTTAGGTCAACTTTAGCAGTACCCACTTTGTGGTCGCCTTCGTACATAGCGTAGTGGCCATATACCATAGTTGATTTAGAGATCTTGTAGTCAGCACCTACAGTGATTGACTGAACGTTGATATCGTCACCAATTAGTTTACCAGCATCTGTTTTTACAGAGTTTTGGTAGTACTTACCGAAGCCGCCTTCGTCCATGCCGTATTCAGCTTTTAGGTTAACGCCGTTTAGGTTGTAAGCAACGTTTACGAAGTAAGAGTTACCTTCTTGGCTCGTTGTTTGGCTTTCAGTGTTCTGGAATAAACCACCCACTTTAAACTCACCTAGTTTAACTTGTGCTACACCACGGTATGCATCGATGCCACCGATAGTGTTATAAGCCGCAGCTACATAGTAGTTTTGCGCCTTAAGCTTCTTATCACCAATAGTTGCACTTAATGCGTACTGAGCATCATAAGACTTAACAGCGTCTTTATCATCAGCATCAATATAGTTGTCTTCCATTAGGTAAGTCGCGTTTAGCGTCACAAGATCGGCAATCTTTGGTGAATAGTACCAGATACCATCAGCAGAACGTGATTGACCACCCACTAGACGGTCGATATCGGCGTTAGTGTTACCAAAAATATCAACGCCGCCTTCAGACTGCTTGAATACTGTGTCGTTACGACCAACAAGTACAGTACCAGCCTGAGACTTAAGACCTAGGTAAGTGTTACGCGCTTTAAAGGTTTCGCCAGAGTTAGTTGTGTTCTCAACTTGAAACTCCATCTGGTAAACAACGTCGATGTTGTTAGTTAGGCTTTCAGTACCTTTAACACCTACGAAAGAGAAGTTGTTTTCGAAAACAGTCCCTTCTTTACCATTTTGAGTCGTTGCACCTGTATCTGAGTTAGTTACAGCTAGATCTAAACGACCGTAAAATCCTGGACCATCGGCTAGCGCGCCGAAAGAAGCTAGGGTTAAAACTGATGCCACTGACGCAGAGATTAGTGTCTTTTTCATTTCATTTGCTCCCAGAACCTAAGTTCCTATTCGTTTCTTATGGTTTTTTACATAAACTTTTGTTTTTGTTACAAGCATCCGAGCTCATAACAATTGTGGGGCTAAATATTACAGTTTTATGGCATGAAGAATGTGGACTAGATCATGTTTTCAGGGGTTCAAGATTAATTTGCTACTTTTTTGTGACGATTGGAGAGCTTTCGTTGTTTATTTGGTGATTTATATAGAAATAAACACTTTAAACTATCTCTAAAGGGGTATTTTGGCGGATTGCGAGAAAAGTCGGTCTTGCTTGTTTAGTATTTACTAAGGCTGCGAATGGGGTGATCTTGTGCCTATTGTGAGATTACAAAATTAACCAGTGAGCTTCTTTAAGGTGGAAATCAAAGCAAACGGCATAAATGTTAAGTTTTTGTTGATGAAACCTTGCCTGCTGGGCAGTTGCTCGTCCCTATAAATAAATCATCTAAAATAAAACCTCTGAAACTCAATCATCTA
Organism: Shewanella sp. 0m-6; assembly: GCF_052977325.1. Taxonomy (NCBI): domain Bacteria; kingdom Pseudomonadati; phylum Pseudomonadota; class Gammaproteobacteria; order Alteromonadales; family Shewanellaceae; genus Shewanella; species Shewanella sp. 0m-6. The sequence goes on from NZ_JBRIMD010000018.1 coordinate 60,452, forward strand.
AAACTCAAGCATCTAAGCATTTTCAGTTTCAACATTGAGCACCTTTGCTGTGATATTGAATATTGATTGGTATTAGGCGTTAAGACTGGGGTAAACAGATTGGAGGGAGGCATAAATTAAAAAGGCAGCTAACGCTGCCTTTTAAGCCTATTTGTTTAAGTCAATTTTTATAAGCCATGTATTAAAGCCTATTTGACTCATTAACCAATAGATTAGAAGTCGAAACGCATACCAACAGTGAAGATATCATCACTTAGATCTTGCTTCGCACCGCTCAACTTCATGTCGCCATCGTACTTAGTGTAGTGACCGTATACTAAGGTGTTTTTGCTTAGACGGTAGTCTGCGCCAACACTGAACTGTTGTAACTCGACATCGCTTACTGTTTCTAAGCTAGCGCCATCAGTGCTACCAACGTAACGGCTAACATACTTACCTAGACCTGAGTCATCGTTACCGTACATAGCTTTAAGTTTTAGGTTACCCATAACATAAGCTGCGTTAACGAAGTAAGTATCACCTTCAAGGTTTGAGTACTTGCTGTCAACGTGTTCACTGTTTTGGTAGAAACCACCTAGAATAACCTGGCCAAGTTTAACTTGAGCTACACCACGGTAAGCTTTTACGTTGTCGATGCTGTCGTTATATGCTGCAGAAACATAGTAGTTCTGTGCTTTAAGCCCCTTGTCACCAACGGTTGCACTTAGTGCATACATGTTGTCAGCGTCAACTTTCTTGCCATCAACTTCTTGAGCATAGTTGTCGTCCATTAAATACGTTGCATTCAATGTCACTAAGTCAGCAATTTTTGGTGAGTAGTAAGTAAAACCATCGGCGCTACGAGATTGGCCAGCAGCTAATAGATCGATATCTGAGTTAGTGTTACCGAATAGGTCGAATCCACCTTCAGAAGCTTTAAATACAGTGTCGTTACGTCCCACTAGGATAGTACCAGCAGTCGCTGACTTTAGACCTAGGAAAGTGTTACGCGCAGAAAAAGTGTTGCCTGAGTTGTCGAAGTTATTAACACCGAACTCCATTTGGTAAACCACTTCAAGCTCACTATTGATTGCTTCAGTACCTTTAACACCTAACCATGAGAAGTTGTTCTCAATGATGGTGCCAGACTTTTGGTTTTGCGTCGCAATACCTAGGTCTGAGTTAGTGATTGCAAGATCGGCACGACCATAAAAACTTGGGCCATCAGCGAGTGCTGTAAAAGAGGTGGCGGCTAGTGCTGAAATAATAGTGGCAGACAGAACAGTTTTTTTCATTTTCATCTTCCTGTAGCGAATCGCTATTTATAGTTGCAGGCTATCAATAATCGTCAGCCCTATCTGTGGGCCAACAAGAGTGAAGCTGTATTTTTCGGTCGAGATTCTTGCACGGAATGGGAACTTTGGTTCGTGATCTAGGTCATGTTTAGTGGATTTTACGTGATACACGTCATGTCGTTTTACTGTTTTTAAACAGTTAGTTACGTTGTTTTTAACAAGGGGTACATTTCAGGTGTCTACTGGCACTCTTTTTGTGAAAATTATTTACAAATGTTTTGCGGGTAAAGTAATTTTTTTAGGGTTTTTCCAGCGTTTGGGATAAAATATCAACGCAGTTGCGCTTTCTATTTTCTACAATGAGTATCATTTTGAATAATCACACTTTGTCTGACGCTTACTTAAATCGTTTTGCTGGGATAGGTCGTTTGTACGGTCAGCAAGCTCTTAGTTTTTTTGCCTCGGCCCATGTAGCCGTTGTTGGCATCGGTGGTGTGGGGACCTGGGTCGCAGAATCTTTAGCGAGAAGTGGTATTGGGCAGATAACCTTGATTGATCTGGATGATATCTGTGTGACGAACACTAATAGACAGGCTCATGCGTTAAAAGACACTATAGGTGAATCTAAAGTCGAAGTGATGGCGCAGCGCCTAAAACAGATCAACCCTGAATGCATTGTTAATGAAGTAGAAGACTTCATTACCCCTGAAAACTTATCTGCATATTTTCAGGGTAAGAAGCAAGGGGGAGAGCTTGATTACGTCGTGGACTGTATTGATGCCGTTAAGGCTAAAACTGCATTGATTGCGTGGTGTAAGCGTCAAAAGTTACCCATTGTCACTGTTGGTGGCGCTGGTGGACAGATGGATCCCACTCAAGTGCAGGTGGCTGATTTAGCTAAGACCTATCAAGATCCGCTGTTGGCTAAAGTACGTAACCAGTTAAGACGCGAATATAACTTTTCCAAGAATGTCGCCCGTCGCTTTTCAATCGAAGCGGTGTTTTCAACTGAGCAACTGGTTTACCCACAAGCTGACGGCTCTGTATGCAGCACCAAGGCTACGGCAGAGGGAAGCATGAGAATGGATTGCGCATCAGGATTTGGTGCGGTGACAGTTGTAACTGGGACCTTTGGGTTTGTTGCTGCAAGTCGGGTATTAACCAAGTTAGCTGCAAAAGCAAATACATAGCAGAAACTAGCCACTAATAAGGCGCCAGTTAGGCGCCTTTTTCTTTTCAGCCTGGAAGCTGTACCTTTTAGGAAAAAAGGTAATCCTCTTTGGATGAAATGTAATGTTGAGCATTAGCCATTAACTATTAGCCACTTACTATTAAATGTTGGCACTATTTTTGCTTTTATCTAGGTAGGAACAGATTTCTGACACTGGGTAAATGGGTATGCAAAAAGTGGCTTTCAAACTAACTTCTTTTCAAATGATGTCGCCTAAAAAGTTAATTTTTACAGCAATGCTATGGCTTGCACTGGCGTGCGCTGCACTATTATTTGCTCCTAAAGCGCTGTTGGCCTCATTGAGCCTTAATGAGTTTTCTCAACAAAATGCACACTTTATTGGTTTGGGCTTAATCATTGGTGCGGCTTTTTTATTGACGCAGATTTTAAATTATTTTCTAGATGAGGCGATTAGTCACTTAAGTGATAAGCGCTCTCTTGAAATTATCGAGGAAAAAGTAAAGCTGCTCGACCCAACAGAGAGAGCCTTATTAAGGGAGTTTTTCTTACAAGGTGAAACAATCTTGACCCTACCAGAGCAAGAGACAGCAGTTAAAAGTTTATTAAAGGCAGGAATTTTGGAGCACTTAGGTAACCAGAAGCACTATGCTATTCAAGGCTCAACAGCAGACTTTAAGATTTCAATGCGGGCTCGTGTTCACCTTAACCGCCAAGTGTTACGTTTTCCTGTCGGAGAGCCTAGCCCTGAAGATATGAAGAACTTGATTAAAGCGCGCCCACATTTCGTCAATAGCTTTGCAGTACCACGAAAGCATGCTGCTTAATACGCTATAAGTGACTAGGCTCAGTGGCTCTATAGTGAATGGCTATAGCAACTGGCTTTAGCAACAGTACTAGCAACAATACTCACCAAATTTACCCCAAAAAAAAGGGGGCTGATAGCCCCCTGCATTAGAATCAATATCGAAAACTAATTTTCGGGATCCGCAGACTTGGTATAGAACATCCACATTAGATACGAAATGATGCCAATCGTACTAAAGATAACAATCATTGAGGCCAAGCCTATTGGGTTGCCAAACATCAAATCTAACCAGAATGCCATTTGCGAAATCCTCTTTCTTTTTAATTCCTAATAACCATACGCTTCGGTGCTTGTGAGTTTTTTGATCTGAGTCAATTACTGCCCCAGTTATTAAATAAATGAGGCTGTATTGTTAATGAATATGCTGTAGATCACGTTTTACTAATTTTACCTGTCAAAGCAGACAATGGATTTGGCGTTTGTTTAGGGCGAAAGTGAGCGTTTATAGGCTTTTGAGATTGAAAAACGCTCAGTTGATACAAAACTCAATTCAAAGTACTTGCCATTCATCTGCTGGTAGGTATAATTCCGTTCACTTACTGAGGTCGAGCAGATTTACAGTGAGTGTTATTGATAATGCCTGAGTGGTGGAATTGGTAGACACGTCGGATTCAAAATCCGATTTCGAAAGAAGTGACGGTTCAAGTCCGTCCTCAGGTACCATTATCAACAAAACAACCTGCCATCGAGCAGGTTTTTTTATGCCTAAAATTCCCCTACTTGTTGTTCAGACTGTATTCCTTCCTGAGTTAATCATTCCAGCCAGTATTTGTTCTCTATTAGCACCTTTTGTTACTGTTTAGTTTGCTACAGAACAACCTTTATAAGCTGTGATAATAAAGGTGCGTACTAAATAGGTCTTATATTGAGTGGTATTGGCATTAGACTTTTATAAATAATTTTATCTAGCATAATAGTTTTTAATTTCATTTATTTTATAATACATCAATTAATTTTATTGATGGCGATTAGTATAGAGCAGATATCTAAATTTGGTGCTTTAGATGTTTAATCTTTGGAATTCTGAATGATTAAATGTATATATGACTGATTGTAGGAGTCTGTATAATTAATGTGTGGTTAATGTATAATTCTACATGTTATCTGAGCTTGTCTATATTTTACTGAGTATGATTTGAAACCAAATGAGTTAATTTATTTTGAGTCTGTTTTTAGAACGGGCTCGATAAGGCATGCATCTAGAGAGTTAGGTGTATCTATTGCGACAGTATCCAGGGCTATTTCTTCTCTAGAGGCCGCCTTAGGTTATCAATTATTCCAAAAAGACGGCGCTAAGTTTCATGTTGCCAAAAATGCCGCTGATTTATATCAGCGCCTTGTTAAGCCAATAGCTGAGTTAAATTTGATATCGAGAGAGGTTAGCTGCAATAGCAGCTTTAAAATCGTGGCGCCTCCATTTTTATCCTATATAACCTTTAGCCATATTTCTGCAGAATTTGAACAAAAATTTAAGCAGCAATTGCTTATAGAGTATAGCCATAGTATCAAATCTAGAACTCGGGCATATGCGGATCTACGGCTTGGCTATCTAGACCTGTTTATCGATCTGAAACCCGCGGATGAGTACTTATTAAAATCGACTCAAATTCATAATGATAATCTATGTCAGTTCCATTCTAAATCAACAACCGAAAGCATTGAAAGGCATGGAGAGAGGAGTAAATATGCCAAGCTGACATGGATTTCGGCCGAACCGCAACTGTTTACAGAGTGCCTTTCCACGCAAGAATTAGAACAGGCTGCTATATGCCTAGATAGTTATTCAGATTTTTTGCAGGCTATCGAATTAACTGATGGGCTCTTTGGGATTAACTTGCAAAGTGCTGTGGATACTAAGCGGTTTTCCATAGGATCAGTTTATGCTGATAAAGAGGTAAAGCTATATTCGATAATGAATAATGAGTTGGTTTTATCCTCGGGTGAGCAGAGGGAATGGTTATTTAAAGCCATTAATGACATCGGTGAATGGATATTTAAAGTGTAACCATTAAAGGGTGTCTTGGTTTTATATGTTTCAGGTTGTTGCATTTTGCTTGTTTTGCGCACTTTTTTTAACGCTTGGTATTTAAAAGTTTTTATTTATATTTGTTTGTTTTAAAACTGAATAGTGAAACATGATGTTTCACTGTGTGGGTGTTTAGCTTAGAGTTGAATTAATTTACATTTGCTTAAATATATAGATCGATTAGTGCTGTTTGTTTACATTAATGATTTAATGCAAACAAAATATACTGTTGTTAGGAATAAGTTAAACCGGAAAATAGTCTATTTAGGTACGTCGGTAGTGGTTATTGTTTAAGGTGTAAATATGGTTACTTCAGCACACAGGCTTTCTAGCGCAATTCATTTTTTCAAAAATGCTAAACTTTATATCTTAGCCCTAATTATTAGCCTTGCGGGCTGTAATAAAAGTGACGAGGTTTTACTTCCTGACATCGGCATGCCAGATACCATCTATTTAGCAAGTTTTGCAGAGGAGGCCGTAAAAGGGCAAACCTTGACCATAGATATTGCAGCCTATGTGACGAGTAAAGCTGATTGGCAGCTTGAGGCCGTTACCGATCCTAAAGGTTTCACAACGATTCAGACCATAACGGATACTAAGGTGACCCTGAAAGCGGATTATTCAGGGGTGACTCAGTTAGTGTATCAGGTGATGAGTCAGGGAAAGTCATATCAGGCGGAAATTTTACTGGGTATCGAGGAGCCTGTTGCCTCTAATTCAAAACCGACAGCAGAGTTAGTTTCCAGCAGCTTATTGAGTGATCATACCTTCAGTATCAACCTAAACGACGTGCTTCATGATGCCGATGGTGATGAGTTAACTATCGTTGATCTGACTCAAAGCGCGGATCGTTTTACTCTTTCAAACTTACAGTTAACCTACAAACCCAATGGTTTTGTTGGTAGCGATCTTGCCCTGTATGGTGTGATAGATGGTAAAGGTGGTGTCACGGTTGGCCAAGTGGTGATGACCGTTTCTGATGCTAACCCTGTAGCGCCGAACCAATTACCGATAGCGCTTGATTATCAGACATCGGTGGTTCAAGGCGACCCTCTGGTGATTGATGTGAGCGGTTTGATCTCAGATCCTGATGAGGATGAGATACAACTCTCTGATTTAAAAGCAACCTCTGGACGTGCCGTTCTGTTGAGCCGCAGCCTTAACACAATTGAATATGACTCTACTGGCTTTTTTGGTGATGATAGCTTTATTTATGTGATCTCTGATAACAAAGGCGGCTATGCGTCAGGTGAGATTAGTGTTCATGTTGAGCCTTTGCCAACTCCTCTTCCTTTATCATTAACTCCGCTAGTGTTTGATTTTACGGTCGATGAAATCAAAACTCTTGCTATAGATTCTGGGGTGACTTCAGGGCTAGATTGGGCGATTAGCAGTATTGCTAATGATAGTGGCTTGGTGTCACTTGGCGCCGTAACGCAAAATACAGTCACGATAGAGGCTATATCGGCTGGTGTCGCGGTACTTGATTACGTGGTTGAAACCGAGACTGAAGTCCAAACTAGCCAACTGTTTTTAGCTATCACTGAAAGGGATAATACGCCACCTATAGCATCAAATTTCGCTAAGACCACCGATAGCGAAACGCCTTTTAGCGTAGATTTGGCTGAGTTAGTCTCTGATGCTGAAACGGATAGATTAACTATCTTGCCGGACATATATCAGCTAGCGAATCGATTTACTCTAGAGGGAACAAAACTGATTTACTCTCCTGCGGGTTTCGTCGGGGTCGAATCTGCAACTTATATAGTAAGCGACGAGCAAGGCGGATTTGCTGTTGGATTGGTCGTTGTCAACTCACTCGATGCTAATCCTGAGTTACCTAATAATCCACCAACGGCAATGGATTTGAATTTTAGCACCGATAGTAAAACGCCAATTACCCTAGATTTAACGCATGCTGTGGCAGATGCTGATGACGACGAACTGAGCATTAGTGTTTACGCAAGCAACGGAAGAGCACTGGTTGATGGCTTAAGTATCAGCTACACGGCAGATGGATTCTGGGGTGTCGATGAGGTGGTGTATGTGGTTAACGATAGAAACGGTGGCTTTGCATTAGGCACTATCGTATTTACCGTTTCAGATGCGAGACCGGTTAATAATGTGCCTTTTGCTAACAGTCATACCGTCCAATTTAGCCTTAAAGAGGTGTTAGCCCAGCCGGAACGCTTAATTGATATTAGCGCTTTGGTTAGTGATGCCGATAATGATCCGATTAAGTTAACTCGGGTGATGGCTGCGATTAATCCGGTTCAAATAGAAGCGCCATTACTGATTAAGTATAGATTTTCCGATCTCCTCGAGTCAGATAGGTTCACTTATGTTGTAGAAGATGGCAAGGGTGGCATTGCTCAAAATATCATTGAAATCAATATTGTTAATACAGCGCCGATAGCCAAAGCCGTTGCATTAAGCATTGATCCATTTGATGTTAATACGCCAAGTTTAATCATAGATCTGAGCGATAGTGCTTACACTTCAGATCCTGATGACGATAACCTACAGCTGACTTATGTGGGTAAAGTGATTGAGCCTGCGACATTGATTCAAGATGGTCTAACTCTGACATACCAACCAAATGGTGCATCTCAAACCGAAACGATTACTTACACTGTGTCAGATGGGATGAAAAGTAGCAGTAATATTATTAGCATTATCTCAGCATCAGATTCCTCTTTGACGGCAAGTAGCGTAAGACTGCCTGCAATAGAGATGGACTCACTCAAAGTACCCGTTGATTTGAGTCATTACGTCAGCAATAGCACAGGAAGAGCGATTTCGATTGAGCGTATATTCGGGGCGCGATTAGGCACTATTGAGTTTGAACCGGGCTCTCTAGTCTTCACCTACCAACCAGACAACATCAGTTATGGTATCGATACTTTCTACTACTTGGTCTCAGATAATGAAGGCCATCAAGTGCAGCAAAGCGTTACGGTTGAGGTTAATGCGCCAGCTAAGCCAAATATCACCGACTTAACGCTTGAGTATGCTGGGCCAATAACGGCAACCATGACCTGTGTAGATTGTGAGCACCCAACAAAAACTGATTATCAATTTGAGGTGGCAGGTTTACCCATATCGACCCCAGCAAATATTTTTAACCCCGCAATTCACCAAGTAGAGCAAAACGTCGGCGTACTTGTGACGGCTAAAAATCGTTACTGCACCGCCAATAATCAAGGTATTGGTGGCGGCAATGCTTGTCAGTTTTCACAGGCTAAAGTGGTGATTAAAGCTGATTATCTCGAGCGTGTGTATTCTAATTTCCATGCGTTTGCAGCCCTTAAAACTGATGGAACGGTGGTTTCATGGGGAAGCAGAGATTTTGGTGGTGATAGTTCTTCAGCTGATGCGGTATTGTTTGATGTTAAAGAGTTAACTGCTACGTCTAGCGCTTTTGCTGCGTTAAAGGCAGATCGAACTGTTGTGAGTTGGGGGGCGTATTGGGAGGGGGGAAACAGTACTCCCGTCGCTGAGCAGTTAAAGAATGTTGAGCGAGTTATTGGTAATGAATTTGCCTTTGCAGCAATAAGACTCGATGGTTCAGTCGTGGTTTGGGGAGATGCTCGCTATGGCGGGGATGCAACTTCTGTCGCTAATGAACTTTATGATATACAGGATGTTTATGGCACAGGTTTAGCTTTCTCAGCTTTAAGAAAAGATGGCAAGGTACTCGCGTGGGGGCTAGATATACGAGGAGGGGATACTTCAAAGGTCGACAGTGAGCTTTATAATATTAGACGAATTTATTCCAATCCTTATTCCTTTGCTGCATTAAGAAAAGATCGAACAGTTGTTGCTTGGGGCGGAGAGAATGATGGTGGGGTTATTGAAAGTACGGTGAAACCTAAACTCGTTAAAGTGGAAGACATTACCTCTAACCTTAGAGCATACGCTGCGCTAAAGGATGACGGTACTGTAGTTGCGTGGGGATTTAATAGCTTCGGTGGTGATGATAGCATTGCCGATAGCTTGCAAAATGTCGTTCAGATTTATGCGAATGTAGAATCATTTGTGGCGCTTAGATCAGATGGAACTGCCATTGCATGGGGGGGAGCGTTAAACGGTGGCGATAGCAGTGGTGTTACAGATCAACTAGTCAATATTGATACTATTTTTTCCACAAACAATGCCTACGCCGCCTTAAGAAAAGATGGCACTGTGGTGACCTGGGGCAATCAAGTTGAAGGCGGCAATAGTGAGGCTGTAAAAGACAAGCTAATCAATGTTAAAGCCATCTATTCAACCCACAAAGCCTTCGCGGCGCTTAAGGAAGATGGCAGCGTTATCACTTGGGGCGATACAGCAAGTGGCGGCTCGGTCAGTGAAGAGGTTGCGGCAAAGCTGACCGATGTCAGAAGTATCTACTCAACAGGTAGCGCTTTTATCGCCCTTAAAGGTAATGGCGATATGGTCACCTGGGGCGACCCGATCAATGGTGGTGACAGCACCGGTGCCCAAGCCAAGATGCTGTCGGAAACCGTGCTATACAAGAACCTTAATCTGAACTGATTATATCCCCTTGGCCTACGTTTAATTGCGTAGGCCAACTGAGTCTGGAAAGAAAGCAATTCTGGAAATGAAATAACAATGAAAACAATAATAAAGCCAGTTCACATTCTACTGTTCTCGCTATTGGGCATGCACTCTGCTGTACAGGCGGTAGAGCAGGTAAGCGCAGCGCAAGACACTGCTGCTGTAGACAATACACCATCATTTGATAGCCACTTCTATCTCGGCGCAAAAGCGGGTTACAGCAGCATGGAAAACAGCTGCCACTCAAGTTATCAAGACTGTGATATTTCGGCATTAGCATATGGCATTTTTACTGGCTACCAGTTTACTCCTTGGTTCGCTGTAGAGCTTGGCGTGACAGATTATCAAGATTATGACGCTATCTATGCTGGGCATAATGTTAATGCCGATATCATGGGTTATGACGCGGCAGTAAAGTTATCGCTACCGCTGACAGAAGATGGGTTAAGCGCCTATGTTAAAGCGGGCACGAGCTATATGGATATTACGCGCACAAGTATTTTTGTGCTGCCAGATCCAAGTGGTTTCACTGCATTAGGCGCCATAGGATTAGAGTACGCTTTGTCACAATCAACTTCGCTTAGAGTTGAGTATCAGTATCTTCCCGATGTCGGTGGTAGTCAGAGTCATTTTACTTCATTGGCCTTTAGCTACCGTTTTGGTGATAAGCCAAAACCGATAACAGTTGTTGCTAAGCCCGCTAAGGCTGCGGTTATTGCGCCCACTCCTGTGGTTAATTCTATCGCGGTTACACCACAGGTAATGTCAGTGCTTTTTGGGTTCGATAGCAGCCAGCTTAGTGCTCAAGCGAAAACTCAATTAGAGGCTGTGGCTGAAAAGTTAGCTCAACAACATGCCTTGAAGGTGATGATAGTTGGTCATACGGATTTTGTTGGCCCACAGACTTACAATCTCACACTGTCAAAAGCTCGCGCTGGGTCGATTGCTGATTACCTTATCGCTAAGGGCATCAGTGCATCGAGGATAAGCCTTAAAGGTGCGGGGGAAGCTGAGCCAATAGCCAGTAACACTAACGCAGCAGGGCGAGCGAGTAATCGTCGAGTTGAAATTCGTTTCTAGGCTGAAACGATTAATGAAATAAACCGGCACTTGGCCGGTTTATTTATAGATGAAAGTAGGGCTGCTAACTCTTTAAGATCTCAAGTGGTAGCGCTAGCATTTCATCACCACTACCAGCAAAGTACCAGATAATGCCAATCAAGGCGCCTACGGTTGCTAGGTACCAAACCGTTGAAAAGATCTGGCCATATCTATCTAATGGTAGTAAATGACTCTGATGACGGGTTTTCCATTCAAACACAATCTCCGCGCTACCGATAAGCAGTAGGAAGCCCAGTAATGCCAGGCCTAATGAATAGCTGATATACACACCAACCGCAGCGCCAAGAATACAGGCCACTAATCCCATTTTGCTGTTCATTGAAAAGCTAATGCTTTTCAGGATATGACCGCCATCAAGCGGCAAAATCGGCAGTAGGTTAAATAGGTTTAACAAGGCATTAAACGTGGCTAAACCAGCAAAGAAGATATTGCCAGTTACCCAGTAGGCGACGAGAGAGGCTAGCGACATAAATAGGCCAAAGGTTGGACCCATGATAGAGATCACTACATCTTGCCAGCGGGTATTAATTTTCTCATCACTTAAAGCTAAGCCGCCCATAAAGGGAATTAAGTAGATGCCTTTGGTTTTCATACCAAAGTATTTCATCGCCCTGATATGGCCATACTCGTGAAAGACTAAACAGGCGATAAGGGCTAAAGCAAATTGGAATGAAAATAACCAAGAGTAAGCCGCGACACTGGCACCTGCCAATAGCACCTTAATCACCTTGGCACTCTTGAGTAGCTTAAAGCCCAGCGAAGCGAGACCAACGACACTGAATTGTCGCTTTTCAGGGATCGGTGTCGTGGGAGTTTGGCGTTCAATGTCTTTGGTGGTGCGCTGACCTGTGGTCATTACTTCATCATCTTTGAGCAAGCGATAATCAATGACAAAGGGTTGCCATTGTAAGTCTGTCTCTAAGGTGATTTTGATTGTCTGCAATGGTATCGGCTCGCCATCAATGGCGGGGACAAGGGCTGGATCTTGAATCGACAATTCAAAATTATGGCTCTTTAGTCCTTCATTATCTGGGCTGGCTTGAATGACAGAGACTAGAGTGTCTCCCCAAAACAGTTGCTGCCATCCCGCAAGTGAGCCTTCTAGGCGTAGCGGTTTTCCAAGGCAGTCGATTTTCAATAATTCCACGTCATGTCTCAAAGGAGAAAAGTGGCTTAATTATGCCGTGGATTTGTAGCTTAAGGAAAGTCGAAAGCGCTCGAACTTTCCTGAGTAGGTAATAATTAACCGCTAATGACTGTAATCGAAGCTTATTTCCTGGTTTTTGTTGCTTATATGGCAAGGCCCATGTTCTCTTTGAGTCCGTTGAAAGGCGTTACCGATATGTAGCTCTACATTGGAAAAGATATGTTTAAGCACATCGATGCGATAATGCTTGTAATAGTTTTCAACTTCAAGGTTTAGGCTGTCATACTCGAGTTCTTCCTGTGCTCTAACCACTATTATTCGGCGCTTTTCATCTAGCATCACTGTCACTTGCTCAACCATCATGGCGTCATCTTGCCACTCTACTTTTGGCGGCAGTTTTCTGAGTTGCGCCTCAATATTCAGTGCAGCGACCACCATGGATTTAATGCTTTTATCTAATTGTTTGAGTTGCTGCTTTAAATCCGTTAACGTCATGGCGCAATAGACTTCAGTTTTTGTATCTGCCGTCGCGCCCAGCGCTACCGCCTTGATGCCTTTATTCGCCTCGGCTTTGCCGCCAACAAGATCGCCGCGCCGAGCATTTGCATCACTAACGATCAGTTGCTGTTGAGTGCGAGTATGACTGTGTAAAAGTTGTTTGGTGACGAGGATATTGCCCTGAGCTTCAAGCTGAGAGTATTGTACAAATTGGGCACTAATTTGGCCTTTGGCTATTAAGGTGGTCGACAAACTTAAGTCTTTTAATTGGCGACCAATCACGCCTTTACTCACCGTGATATCGCCTTCAGCATGTAAGCTGGCAGAGTCTACAAAGCCCATAACGGTTATGTCGCCACTGCTCTTGACCACCATGCCTTCACCGACATCGCCTGTGATCAGCACACTGCCTTTAAAGTCCACATGGCCATAGCTTACATCGACGTTCTTTATTTGTAATACGTCATCGACCTGCATTCCCGACTTGGTTTCCACCGGCTGTCCTGCAACACTGGCAATAAGTTGATTGGGGTTTTGCTTGCTCAATTCTGTACCTTGACCAGGAGTGAGCTTAAAATCTTTTCCTGGTTTAGCAATGAGCTTTTCACCATATACGTTATAGCCATTAGTACCTTGAGTTGCGGGGGTCTTTTCAATCAGCAAGCTACCGGGTTTGACCATAATAACCGCGCCAAGATTACGCATATCTACGCTGCCATCACTATTCTCTTGTGGTTGCAGTAGTCGCTCTCTGGCAAGGGAGACTTTTCGCTCTAAACTAGCGCGAATACCATTCACTGCCGCTCGACCATTGGCAATGACGCTTGTGCATGTGGAGCCTGGAGAGAGGTGTGCAAACTCAGTTAATAATGCATCGATTTTGGGCTTGCTTAGGCCCATACTAATTCGTTGTAGCTTGAGGTTTTGGAGTATATCTCTGATATCAAGGTTTTTGCCGCCGTAGGCTGCGGTCAATGTCATGCTGGCGTGCATTTTGTCGTCAGAGACGTCAAAGCTTATCGTTGCATCACGTCTATCGGCAATCTCGAAAAACTGCTCAACGTCACCGCCCTCTTGGTGGTGTAGCTGATTGACTTTTATGACGGCTTGGGTGATTTGTGCCTGTAATGGACATAGGTAAGAAAAGTCTGGCAACGCTAATAACTGCAGCAGATCATTTTCTGTAATCGGCCCATGGTTATTCGGGACGATTTTTAATTCGGCTTTGTGCTTGTCTTGGCTTAACTCAATGAGTTCTGGGTGTAGCATAAAAATCCCCATCGTTATTATTTTTTTCAGAGATTGCTATGGGAGTAGTAACATATTACAAGCTGGTTAAAAAGTGCCACAGACAAATATTGTGAATCAAATAATTAAGCAGATATTACAAGCCTAGTGAGTGATCGGTTACTGCACTAGGCTCTGAGGGGGATTGATGCTGATTTATGGTTTGATGTTGGAGTAAATCTTGTATTTGTTATTTTCAGCGTTAACGTTCACTGAACCGAAGATTTCCGCAATGATATCTGAATATGGCAGATGGCGATTAGCCACAATATGGAATAATCCGCCAGACTTTAGTTTTTTTGTGCTGTCTTTAACAAAGTTGGTGACAATGCTGGTGGTACTCGCTAAACCATCATGAAACGGCGGGTTGGAGATAATGCCGTCATAGTGGCTAGCCGTTTGTGCTAGTCCGTCAGATGCGAAAACATTAGCCTTAAAACCATTGGCTTGTAGGGTAAGTTCGCAAGAAGCGAGTGCCATCGCATTGATATCAACACACTCTAGTGTAAGCTCTGGCTGAACCTTGAGTAATGCTGCTGCTATCACGCCCGCACCGCAGCCAAAATCGAGTACCTTGCCACGCATCTTAGGTAGATTTTCCAACAAAAGCTGCGTGCCTTCATCGAGCTTTTTCTCGCTAAAGACGCCCACTAGATTACAAATAGTAATCTGCCCTTGAGGGGTGTCTAGCTGATATTGGCTCTGCCAATCTTTGAGCTTAATTTCGGGAGCTTGGCCATTGAGCTCACTTAAAAATAAGATGCAGTGACGTGCGTTGTCGGCTTTAAATGGCTTGTCAAAGTAGCTTGGTAACTGTTTTGGCAGTGACTTAATGCCACCTTTATTTTCTCCGACAACGATAAGTTGCCCTTGAGGTTTAAGGTGTTTTGCCGCCAGATTAAATAGATATGGTGCTAACGCTTTGGCTTTTGGGAAGTACACGATAACCGTATCGAAATGATCATCATTAGGCAGTTGATGGCCAAAATGCAGGGTTAGATCTGCCGTTGCATAAGGCTGCATAATCAAGTGGTGATGATAATCTAATGCTAATCCGCATACGCTGCTGGCTGTATTTAATAGTTCTTTGGCTAGATGATCGCCTTCATAGTTGATCACCAATACAGATTGGTCTTTGACTAGATCACAGTTTCTGAGAAGGACTTGCGAAGCATTGGTAAGCATGAGTATTCAAGGTCAGGTGTAATTGCTGGCAATTATACCCCAACCGCTTTCGAATGCGAATTAGATGCTCTTAATGGGTGTTGAGTGTGGGGGGATAGTGGCTGTTGAGTGGGCTGAGCAGAGCATAAAAAAGGCCGCTAAACTTGTCATAGCGGCCTTTATACTGGTGGCTTTGCTGTTGAGCCTTGAGGCTATTTAATCTTTGGCAGTAAGCTCATCATCTTTTCGGCAATATCGGTATTATCTTGATTACCTTTAAACAGATCGGCCGCGGGCCCTGCGGCAAACACTTGCACATCACCACCTGTGTGTCCGCTCGTGGTCCAGCCGGTAAAGCTGCGAGTGTCGATAAGCTGTTTTAAGCTGGTTTCCAGTGCGGCTTTTCCTTGCATACGCGCATTACTCAGCTGCTGCAGTTCGTCTTGTGTGACTTCAAAACCGAGTTTTTGCTGAACCCATGTTTGCCAATCATCCAGAGCGATAGCTTGCTCGGCGATAGTAGCGGGACTTGCTTGCACGCCCTGAAGCAAGCCAGTATCCCAAGCATATTCGCCATTGGCACCGATAGATAGCCCACCAGTGTTGTGATCCGCTGTGACGACCATCAAGGTGTTAGGGTTCGCGCGGACAAACTGCTCAACCACTTCGATGGCGTTAGCAAAACCGTGCATCTCACCCATAGCGGTAGCGATATCATTGTTATGCCCCGCCCAGTCAATCAGGCTGCCTTCCACGAGTAGCACAAACCCTTTTTCATTTTGCGATAGCAGATCTAAGGCTTTTTGGGTCAGCAGACTTAACTGAGTTGAATCTTGCTGATCGATAACCCATGGCAGTTGCACTTCAGCAAATAAGCCTAAGGCTTTGCCTTGCGTCAGCGTGTCGAGTTGACTGAGCGTATCAATATGCTGATAGCCTTTAGCTTTAAACTGGTCGAGTAAAGGCGCAGGGAAATACTTTTGCCCACCGCCTAAAATGACATCAGCCTCAGAGGTTAAATAGCTCTTGGCGATTTCATCATAGTTACGGCGGCTTTCATTGTGAGCTAAAAATGCTGCTGGGGTGGCATGATTGACTTGAGAGGTCACTGCGACACCCGTTGCCATACCCCGATTTTTAGCCATCTGCATGATAGTGGTTAGCGGGTGTTTATTCACATCGACGGAAATCGCACCGTTATAGCTCTTAACGCCAGTGGCAAGCGCTGTCGCTGATGCGGCTGAATCGGTAACGTAGCCACTTTGTCTTGCTGGGTAGGTGGATGCCATGCCGACAAGTAATCGATCAAAAACGGTTTGCTCTATCTCTTCGGTGTCAGGATTATCTTGGTAGTAGCGATAGGCAC
Organism: Shewanella sp. 0m-6; assembly: GCF_052977325.1. Taxonomy (NCBI): domain Bacteria; kingdom Pseudomonadati; phylum Pseudomonadota; class Gammaproteobacteria; order Alteromonadales; family Shewanellaceae; genus Shewanella; species Shewanella sp. 0m-6. The sequence continues at coordinate 76,953 of NZ_JBRIMD010000018.1, forward strand.
TGGTGTACGCCGGTCCCATGCCATCACCGACCATAATAATCATATTTTTTGGTCGTGATGGTGTTTTATGGATATCGACATTAGCCGATGTGTATAGAGGCAACAACACGAGGGCACTAATGGCCCAAGTGAGTGTTTTTGTTAAGTTCATGCCGGATCCTTTGGCTAAGCTGACTTATTAATGCGTGCTTCGATTGCGTCCATCAACATGCCTGTGATATCGACATCAAATGCCGCTTCGATCTCTTTAATACAGGTCGGGCTGGTAACGTTAATTTCGGTAAGCTTGTCACCAATGACATCGAGACCGACAAAGATAAGACCCCGCTTCTTTAGCTCTGGGCCAATAGTGCGGGCGATATGCCAATCTGATTCCGATAAGGGTTGTGCCACTCCTCGGCCACCTGCTGCTAGGTTACCGCGGGTTTCGCCCTTTTGCGGAATACGCGCTAACGAATAAGGAACAGGCTCACCATCAACCACTAAGATGCGTTTATCGCCAGCAGAAATATCAGGAATAAAGGCCTGTGCCATAGCGTACTGTTGACCTTCGCTGGTTAAGGTTTCGATGATAACGCCCAGGTTTGGATCATCTTTTTTTACTCTAAAAATAGAGCTACCGCCCATACCGTCAAGAGGCTTAAGAATGATGTCGCCCTTTGCTTGATGAAAAGCGCGGATACGCTGCTCTGAGCGGGTCACAATGGTTTCTGGAGTGAACTCAGAGAACCAGGCCGTAAATAGCTTTTCGTTTGCATCACGCAGACTTTGTGGTTTGTTAACGATCAGCACACCTTGCTCTTCGGCGCGCTCAAGCATATAAGTCGAGTAAACGAATTCAGTATCGAATGGTGGATCTTTGCGCATTAATATCACGTCTAGATCGGCAAGCGGTGTATCGATAGCATCTTCAAGCTGGTACCACTGCTGGGGATCATTTTTTACGGTCAAGGCGCTCATGGTTGCCATTGCTTGGCCGTTTACCATGGCAAGATCTTTCATCTCCATGTAGAAAAGCTGATAACCACGAGATTGCGCCGCCATTAACATGGCAAAGCTAGAGTCTTTCTTAATGTTGATCTCGCTGATGGGATCCATCACGATGCCGAGTTTAATCATGGAGCTTTTTCCTTCTCTTATATTCGTTACAACGATAAACGTGGGGGCAAAGCTGCCCGTTTTCTAGCGTTTAACTGATAAACTTCTCTACTGAATGGTATGCGATATAGGCTTCAGCTTTAGGCGCTACACCTAGCTAAGCCTGTTGGAATTAACCAATATCACCGAATTTTAGCTGTAACGCACTGATTGTAGTGAGGGCAGCAGTTTCTGTTCGTAGCACCCGTGGGCCAAGCAACACATCGGTAAACTGATGTTCTTCGGTCATCGCGATTTCAGGAGCGGACAAGCCACCTTCTGGACCGATAACGAGCCTGACTCTGTTGTTAGGCAAAGAGAGGCCATTAACGCCATGTGAGGCGCGCGGGTGTAGATTGAGTTTGACGGCATCTGATGGCTCAGCGCACCAATCGCTAAGCTGCATAGCCGGGCGAATAACTGGTACAACACTGCGGCCTGACTGCTCACAAGCACTGACAACAATCTTTTGCCACTGCTGAATTTTTTTCTCTAAACGTTCACCGCTAAGTTTTACGCCGCAGCGCTCTGAAAACAGCGGTGTAATCGTGTTAACGCCAAGCTCAACAGACTTTTGAATGGTAAAGTCCATTCTATCGCCGCGTGAAATGACCTGACCTAAATGTAAGTGCAGCGGCGACTCACTGTTATTGGCTTCGCATGACAGTACTTTTACTTCGACGTTTTTCTTACTGGCGCTGATAATTTCGGCTAGGTAGTCATTACCATCGCCATTAAAAAGGCTAACTTGCTCGCCAACAGACATTCTTAGGACGCGGCCAACGTGACCTGCAGCTTCATCATCTAAAGCAACTGCCTGGCCGATGACTAGCGATGATTCTTGATAAATTCTTGGCACTCTCATGGTTTTACTAGCCTTATTCTGCGTATGTTTGCGAGTCTTTTAAACGCTGACATTGAGCTTGTACAAACTCATTGTGATTGCCTTGAACTTTGGCAATCTCTGTATCGCGTCGACACTCAATAGTATCAACTGGATAGGTTTTATCCCATGCTTTAAATAACTTTAATTGGCTCTTGGATATTTTCAATGAGTAAGTTTTCTGCATATATAGATAAGTTCGCGCAATTTGACCACGAGTGTGGGCGGGTGGCTGAACTTTTCGGCCTTTAAAGTCGACACTCACTTGGCATTGACCGTATTGTGTCGGCTTGGCGTTCCACTGGCTAAATCGAAAGTTACTGCGATCGCCGTTAACCTCACCAATGGCTGGCACTAGATTGTGTAGATCGGCTTCCATTTTTTTAAACAGTTTGTCTTTACGGCCACAGTTTTTACGTCCGCCTTCTTGCCAGCAAAGGCGCTGATGGCCAAATTCCCAGGCGGCAACAACGTGTTCCCATTCGATGCGTGAGGCACGCTTTTCCTGTTTTCTGACTTCATAGCCACAGCGGGCAAAGTCGGTGGTCCACTTTTTGCCTTTGACTTCAATGTCACAGCCACAATAGAAACTAGTTTGGGGTAAGTTTTTAAGATAAATACTTCTGGCCATTTTTTTTGCTTGATTAAAGCTTTTTGGGTGGGCAGGTGAAGCCTGAGTTGTTTGAGGTAACAGCCACATAAGGCCGAGCGCTACGGTGAGCACTTTAATAAATGACATCTAAAAGGGTCCCTAAAATTTACGCTAAAACGAATCGTTTGTTCGCTGGCGGGGGATTGTAAGTGAGCCGCCGTTTTGTCGCAATATGAGTAATGCAAAGCGATGGTGCTGCTGACTTTTAATATGGTGGGTATCGTTGCGACAAACCACGCTTAGTCAGAGCTTATTGGCCGAGTATCGATTCTGAGTTCTGAGTGCTGAGTTGTGAATTTTAGGTTTAGCTTTTTTGGGGGGCGCTAATGTTTACTTTGGCTGCAATGCGTCACCACACTTACGGCAACGGTATTGAGTTTGGCCGCGAATAACCTTGTTATGACGGCGAATGCTAAGATCAACAGGGCCACATTGGCAGCGATATGCAAAGGTTTTACCTTCAACACTACGAGTATCAAAGCTGTGGGTTGTGCGTGGCACCCGAGTATAAATATGCTGCATCACATGTTGCCATTCAACCCCATGGGGCTTTACTCGGCCATATAGTTGGTAAGCGAGCAGGTGGCTTACCTCATGGGGTACCACATCATCTAAAAAAGCTTGTAAGTTATCGTTAAGCAGCTTTGGGTTAAAACGTAACTTATTTAATTGTAGATGGGCGGTGCCAGCGCTCTTACCACGCAGAGCAAAATTGATCTCAGGTCTTGGAAACTGCTTGTCGAGTTTGTTTTCAGCAATTTGATAGCAATGTTCTACTTGCTGCGCGATTTGCTGCTGCAGTGGATCGGTAAATGCCATGACTGGGTAGCTTGTCAGTTTTGGCCTAGTACTTAGCAAGGACTTGAATGGGTTAAGCGCTTTGAACATTAAGCCTAATTGCTCCGTTAGAGTCGCAGTACTGTGAAAAGTACTGTAAAAAAATACTGGGGCTCAAAAAAGTGTGAGCCCCAGTATTTTAACCTAGGCTGGCAGTGCAGACCAGCATAACGGTGCTAGCCCTCCAGCATCATAAGGGCGGCATTGAGCTACTCGAGCTAGAGACTGTTTGCCGCCGCCACAACCATATCTCTGACTTGATTAACTATCTGTGATTCAGTTTTGACATCATAAGCGGCAATGCGCGGAGTATGAATATGGCCAACAGGTATGCTGCTGTTAAATTGCTTTTGCAGCAAAATAGCGCGGTATGAGATCTCGTTTGATAAGTAGCCGCCACCTGAACCTTCAACTGACTGAGCAGCTTGTAGTTGCGCCAATGAGCTAGCTTCGAATTCACCACGTTCTAATGTCGATACTGTGTGATTATCGTTGACTTCCCATGGACCTTTTACGGTTTGCATCGCGGCAATCGGTAATGAAAACTCGACAAATTCAGGGCCATTGAGTGTGCCACCATTAAACAGCGGTGCGATTGGAGCTAGCTTAGTGGCGCCAGTGAGTACATTAAGATTATCTGGCGCTGCAGCGCTGCGATTACGACCTGGAAAGCGCTCGATATCAAAATCATCACGGCCCATACTAACGGTAAAGATCATATCAAGGTTGTTGTCGCGATAAAAAGGCGTGAGCAGTGATTCAATCATGCCGTTATCGAAATCGGCAAAGCGAACTGGGATCATAACGGTTTCCACTTGGGCTTGTTTACCGTCGATTTTAAAGCGGTAGCCGTCAAGTGCTAGGGCGGCAAGTCCTGAAGGATTACTTTGATCAATATTGCGATCTAAAAAGAATGGGTCAAAGCCTGTTAGTAAGATCTTAATCTGAGCATCATCTTTGAATTTGATATCACTAAAACCACGAGACGACTTTTCAACCGCTTCAAGTAAAATATTCCGTTGCCAACTGACAATATTAAAGTTGGGTTTTTGTGTCTTCAAAAGCGCACGCATTGCTAAGCGATTCCAATATAAAGAGCGATCATCTAAATGGCCTGACTGTACATCCCGCACAGCTTGTTGCCATAATCTTAGCCCCTGGTGAGCGACCATTTGAGTGATTTTTAACTCATCAGAATGACGGCCATATTTCTCGTCTAGATTGCTAATAAATGCTTGGTAGCGGCTAACAACTTCAGGCATGGCTTGAGTTGCTGTTGGCAAACGATTTTCTTCAACATCCAGCTTTGCAAAAGCGGGTTGAATTAAGGTTACAGAGGTGAGCGCGCTAGCAAATATTGCTGTGCTGAGAGTGGTCATTGCCAAGTCCTTTCTTATTATGACCGCGACCATATTTTCCCTATTTTTCACGTTACCGGGTAAGTTGCGGTTTTACATTGTTTTTCGAGTTCTGTGGCGCTCAGTATGCACCACAATAAACGGCATTGAAAGTAGTGTGCTCGGATACAGATTTTAGTAGTTAATTCCGTTTGTTAACGGCTTGCAACCCCTTTGTTTGCCGCGTTTTTCTCAGGCTCAGTCATGATTCTCGTAGCGCTAAATTTTCTCGTCTTACGGCTCTTACCTTCAATTTCATAACTATACTCTATTGGCTATTTGGCTATGACGACTTGGTAAGGGGCTTGGGAAAAGTTTAGAGGATTGGTTGGCACAAAAAAGGTTAGCAACAAATGAGCATTAAACATTTGATAACCCCTTTTTCGTGTGCAAGGAGATGTAAGTCGAGGGAACAGATGATGAAATATGTTAGCGTGATAGGGCATCAGTATGATGAGTTTCTGTGTGAGCAGCTAAAGAGGAAAGGGGTATATGTAGACTTTTATAATGCAGGCGATCTAAAAAACGTCAACTCAGATTGCCATTTATTACTGCTAGATCTAAGAGGGGAGGAGAATACCTGTTGGGCTAAGAAAGTGATAAAACTGTGCCATAAAGCGACATTGGTTATCATGCTTATCGAGCGCCGACAGCTTAAGTCCACCTATTCCCTAAAGCTAATTAGTCAGTATGCCTGGGATTACCATACCGCTCCGTTTGAAATGGATAGATTACTTAGATTGATTGGTCATGCGTTAGGCCTGATTCGCATTCGTCAGCAATGCGAAAGTGATCCGCAGCCTAAGCATTGCGATGACGTTAAGACAGTAACGAACTCACAAACGATGCAGGCTCTCAGTAAGCAGGTTATTAGGGCTGCCCCAACAAATATTCCTATTCTTATCCGTGGTGAAAGTGGCACAGGAAAAGAGCTGATAGCTAAAAAAATTCATCAACAGTCAACACGCTCAGCAGGTGCATTTATTGCGGTCAACTGTGGTTCCTTAAGTTCAGGGGTGGTGCAATCAGAGCTGTTTGGCCATGAAAAGGGTTCGTTTACCGGCGCTGTGAGCTGTCATAAGGGTAAGATCTCGCAGGCTGATGGGGGCACATTATTTTTAGATGAGATAGGGGATCTCCCAATAGAGCAGCAAGTGAACTTACTGCGATTTTTACAAGAGGGCACGTTTGATACGGTTGGTGGATGTAAGCCACAAGCTGCCGACGTACGCATCCTTGCGGCAACTCATATTGATCTTGAAGCTGCTATTGAGCGTGGGGAGTTCCGTTTAGATCTGTTTTATCGCCTTAATGGGATCACATTGGAGTTACCCCCTTTGCGCGAACGTAAAGAGGATATCATTCCATTGGCGGATTATTTTTGTGTTCAATACGCTGATGAATTTAATACAGGTGTGTGCTATTTCAGTGAGCAAGCTAAAAGTGCAATGTTAGCGTATGAATGGATTGGTAATGTACGAGAACTGATTAATAAAATTCGTCGCGCAGTTATTTTATGTGAAAACGGTATTATCCAAAATTCAGATTTAGAGCTCGAAGACACACTGGTGAACCCAGTCCTTACTCAAGGCTTAAAAACCATAAAAGATGTGGTTGAGAAACATGCCGTGTTGACGGCCATTCAGCGCTATAACGGCAAAATGGACAGTGTTGCTCAAGAGCTGAAAATCTCTAGAGCGACGCTATATAGACTTATCGATAAACATGAGATCAGTTCTCTAGAGTCGTGATCTCAATAATGAGATCATAGGCCTCACTTACGATTTCTACTATATCAACCACTTAGTGTCCCTCTGTCTTATTTCTGAGACAACTACTTGATGTCATATTGTTAACTTGTTGAAACGATTTGTTTTAATAAGGTGGCTCGATGCTTGCTCATACCCTTGCACGGTTTTAGTGAACTATCGGGTGTTGAATAATGAAATTAAGCAGTATTCAAGGAGGAGTATTTCTTTGCCTAGCAGGCTTTGCATCTGTTGCCTGGTCGAACGGTGGCAATACCACTCTCATTCAACATGTTGATAATAGCACTACAGTCGGCACAAAATCTTTCAGCAATAACAGTGGTCGTATTGCAATTAACCAAGCTGCAGGTGGCAGCAACCTTCAAACCAATAGCCATGCTATTGGCGATCGAGTCGTCATATTGTCAGATCAAAAAAATCCCTACCTATCGTTAGCTGAACCCTCTAATGGACAAAACCTCTCATATATTGAAGCACTGGCTTTTGAAAATGCACAAGGTCTTATTAGCGTTAATCAGGTGAGTGGGCAGGGGAATATTCAAGCTAATCTTGGCGCAATTGCTTTGCAGTCCGTGATTGGCTTGGGATTAGATGATAGTGCACTGGATAACATTGCTAGCCCTACCGTTTTGCCACTTGATCATAAGGATTCAAACCTTAGCGTTATTGCTCCGAATAGTTTTGAAAATGCTCAAGGAATTGTACAAATCAATCAAATTTCTGGTGATGGAAACAGCGCCATAAATCAGTTCTCGCTGCAGTTACCTAGTGGGAACTAAGTTACTTAAATGGAGATATGAAAATGGAAATGAAAAAATTAACCCTAGTAATGTGTATCGCTGCTGCAATAAGCGGTAATGCCTTTGCTAACGGCAATGACGATTCAAGTTCTAATTCTGAATCGAATAGTAGTGTCGAACTGAATAAGAAAGTCAGCGTAGAGAAAGATGTTACGTTTAAAGGCGGCGCCCTAGTTCTTGGCGTAATTAAAGTCGACGCTCTAGGTATGGCTGTGGTCGACAACGTACAGACTACAGGTGGCAACTTGACTGGCAATTCTTATGTTGATAACTCTGCTTCAGTCTCAGGTTCTGCCTTTAATAATGCTAGCGGTAATATTGGAGTGAACCAGGCGGCTGGTGATTTTAATATTCAAGGTAATTCAGCTGCACTCGCATCAATTGATGCCAGCTTTGCCTTTGGTTCTGGTGATGCTGAGATCTTCAGTACTCAGCGTGGATCATTTAACGGCACCATGAACTATGCATCGACAAATAGTGCATCGATTGGCGATGGAGCTTTCCAAGGCGCCTCAGGTAATGTGGGGGTAAATATTGCGTCAGGTGGTAATAACGTACAGGCCAATAATATGGCTGCATCAGCTCATAAGGGCAGCTTAGGTGAAGCGAGTGTCTCTAACTCACAGGTGTCTGCTCATAACGGAGTGAAAAATCAGAGCGTGGTGCAAAATACAGTTGATTCAGTTGCGGTGAATTTGACGATGGATGCTACTGGTACCTATACAGGTACGTCTGAGCAAAATGCAGCCTACTATCCTGAAATTTGGCAGGACAATGATGGTGCGCATAACACGCCTGGGGCATCTATATGGGGCCATATGGATATGGATAATCAAAACCCGACTGGAGCTGATGGCCTAAGCTTTGATGAAAGTGGCGACATGACACTGGCAGGTACCGTAAGTGGTCAGTTGCCTATTTATATTGAAACAGTGACTCAAAAAACTACCAATACAGCCTCGCTTAGTGACAGTGCCTTCCAGAATGCGTCGGGTAACATTGGCGTTAACATGGCCTCTGGTAACGGTAATTTACAGTCTAATAACTTATCACTAACCAGCATGACAGGAGGAGCGATCGTTTCTGAAAATCCATAAATCTTCATTTTGGTATCCACAGTAGCCTGAGTTGTTTTCAGGCTACTGCTACAAGGATGTGCTATGAACAAATATCTGCTTATCTTTTGTATTACTTGGTTTTCACCGAGTTTATTTGCAGCCGAAATCATGTTGACAGGCATGATCCCTGGAATGGGAAATTACAGTAAAAATATCCAAAGTATCAGAGAGCGAAAATTTGAATTTGTAGTGCAGCAAAGAACGGACTTTTCCTGCGGCGCCGCAAGTCTGGCCAGCATTCTTAAGTTCGGTTATGGCAAAGATGAAATAACCGAAGAGCATGTTTTATTAGAGATGTTAAAAGTGTCCGATATGGAGGTCGTTCAGCAACAAGGGTTCTCCTTGTTAGATATGAAGCGATATTTAACGACACAAAACATGCGTGGACGCGGTTACCGGGTGGGAGTGAAAGAGCTGCAACAACTAAAAATTCCCGCAATCGTGCTGTTAAACGATGGTGGCTATAGCCACTTTGTCGTGATGAGAAGGTTTACCGATAACCAGGTGTATCTTGGTGATCCAGCTCTTGGTAATCGAATATTAGAATATGACGAATTTATTGAAAAGTGGAATGGAATTGTGTTTGTCGTTATCGGCAATGAATACATTAAAGACAATCCATTGCTTCAACCACGGGCTCGGTTGACCTACAACACGCTTGGCCCTTTGCAACCGTTATCGGATGCCGAGCTATTAGAGTTTGGTTTTGAGTATGCGGACATGCTCTAGGAGGCAAAATGCGATTTTGCTTAGTGACAGGGATCTTATTAGCTAATTCAGTTTTTGCATCTGACACCCCTTTAGAAGTTTTTGAGGGGAAATCGCCACTGTTGGATCAAGAGTTAGCGGAATTAAGAGGTAAATATACACAAAATGGCCAAGACTTTTATTTTGGCCTGCACATGCAAACACACTATATCAACGAGCAAGGAGTGACGCAGCAAGTACAAATGCAGGTTGAAATGTCCAACGCTAGCAGTGGTCCAGCAATGCGAATTACTGTAGCTGATGCCGTTTCCTCAACGGGTGATAGCCTTGACTTGTCTGCAAGTGGTCAGCAAACGGGTTTACAACAGAGGATCCAAATTGCTGGTGACTTTAATCAGGTCAATAACCAACTGGACTTTGAGCCTGGAAGCCTAAATCCACTTGCTAATGGTGTAGAGATCGTTATAGGCCAAAGTTTAGTGAGCAGCAGTGGTAACGTTGTGTACTCGACTGCTGACGGTCAATTGGGTTATCAGGTCGATATGGCGTCAGCCTCATTTGGGCAAGGCGTTTCTTCTCAGGGCGGTAATGGGCAGTTATTGCAGTCGATTACGGTTAACGGCGCGTTTCATCAAATTTCTAACCGTTCGTTAATTCGATATAAAGGAATCGATCTTGGCGTTAAAGAACGTCAGATATTGGGACAGCAGGTACGCGATATTATTGGGATTGGTCTATAGTTTTTGAAAGCATAATAAAGGATGACAAAAATGGATTTTAAATGGACTAAAGTGGCGTTACTTGTTTCCATTTCTTGCCTGCATTTTTCTAGCTTCGGGGCTGATGGCCCTAAAGCCGCGATGACCGAAGCTGAAGAGCTACAGTTGCTAAAAAAGCAACTTATTTTGCTAAATCAGCAATTACAGATGCAGCAAAAAGCCATCAACCACATGGCACAGAAAGTGTTATCCAAAGAGGCTGCATTGACGCAAGTTGGGGGCGGGGCGAATAGCGAGCAGGTTGCTAATCAGCCTCAACAGCAATCTAAAGCATCAATAGAGCGCCCACCTCAACAAACTGCACAAATTGCCAGCTCTCAAGCGGTAGCTAGCTCTTCAGTAAAAAAGGAGCCTGAACGCTCTCGTAGTACCGAAGATGTACTGCAAGAAGCCCACAACGTGTTTGACCGTAAACTCACCATCGAACCTTCTTTGACTTACAGTTATTACGGTCGTAAAGATCTCATTTTGCGTGGCTTTTTAGCATTGGATGCTATTTTCTTGGGCAACCTAAATCTAGACCGAATTCGTTCTAATACGGTTCAGCTCGATCTCACTACGCGTTACACGCTAAATGATAGTTGGCAGTTTGAAATGGCGATGCCATTTGTGTACCGCCTGAATAAGTATGAGTCAGTGGGCGAAGGTAACTCAAGTCAGCTTTATGAATCTGCCGATGTCGAAGGCGGGCAAATTGGCGATATGAGCGTCGCTGCTTATTATCGGATTATGACCGAAGGGGATGGGTGGCCAGATTGGGTGTGGAATGTCAGGGTTCGCATGCCTACAGGCACAGATCCTTTTGGCATAAACCTAGAATCGTCGGAGTCGGGAAACCTGACTTATCCGGATCAAATTGCTACAGGTACAGGGGCCTGGGGAATTTCGACAGGTTTTAGTTTGGCTAAAACTTATGATCCTGCGATTGTATTTTTTAACCTCAATTACGGTACCTTCTTACCTGAAGAGTATGGCGATCTTTCGGGGCTACCTGGTATGTCACCGGGAGATATCGATCTGGGTGATTACATCGATTACAGCTTAGGCTTAGCGTTTGCTGTGTCAGAAAGAATGAGTATTGGTATGAGCTTTAACCAGCGCTTTTTTACTAAGACTCAGCAAAGGCCTCTTGGTGGTGAATGGCAAGATATTGCTAGAACCGACACCAATACAGCGAATTTAGGTTTAGGGGCAACACTGGCTTTAACAGAAAACTTCTCAATGGTGACCAGCATTGGTGCGGGATTGACTGAAGACTCACCGGATTATCAAATTAGTTTACGCTTCCCTTATCGTTTTTAAGCTCGGCATCTAAGCTCGATACATATGCAAGAGCATAAGCTGGTGGCTCTTGATGCGATAGATACGGCTTTCGGTTGCGGCTATCTAAGATGATGTTAGTGGCCCATTGTCGCTAGCTCAATTACATCATCATAGATTGTAGTGACTCTTGGCTAGTAAAGCGCTTATGGAAGAAGTCTAAAAACACACTGATGTTAGTGGCCCATTGTCGCTAGCTCAATTACATCATCATAGATTGTAGTGATTCTTGGCTAGTAAAGCGCTTATGTTATAAAAGAGGTCTAAAAACACACTGATGTTAGTAGCCCATTGTCGCTAGCTCAATTACATCATCATAGATTGTAGTGATTGTTGGCTAGTAAAGCGCTTATGTTATAAAAGAGGTCTAAAAACACACTGATGTTAGTGGCCCATTGTCGCTAGCTCAATTACATCATCATAGATTGTAGTGATTCTTGGC
>NZ_JBRIMD010000019.1:0-86639 GCF_052977325.1 Shewanella sp. 0m-6
CCCAGAACAGTAAAACCAAGGCCTCAACGGTATGCCAAAAATAAAAATGCCGTTCACCTTAAGTGAACGGCATTACTCAAAGGAGTCGGTTTTTTTATTTGTGAATAAAATCAGTCTAAAGGCGCTCGTAAATCAACCGTTAATGGTCGACAGTGCACTGCAAGTCAGGTTAGGTTAATGTTTAACCTGTTACGCTGGTGCAAGATAAATAGAGGGATTTTCAACTTATGATTAAAAAATATATCTTTTTGATAGTGTTCGGGCTGTCTTTTTTAGCTGGCTGTACAAGCTCTGACAATGTCGAAGCTGAAATGGCTGCGACACGCACAACGATGGTGACGACAGGGAACCTTGCTCTATTAAACAAATCTTCTACAGCCTTTGCCTGGCACCCAACTATGTTTGCTGTACATGCTAGTGACGAAATCGATAATCAAGTCGTTATCAATCATATGCAGCATGCTATTACGGAGTCTATGGAGGCCAAGGGGTATCATTTAGCAAGAGCCAATGAAACTCCAGGTGTATTGGTTGGATTTGGCTTGGCGTTAGAGTCAGAAATGAGTGATAAAGAAATATTAAAACGGGCAGGTTTAGTTGCAGGTTTATCTACGCAAGGGGTCGATGATAAATATGAAAAAGGCTCAGTGTTAGTAGCGCTATTTACGCCTAATAATCCAATGCCGGTTTGGCGAGTGCTCGCACAAGGTTTTACTGAGCTAGATAAAACCCCTGAACAAAGAGAGCAACGTTTTGAACAGTTGCTTTCGACTATGCTAAAACCTGTGCCGGTTGTTTAAAAGTCTGCTTGGTAAGCCCAGGCTTTTGCACCGTAACTGATAATTTGAATAGTAAGAGTAAAGGGAGATTACGATGAAGTTTTTAATTGTTCCAGCCTTGATTTTTGGGTTTGTGTGTAGCGTAAACGCCTACGCTGGACAGTGGAGCCAGATCAGTGAAAAAACGGTCAGCTACAAAACGGAAACCGATACCGTCACACCGAAAAAAACTGAAAAGCAGGTTAGTCACATAAAGATGAAGTGCATTCAGGGGACGGTTAACTTACATAAAATCGTATTGATAATGGCTGATGGCAGTAAGAAGGAGGTTGATAACCTCGGGATCCTTACAAAAGGGTTGTCGAGCCGGAGTATCAGTGTCCCTAAGGGAGAGCTTAAATCAATTGAGCTTACTTATGATAGCGTCGGTAGCCAAACTCTAGGTGTGGTTGGCGTAAGCAAAAAAGGTAAGCTGCAAATCTTAGGGCAGTTTCCTGATGCCACTTAAACCCAGCCACTTAGATCCAGCCACTTAGAACGGCAGTTTGGATTTAGTGGCTTAGATTTAGCCGTTTAGACGATAATCAACGCGCAATGAATATAACTTCACCTCAGCAATAAAAATGCCCTGCTTAGAGGGCATTTTTGTTTGACGTTATAGCTGTGAGCTAGGGTTAATAACTCACACTGACTTCGTAAGAGCCAAATTTACGCACATTAATCACACCAGTATCAAAGATTAGATATTGGCCCTTAATACCTTGTAATACTCCCGATACTTCAGGGTTTTTATCAAAGTTATGAGAGCTGATTTTGGTTGGAAACACACTAACTGGGTAGTTAATTGTTTGAATTTGCTCGTCAAGCTTCGACACTGCAAACTCGCCGTGCTCTGCAGTGATCTCTTTTAAACGCTCTGCTATATGGGGAATTAACGTTGCAGCCTGTTGCTTTAGATCTAAGTCATCGGCGTTGCCCTTAAGCATGGTGCGCCAGTTAGTTTTATCGGCAATCATTTCAGCTAGCGCGGTTTCAACTAAACCTGAAAGTAGGCGTGTTTCTACCTTAAAAATAGGCAGGCCTTGAGTTGCACCTTGATCTATCCAACGGGTAGGTAGCTGGGTATGGCGGGTAATACCGACCTTTACACCTGAGGTATTTGATAAGTACACATAGTGTGGTACGAAGCAGTTAGCCTCACCCCAAGATGGCTCACGACAGGTGCCCGCAGCGTAGTGGCACGTTTCTGGCTTCATAATACACATGTCACAACTCGCAAGTTTTTGCATGCAAACATAGCAGTGGCCTTGTGAATAGCTCTTTTTAGTTTTCTTACCACAGCTACAACAGAGGATTTTACCGGTATGAGTTAATGTCAGTTGTTGACCAATTAATGGATTTAGATCCAGTAACTCTTCGCCAACAGGTAGCTGATATTGCACTAGATGATTCTCATCCAAGTGGCTGCGCATTTTTCTTAAGGTTCCAAGCATGACATTTTAATTCTTTTTAAGATTTACGCTTAGTCTAACAGATTGTTATACCAGCTTTGGAATGGTTTTTTCGATTGCTAGTGTGGGAATGCTTGATTGCAATGACATCTAGCTTATGGCTCAGAGTTCAGAGCTATGACATTACAATGATTATGATATGGGGATACATGGTACTGACTTGTAAGCGCCAAAAATAATTCTCGCTGATTTAAAGGCGCGAGGACAAGTCGCAAAGTAAGCCGGGATTGATGAGCGAATAGGTTCGGTTAAAATAAGTGCGTAAACCTGGTTTAGGCACTTATTTTTGGAAACACTTATTTTAGGGGGTTAGCATTGACCGAGGCTTAACTCCAGTTTTGGATTGTCTCGAGTCGTTAAATTGCCAAAATGTATTGTTGTTAGCAGATAGCCTTGGGCTAATAGATTTTGTTGAATGCGTTTTTTCAAATCATCACATGCCTCTTGTTGAAACTTAGGCAGGTCTTTTGCCAAGTAGTAGCTTGCGATGGTGTTTCTAAATGCAGCTGCACTAATATGCTTGGCTTCGGTGTCGATGTGTTTTGTTGGAATGACTTGTGGGATCTGCTTACTGTCGAGCTGATAACTCATGCTCAAGGTTAAGTGATAATCTCTATGAGCAATATCTTTAGCGAGTAGAGGTGGTTGATTGATTTCTATCGTTCTTGCAGAGGTATTAAATAAAGCTACCTGCAGATCAAGGGTAAAATGTGTACCTGGTGGCTGTAACTGCTGTCCTTTTTCTGCTGAATAAGTATAGGCAAACTCATTTTCTTCGACCAGAACAATATGAATGGGGTACTTAAGATGATTGTACTCTTTATCTGCATTTAGCTTTGATGAGACAAGTTGAGTCGAACCGACTACTAACGTTGCAAATAGCAGGAAAAACACTAATGCGGCGCAGATAAGTAATGTTGATATTTTACTCCATTTGAATGACGAAGAACGTCCTCATTGGTTTTTTAAAGCTTATTTTTCAGATGTTTAAGTTGATTAAAGAGTTGATCGCCGCCGATGCTAGCATGAGCATTTAACTGCCGTCAATGTAACCAATTTACAGCCTAATGCCGACGTTATTGATGCCATTGCTTGGCTTTTAGTTATCTGATTTGTACAGGGGAGTTAAATACCAATAAAGCAGATTACGACTACGAAGACTATGAGACCGACATCTAGCCCCTTTTTTAACACAAGCCTGACTCTGCGGCGAGTCAGGCTTGTGTTAAGGTTACGCTGACAGCTTATCTAGCTGTACATCATCACCTATGCTGTGGAGCGCTTGGGTCAATTGCTCTTCATCACTCGCATCTTTCATTCCCACATTAAAATCGGCTCTGAACAGGGCTATACCCGAATGGCTGGCACTCTCGTAACGTGTGCTCATATGCTCAATATTGATCCCAAGTGAACTGATTTTATTTGAGATTTCATGTACTAAACCCGGTCTGTCATAGGCAACGAGGGAGTAACTTACATGCTTAATTTTAGCCTGTGGCTTACTGGTTTTGGAGTAGGTTAACGATACTCCCTCAAGCATCTCGAGATTTTCGATCAATTCATCCCAATGAGCGGCTGGGACTTCCAGCAGTAGGATCGCTGCAAAAATACCATCGATATGACGTAGTTCAGAATCTAGCCAGTTGCCACCATGGCGACTAACCGCATGGGCTATTTGCTCAACTAAGCCTTCTCTATCGCTTGCTTGTAGGGTAACTAGGTATTTTAACATTTGATATTACTCCCTTATTTATCTAAATAGTCGATCGTTATTGCCTGGTTTTGCAGGGGGTTAACGCCTAATATAGCCAAATTCAAAATCGGAACAGTATAAGTTAACCGCTGTAACACTAGTGTCATTTTTGCGTCATATAATGCTCCACATAAATTTACGCGTGCACAAAAATTGTTTTAAAACATTAGTGTTAGCATAGTCGTTAATGCAATCCCAGTTAAAAAACTTAACTGGCTTTATAATAATCGAGGTTCTTAATGGAAACTCAGGTATCTCAACCTGGACCTGCTACGAAAAACCTATTGATAAATAATGGTTCTTCGCGCAGAGCAATCAAGGATAAAGCAGCCCAAATAGGTGTCACCATTGGTGGGATCATGGTGTTTGTGGCGCTATTACTGATCTTCTTTTATCTACTTTATGTGATAAAGCCAATCTTCGATAGTGCCGAAGTGACACCGGTCGTGAGCGCTGAGTATTACGACCCAAAGCCTGCACTGATGGTAGGAAGTGATGAGCAAAATGAGATCATGTATCGCGTATCTCAGCTTGGCAAAGTCGATTTTTATGACACTCAAACTTCTCAACTAATACGCAGTGAACAAATTAATACGCCAGCGGGAACAGAGATTGTCAGTAGTTCGGCTGGAGCGCCAAGTGAGCAACGCTTTGCGCTGGGACTGAGTAATGGCCAGGTGATTATTGCTGGTCTTGAATTTGAGGTCACTTATCCAAATGATAAGCGCTTGATCACCCCTAAACTTCGTTTTTATAACAACAATGAGGTATTAACCGCGGATCGACAATCTCGCGCGCTAAATCATTTAGTATTTGGTTACCGTAGCGACAAAATGAGCTTTGTGTACCAGACAGACGACAAAGCGTGGCATCTCTCTCGCCAGGAAGGTGAAGAGAATATGATGACCGAAGAGGTGGAGTGGGGATCATATAATAGTATTATTCCTGACTCACCGGTTAATGTTCAGCAGCAGCTGATGACACCAGACCAGCGCCAACTTATTTTAAGTTCTGACAATAAACTATTTATTTACGATATTCGTGATGCAGAAGCTGTGCAACTTAGCCAAGTGCTGTCACTGGGGCGCGCTAAGGCAAATGTGACAAATGTGACGCTACTTGCTGGCGCTAGCTCGTTACTGGTGAGTTATGACACAGGAATTGTGCAGCAGTATTTTCAAGTGAATGGTGAGCAAGGTCGTCAATACCAGGAGATCCGTAACTTTAAAGGCCATGGCGATATTAAGAGCGTAGCCTCAGAATTTTATCGAAAAAGCTTTGCCACCATTACAGAAGACGGTGACTTAAGCTTGCTTTATACCACCAGTGAGAGAGAGCTCTTCTCGATGAACTTTGGGCTAGATAATCCTGGTACTGCCGGTTTTAGTCCGAGATCAAATGCCTTGATCGTCGAAGCTGGCAGCAAGCTTCATCTATTTAGTGTATCGAACAGTCACCCTGAAGTGTCGTGGAGCGCCATGTGGGAGAAGGTGTGGTACGAAGGTTACCCTGAGCCTCAATATGTGTGGCAATCAACGTCGGGCTCGGATGACTTTGAAGCAAAGCTCAGCCTAATGCCGTTAGCGTTTGGTACCATGAAAGCGGCGTTTTACGCCATGCTTTTTGCCACCCCCTTAGCCATTGCAGGCGCCGTTTATACCGCTTACTTTATGTCGCCTAAAGTGCGCGCCATCGTAAAGCCGACCATTGAAATAATGGAAGCGCTACCTACGGTTATTTTAGGTTTCTTAGCCGGTCTTTGGTTAGCCCCATTGATAGAAGATAACTTGCCCGGAATATTGACCTTACTCATTTTGCTGCCGGTGTCGATTTTAAGTACCGCTTTTGCTTGGTACAAGCTGCCTGCAAAGTGGAAGCAACGCTTACCTGAAACCTATCAAGAGCTCATGTTACTGCCTGTGATTATCTTCATTGGCTGGTTCTCGTTTGCTATTAGCCCTGGTCTAGAGTTGGCCTTATTTGACGGCGATACTCGTATGTTTATCACCAACGAGCTCGGCATTACTTTTGACCAAAGAAACGCGCTAGTCGTGGGCATCGCCATGGGCTTTGCGGTTATCCCAACGATTTTCTCTATCGCAGAAGATGCAGTGTTTTCGGTGCCTCGTCACTTATCAAACGGCAGTTTGGCACTGGGTGCAACCACATGGCAGACATTAACTCGGGTGGTATTGCTGACGGCAAGCCCTGGTATTTTTTCAGCTGTCATGATGGGCCTTGGCCGCGCGGTGGGTGAAACCATGATTGTACTTATGGCCACAGGTAATACGGCGATTATGGAGTGGAGCGTGTTTGAGGGCATGAGAACACTGGCGGCTAACATCGCGGTAGAGATGCCAGAGTCTGCGATTGGTAGCTCGCATTATCGTGTGTTGTTCTTGGCGGCCTTTGTGCTATTTATCTTTACTTTCTTCTTCAACACGATTGCAGAAGTGGTGAGGCAGCGTCTACGTGAACGTTATAGCTCACTTTAAAGCGTATTGTTATGGATGATAAGAAAATGAATTTTATGACGACATATATAAGTACTCGTTCACCTGTCGCTTTAAGAGGTTTAGCTAATGGGTAAGTGGTTTAAATCGGGGTCTCCTTGGATTTGGATGACCAGTGGCGCAGTCAGTATCTGTTTGATTGCGGTACTCGGGTTATTGCTATTAATTGCTTGGCGTGGTCTGAGTTACTTCTGGCCTGCTGATATTTATCAGTGGGAGATGAAGAACCAACAAGGTGAGCGTTATACACTTATTGGTGAAATCTACGATAAAGAGGAAGTGCCAACAGAGCGCCTGCTTGCTGCTGGGCATAAGTTTGACTCAGAAGTCGGCGAGAACGTCATCCGTTATCTGGTTAAAACCGGTAACCGCGAGTTTGTTGGGTTAGATTTTCGCTGGATTTTAGCAACAGATATTATCTCTCGTTCTAAGCCTGAAAATATAGCCGTTATCGAGCGCAGTAAAAATGGTGACTTCTATGGCTTCCCTGTGGCGATTATCGAGGACGGTAAGCGATTATCATCCCAAAATGTTGAAGCGGATTTTGAAAGCCATATAGAGCGAGCGGTTAAACTGAACGATGAAGCGCTTGCTCTGCAAAAAAGTGTGATTGGTTCAATTAACTATGAGCTTGAAAACTTACGTCTACAGTCTCGTCGTTATGAGTTAGATAACGCCTTAACCGACAGTCGTAAAGCCGAGATAGCCGCTGAGCGCGCTAAGTTAAATGCCGAGTATCAAATCGTAGAAAAAGAGTTCTTTGCCTTTAAAACTGAAGCGGGTAGAGATTCGGTTATTATTCGTGACATGCGTGGCGAAGAGGTGACATTAAAACTCGATACTATCTTAGATGTGACCTATGCCAACCGTTTAGGTGTGATGGGGAAAATTGGCCAGTGGTTTATTGGAGTGGGTAAGTTCGTCAGTGACGACCCACGCGAAGCCAACACCGAAGGTGGCGTATTCCCTGCGATTTTCGGTACCGTGTTTATGGTTATGTTGATGGCGGTAATTGTGACGCCATTTGGGGTTATCGCCGCTATCTACTTGCACGAATATGCCAAGAAAGGCCCCATTACTAAGATGATCCGTATTGCGGTGATTAACTTAGCGGGTGTGCCATCGATTGTTTACGGTGTATTTGGTTTAGGTTTCTTTGTTTATATGTTTGGTGGCACGCTAGATCAGCTGTTCTACCCTGAAGCACTACCAGCGCCGACCTTTGGTTCGCCTGGTGTAATTTGGTCGGCGTTAACCCTCGCTATTTTGACTTTGCCTGTTGTCATCGTATCAACAGAAGAGGGCCTCAGCCGTATTCCAAGTTCTGTTCGTCAGGGCAGTTTGGCGCTCGGTGCCACTAAAGCAGAGACCTTATGGCGCATTATTATCCCAATGGCCAGCCCTGCCATTATGACGGGGTTAATTTTGGCAGTTGCTCGTGCGGCAGGTGAGGTTGCTCCGCTGATGTTAGTCGGGGTGGTAAAGCTTGCGCCGACATTGCCTATTGATATGAATTTCCCATT
The DNA here is from genome assembly GCF_052977325.1 of Shewanella sp. 0m-6. NCBI lineage: Bacteria > Pseudomonadati > Pseudomonadota > Gammaproteobacteria > Alteromonadales > Shewanellaceae > Shewanella > Shewanella sp. 0m-6. The sequence goes on from NZ_JBRIMD010000019.1 coordinate 8,080, forward strand.
TGTGCATCTAGAACGTAAGTTCATGCATTTAGGTTTCCACATCTATGATGTTGGTTTCCAAAGCCCTAACGTAGAAGCGGCGCGTCCCTTGGTATACGCTACTTCGTTCCTTTTGGTCTCGGTAATTGTGGCACTTAACTTAACTGCCATTGGTGTACGAAACCACTTACGCGAAAAATATCGTTCGCTTGAGCATTAATTGACGATTATCCTAAGCAGTAGGAAATAACATGATTTCAATAGATCAATCGGTAATGAAGACTGATATGCTAGACCTAGAAAACCTAACAAAAGAACAAACAGCCTTAGAGATCCGCAACTTAGATCTTAAATATGGCGACAAACAAGCACTATTTGATGTATCGATGAAGATCCCTAAGAAAAAGGTGACGGCTTTCATCGGTCCGAGTGGTTGTGGTAAGTCGACCTTACTTCGCTGCATTAACCGTATGAACGACTTGGTCGATAACTGCCATATTGGTGGTGAGATCATGTTGCACGGCCAAAATATTTACGACAAAAAGGTCGATGTAGCCGCGCTACGCCGTAACGTCGGTATGGTATTCCAGCGTCCGAATCCATTCCCTAAATCGATTTACGAGAACGTGGTTTATGGTTTGCGCCTGCAAGGGGTTAATAATCGCCGCGAACTTGATGATGCTGCCGAGCGTTCATTACGTGGCGCTGCGATTTGGGATGAGGTAAAAGACAGGCTGCATGATAACGCTTTTGGTTTGTCTGGCGGTCAGCAGCAACGTTTGGTGATAGCTCGGGCGATTGCGATTGAACCTGAAGTATTATTACTTGATGAACCCACATCAGCATTGGATCCGATTTCAACCTTGACCATTGAAGAGTTGATCACCGATCTTAAATCAAAATATACCGTTGTTATTGTTACGCATAACATGCAACAGGCTGCGCGCGTGTCAGATCAAACCGCCTTTATGTATATGGGTGAACTGATTGAGTATGCTGATACCAATACCATCTTTACGACGCCTAAAAAGAAGAAGACGGAAGATTATATTACTGGCCGTTACGGTTAAGAGAGATAGGGAGTTACAGCAATGGAAAACATGAACTTAAATAGACATATCTCTGGTCAGTTTAATGCTGAGCTTGACGATATTCGCAATCGCGTGTTGGCGATGGGCGGCTTGGTTGAACGTCAACTTGAGCTGTCATTAGATGCCCTTGGGTCGCTAGATGCCGAGCTTGCGCAAAAAGTGATAGAAGGCGATCACAAAGTCAATGGTATGGAAGTGGCGATTGACGAAGAATGTGCGCGCATTATCGCTAAGCGTCAGCCAGCAGCAAGTGATTTACGTCTAGTATTGGCTATTTCTAAGACTATTACAGACTTAGAGCGAATTGGTGATGCCTGCGTAAAAATTGCCAAAGCGGCCATGGATAAGCGCTCTAAAAATCAGCAGCCTTTATTGGTGAGTATCGAAAACATGGGGCGTCATGCCACACGTACTTTGCATTCAACCCTCGACGCTCTTGCTCGAATGGACGCCGATGTCGCATTTGAGCTGCACAAAGAAGACACTAAGCTTGATAAAGAGTATGAAGGCATTATTCGTCAGCTGATGACCTATATGATGGCCGATCCGCGCTCTATTCCTGAAGTGTTAGATGTGCTTTGGGCCGCCCGTGCTGTTGAGCGTGTAGGGGACCGTTGTCAGAACATTTGTGAGTACATTATCTATTATGTGAAAGGTAAAGATGTACGCCATATCTCATACGAAGAGATGGAAAAAGATCTTAAACTTTAAGGTTTTTGAGTCATTGTGTTTTGCTTTGATTGAGTTGTTAAAAAAACGCAGTGAGATTGAGTTCACAATTCTGGTTAAATGTTGAATTGAGTTAATTAGAAAAGCAGCGATAAGCTGCTTTTTTTGTTTCTGCGCTATAGACGAAAACATCGACTCGATAAATAATGTATAGTGTAAGTGAATTTTGTGTTGTTAAAACCTGTGAGCCAAATTCTATTTAATAGTTGAACCATGTCGTTACACGGCAATTTTGGGTTGGGCTATTCAATATGATTTGTTAGCCTTTAGCGGTAAGTAAGTACTTATTTTTTGGTTGTTGAAAGCAACTAAAAAGAAAGGGTATTTATCACTATTGGTAATAGATGTTAATTAATCGACAGTGCTATCTTTAGTTTGCGTGATCCTAATATTAGGTGAAGCTAGTTTCAGATGATGCTCGAGATTTTCTAATCATTCTAAGGTGAGTATCACAGCGGGTTAAACCACAAAATAATGATCCCGTCGGTGTGTGCTTATATTTGGTAATACATTTCTAAGTCCTGGCGGCCCTTTCACACAACGCTAGGCGATGTTGTGTGTTCTTTATTTATTGCGGTAATTCTATGTCGATAAAATCGAGTATTAATCCACCAGTTTTTTTCTCTTCAGTCATTCTAATAACGTTAATGGTATTTGTTTGTGCCGTGTGGCCGACTCAATCACAAGACGTCTTCAAAGCAGCTCAATCCTGGTTCGAACTTAAAGCGGGCTGGCTTTACATTTTAGGTGTTGCCGTTTTCCTGATTTTTATTATTTTTGTCATGGTAAGTCGCTTCGGTGATATCAAGCTAGGCCCAGATCACGCAGAGCCTGATTACACCTATAAGAGCTGGATTGCTATGCTGTTCTCAGCGGGTATGGGTATCGGCTTAATGTTCTTTGGTGTGGCAGAGCCTGTAATGCATTACTTGTCTCCCCCCGATGCCGACCCAATGACGATTCAAGCGGCAAAAGACGCCATGAAGATCACTTTCTTCCACTGGGGTATTCATGCTTGGGCAATTTATGCGGTTGTTGCATTGAGTTTGGCGTACTTTTCATATCGACATAAGCTTCCTCTACTGCCACGAAGTGCATTGTATCCGCTGATTGGTGACAAGATTTATGGTCCAATTGGTCATGCTGTCGATACTTTTGCGGTGCTAGGTACCATGTTCGGTGTGGCTACATCACTTGGTTTTGGTGTATTACAGTTAAACTCAGGCCTTAATTACTTACTCGATGTGCCGGTTAATAGCACTGTGCAAGTGGCTTTGATTATCGGTGTATGTCTGATTGCGACGGTTTCGGTGTTTTCAGGTTTAGACAAAGGCGTTAAACGTTTAAGTGAGCTCAACCTAGTGCTTGCGGTATTGTTACTCCTATGTGTATTACTATTTGGCTCTACAGTTGAGCTACTGCAAGCATTTGTACAAAACACGGGGGCGTATTTAAGCGATATCGTCGGTAAGACGTTTAATTTATATGCTTATGAGCAGAAGAACGATTGGCTTGGTGGCTGGACCCTTCTTTATTGGGGGTGGTGGATCTCATGGTCACCATTTGTCGGAACCTTTATTGCCCGCGTTTCGCGCGGCCGTACTATTCGTGAATTCTTGGTGGGCGTATTGTTTGTTCCATCGACATTGACCTTTATTTGGATGACAGGTTTTGGTAACAGCGCTATTGAAGTGATTTCAAATGGCGGAACCTATCTGTCTGACGCGGTATCGTCAGACGTATCGGTGGCCTTGTTTGTGTTTTTTGAACATATGCCATTTTCAACCTTGTTATCGACAATTGCACTGTGTTTAGTGGTGACTTTCTTTGTAACATCATCTGATTCAGGCTCGTTAGTTATCGATAACCTGACCTCTGGTGGTGATCATGATGCACCTGTTTGGCAGCGTATTTTCTGGGCATTAATGCAAGGTGTAGTTGCTTCTGTTTTGTTATTAGCCGGTGGTTTACAAGCGCTGCAAACTGCTGCGATAGCAAGTGCATTGCCGTTCCTTATCGTTATGCTGCTCATGTGTTTCGGTCTGTACATTGCGCTTAAAGATGACTGGTTAAAAATCAACAGCGTGCAATCACATAATACCAGTGTGCAGTTTACCAAGACCAATGTGAGCTGGGAGTCGCATATTGATGTTTTACTATCGCATCCGAGCCAAGAAGAAGCGCAGAGCTTCCTTGATAGTGTGGCTCAGCCAGCATTAACAAAAGTACGCGATAGCTTCTTAAGTCGCTCAATTACGGCTGAGATTTTAAACTTTGATAACCGTGTACGCTTTGTGGTTCCAAGTGAAGATCATAATGACTTCGTTTACGGTCTACGTACCCGCGCATTTAGCATTACCAATCCGCTCGAAAGTGAAGTGGCTGACGGTGATATCGAATACTACCGTGTGGAAGTATTCTTAGAACACGGTGGTCAACATTACGATGTAATGGGCTTTACTCAAGATCAGCTACTGGCAGATGTGGTGACGCAGTACGAAAAGTACTTGCACTACCTACATCTTTCAAGCTCAGAGTACTTAGGTAGCGAAGCTAAATAATTCGCGTAATTTGCGGTGAAAAGTACCTAGGGTCAGTGATACAATTGGCTCTAGGTAACAAACTTTAATGAGAAACAGCATGTCGACCAATCAAGGGCAAAGTAAGTTAGATAGAGTATTAGCTGAGGCGAGAGAGTATAAAGCCAAGCGTGAAGTGGGTTATCGTGAGCAGGCGCTTAAGCTTTATCCTTGGGTCTGTGGCCGCTGTACTCGTGAATTTAACAATGCCAACCTAAGAGAGTTGACGGTGCATCATCGTGATCATAACCACGATAATAATCCATCAGATGGCTCTAATTGGGAGCTGTTGTGCCTTTATTGTCATGACAATGAGCACTCTAAGTTTGAAGAGCTTATTCAGTATGGTTCTACGACAGAAAACAAAGTTGAAGCTGCGACTTACAATCCATTTGCGGATTTGAAGAGTATGCTGAAAAAGTAGACCGTAAAGAGTTTAAAAAATCCGCGAATGAGCGGCTTTTTTTGTATTAAATATCTCATCCTGGGATGTGTTTATATATTTAGGACAGGAACAGGATTGATTAATCGGCCTCTGAGCGTTCTAGTCTGCTCTGGGCTTCAATCCATTTGGCCCGACTGAGGATGGCACTATTTTCCCCGCCTTGCATCTTGGCCTTGCGCTCAGCCAGATTTTTCCAAATGAGCGCTTTACGTTCATCGCTTGCCTGCCCCCAACCGACTATTTCATCGATATGGCGATAACAGCCCATACAATAATCTTCATCATTTAAGCCGCATTTGGCCACACAAGGTGATTGCATCATAAGGTTTGTGTTGTATTTCTTGTTCGAATTTGCGGCAGATTCTAAGTTAGCTAGAATTAGCTTACAAGTGAAACTCTTTTCATTGGCCTAGAGCTTGGCTTTGACATTGGTATTGACGTGGCTAATTCATAATATGGCTAATGAGGTAAGTAGACATAGCGATAGGTATTGTTGATGTCCGGTGGTAGAATTATAAGCTGATGTTTTTAATAAACTATTTTAATTGAATTTCAAATAAATTCTAATGAACTGTGTATTTTCTGGAGGAGTTATGAAAGCGATGTTTCGCTTTTGTTTGATAGCCGTTGTCGCGTTGCTGACAAGTGCGTGTTCACTGTTAGAAATTAAATTGGAAAGCGGCATTGAGCCGTTGCCAAAAGATCAACTCAATATGCGCGTTTTTAGTCGCGACTTTAGTACGGTTTTTTATAGCCAGGTAGAGAGCGCTGCTGATCTGATAGAGCGTAATACCGACAGTATTGCGATTAAGTCAAACACCTTAATGTGGAAGATTAACGCCGAGCAGAATCTACAACACACGATTTTTCAAGCATCACCAACAGCAGCGATGATTGATACTTGGGTGTTTACCGAGCAGATGGCACAGTTTTTTGAAACGGGAGCGGGCAAAAACTTATTTGCAGAGCAACAACCCGTCGCCGTTGAGACCAGCATCAAATTACGAGATCAGTTTGAGCGCACAATTAAAAATCTAGGTGGCGCTAATTTTAAAAAGAATCAAGAGTTTGTGAAGCAATACGCTGCGAGCCACCCCATAAAGGATATGGCGTTTGCACGGGAATCGGCATTTACCGAATGGCTTGAGTTCCATAAGATCAGTGAGTTTGATGCGGTGACGACTTTCGGCACCGTCCCTGAGGTGATGAGTGATATCTCTGACCGTATGGCGATGATCGCCGAGCAGATGCCAAAAATCTTAGGCTGGAAAGCCGAGCTATATGCCTTGCATTCCAACATTAATGCCGATGAAATTCAGCGCACGCTAACAAATATTAGCGATACCTCAGCTAAGTTCCAGCAGTTAATGGCACAAAGCCCTGAAATGATGCAAAGTTTAGCCGTTGATATGCGTAAAGAGCTCACTCCGCTATTAGATCAACTCAGTGCCAGTACCGATGATAAGCTAAAGCAGTTGTCGGTTGAGCGTCAGGCGCTAGAAGTTATGGTGAAGAATGAGCGTATTGCCCTAGAAGCGATGGTTGCTCGTGAGCGCGCAGCAGCGGCGATTGACTTAGAGCAGATTTCACAAAATGCGGTAGAGGTGGTTTTTCAGGAGTTGACCAAGACTCTTAAGAGCTTGATTTTGTACTTCGTACTCTTCCTACTGGTGGTGTTTTTCGCGCCATTAGGCCTAGGGGTGTGGTTAGGTAAGCGTATGCAAATTAAAAAGCTAAACGCCTCAAAACCCGAAGTTAAGCAAAAAGCTTAATCGGATCTAGCCGATGACATGTTAAACTGGCGAGCACTCTTCATAGGGTGCTCGTTTTTATTGCAGCGCTAAACCGCTGTGTGTTGCAACATTAAATTAGCTAAAAAGATGACTGTCACTTCAACTCAATCTCTACCTTTGTGTAAGCAAGCTGCATTAAGCGCAGCGCAAAAACTTAAGCAGATAGACGCGCTGTTAACGCAGAGTCAGTCGCTATGGCGTAGCCGCTCTTTTGAGTGCAACGAGCTGCCTTGGAGCGAAAGCTTTCCAAGACTAGCTAAAGCGGTTTGGCAACTCACTGACGACTCACTTGATGCCATTGATGCTTGTCAAAATAGATTGAATGAAGCCTTGTTAGGAGCCTTGTCAGAGGATTTGCTTGCTCAAGGTTTAACATGGCAGCTTGAGTTATTGCTGCAATCAGCCATAGGTGCTGATATTGGCTCCAGAGTTGCGACAAAATCAACAACAAGCTCAACAAAAAAATTAGCATCAACAGCACTGTTAACAGCAGAAGATGAGCCCCATTTTAGTGCCCATATTAAAGGCCGTAAGTGGCAACAGATTAATGCATTTGTTGCCACACTTCCGTTTGATGATACGCCAGTGCTTGAGTGGTGCGCAGGAAAAGGTCACTTAGGTAGGCTCATTGCAAAAGCCCACCAAAGACAAGTGGTCAGTCTTGAATGGCAGCCAAGCCTGTGTGAAGCCGGTGAGCAATTTGCAATAAAATGGCAACTACCACAAACTTTTATCTGTGCAGATGCCTTTGCTGGCCAAAGTGAGCAGTTACATACTGAGCAACTTGCCGTAGCGCTACACGCTTGCGGCGACTTGCATGTTAAACTACTGCAGCATGCCAGTGATGCTGGTACCAAGCAGTTGGTGATTTCACCTTGTTGTTATCACCTTATTCAAGCCAAGCAGTATCAAGCGCTTTCGACAGTGGCTAAGGCGAGTGAGCTTAAACTAAGCCGTGCAGACTTGCAGTTGCCCTTACAGCAAAGCGTTATTGCTAACGACAAGCATAAGGGTTACCGGTTGCAGGAGATGGCTTGGCGACTCGGTTTTGATGCGTTGCAGCGCAAGGTGCGCGGTCTTGACGAGTATTTACCTGTTCCCGCAATCAAGCAGAGTCAGTTAAATGATGATTTTGCGGTGTTTTGTCGTTGGGCGGCTGACGCGAAAGGGTTAGCTTTACCTGCTGATATCGATTGGCAAGAGTATTTGGTGATTGGAGAACTGCGTCAGCGCTTAACTCGACGCATCGATCTTGTGGCGCATCTATTTAGGGCGCTCGTCGAACAATGGCTGTTACTTGACAGAGTATGCTTTCTTGAAGAGCAGGGCTACCGAGTAACCTTGAGTGAATTTTGTTCAAACAGTATTACGCCGCGAAATGCGCTAATTCACGCATTTAAATAGATTTTTCAGGCTAGCTCAATTTAATCTTATCGTAACAAACTGTTTATTAAGTTGTAATTAAGTTAGCTGTGATTGAATCCGCGCGAAAAGAGAGGCTCTTTAGTAAGTAAAGTCTATGATAGGTTGGATTAAAACTGCTCAGTAATGAGGTTTTTTATTGAATCATCAGCTTTTTCTTGCTCAAATGGCTGGTTAATAATAAATAACTATCTAGATGGGCTGTAAATTCGCCTATCTTGTGAGTGACGATAAGCAGTTTCATGAAATATTCCCGCGTTTTTATTAATAGTATGGCCTACGAGTTAGCGCCTGAAGTTGTATCGACTTCGGAGCTAGAATCTCGTTTAGCGCCTTTATATCAAAAGTTTCGTATTCCAATGGGGCAGATTGCTACATTGACAGGGATCCATGAAAGACGCTGGTGGCCAAAAGGGCACCGTTTATCTGATGGTGCTTTAGCCGCGGCACATAAAACCATTGATGAAACCGGTGTGCAGATCAGTGATTTGGGCGCAGTGGTTTACACCGGTGTTTGCCGCGATCAACACGAACCTGCAACAGCTTGTCGTATTGCGGCAGAGCTTGGCGTGTCTAAAGATACCGCGATTTACGATATCAGTAATGCATGCTTAGGTGTGCTATCGGGTATTTTAGATATTGCGAACCGTATTGAGCTTGGTCAAATTAAAGCTGGCCTAGTGGTCTCGTGTGAGTCGGCGCGTCATATCGTTGATATCACCATAGATAAGATGCTGGCAGAGCCAACCATGCAAAACTACGCGCAGTCTTTGGCAACCTTAACGGGTGGTTCTGGTGCGGTAGCGGTGTTGTTGACCGATGGCAGCTTAAATCTTAAAGGCAATCGCCAGCACCAATTATTGGGTGCGAGTCACTTGTCGGCGCCGCAGCATTATGATTTATGTCAGTGGGGGCTTGAAGAAGCGGGCCCACAACTGTATCGCGAATATATGCGCACCAACGGTGTCGCCCTGCTTAAAGAAGGTGTGGAGCTTGCACGTCATACGTGGAGTCACTTTCTTGAGCAGCGTAACTGGTTAGTTGAGCAGGTCGATAAAGTAATTTGTCATCAGGTTGGCGCGTCGAATCGTCGTAATGTACTGAGTGCATTGAATATCCCTGAAGAGAAAGAATTTCCAACCTATAAGTTGCTTGGCAATATGGGCACGGTTTCATTGCCCGTTACGGCAGCAATGGCACATGACCAAGGCTTTTTGAAAAGCGGCGATCAGGTCAGCTTTTTAGGAATAGGCAGTGGTTTGAACTGCATGATGTTAGGTCTTAAGTGGTAAGTCACTATATATGGGTAAGCGCTAACGAGTAAGAGTTAACACACTTACGTTAATAGGAAGCTTGTCCATATACAGGCTAGCCCCCTTTAGCTAATAAAGCGTTCGACAAGTAACACAAAGATAGGAAACGTCATGCTAGACACTCTGCACCCTTTTAAACGTAACTACTTAGATAGAAACGGCAACAAGCTTCAGTACGTCAATGAAGGCCAAGGTGAGCCTGTGGTGATGGTACACGGTAACCCGAGCTGGTCTTTTTATTATCGCAACCTTATCAGTGCATTAAGTGATAAGCATCAGTGCATTGTGCCTGATCATATCGGCTGTGGTTTGTCTGATAAGCCTGACGACAGTGGTTACGACTACACCCTTAAAAACCGTATCGATGATTTAGAAGCCTTACTCGAACACTTAGATGTGAAAGAAAACATTACGCTGGTGGTACATGACTGGGGCGGAATGATAGGCATGGGATACGCGGCGCGTTACCCTGAACGTATCAAACGTTTAGTTATCCTTAATACTGGCGCATTTCATCTTCCAGCGAGTAAGCCATTCCCGTGGGCGCTATCGATTTGCCGCAATACTTTGCTAGGCACGTTTTTAGTGCGTGGTTTTAATGCGTTTTCGTCGGCTGCATCTTACGTTGGTGTTAAGCGTAAGCCTATGCATAAAGATATTCGCGAAGCGTACGTTGCTCCCTTTAACTCTTGGGCGAACCGAATTTCGACACTGCGCTTTGTGCAGGACATTCCACTAAAACCTGGCGATCGCAATTATGAGTTAGTGTCAGATATTGCTGCTAGCTTGTCTAAATTCAAAGATGTTCCCACCGTGATCTGTTGGGGCTTGCAAGATTTTGTGTTCGATAAGCACTTCTTAACCGAGTGGAAGCAAAGAATGCCTCATGCCAAGGTGCATGAGTTTAGCGATTGTGGTCACTATATTCTTGAAGACGCGAGCGATGAAGTCATTGGCCACATTAAAGACTTTATGGCTGAAACCGAAGTGAATACGCAAGCTAACCCAGACCCAGTATCTAACACTGAGTCGGTAGCGTAAAGCCGATGGCAACACTGGTTAATCAAAACAATGACGGCGCAAATTTGTGCCGTCATTTAGTTAGTGCCGCACAGACACTTCCTGACTCTCTCGCAGTTGCAGTGCAGCAGTCTAACGGCAGAGCCGTCAGTGGGCTGCGTTATCAAGAGATGGACTTTCAAACCCTTAATGCTAAAAGTGATGAGATAGCCAGCGCGCTCCTCAGTCATGGTTTAGCGCCAGGTATGAAGGCGGTGTTGATGGTGACGCCGAGTATCGATTTTTTCTGCTTAACCTTTGCCCTGTTTAAGGCCGGAATAATTCCAATTCTAGTCGACCCGGGTATGGGGATTAATAACCTTAAGCAGTGTTTTGAAGAGGCTAAGCCTGATATTTTTATCGGGATCCCTAAGGCCCATATCGCTAGACGCCTATTTGGTTGGGGAAAATCGACCGTTAAACACCTGATCAATGTCGGCGGTAGCTCGATAGTGCGGGCATTAACAGGGGCTGCTCATTTAGATAGCTTATTGAAAGCCAATCAATCAGCGCCTTCTCAGCCGTTTGAGATGCAATGGCTAGATCAAGATGCCATGGCGGCGATTTTATTTACTAGCGGTAGCACGGGGACGCCTAAGGGCGTAATTTATTCTCATAAGATGTTTGAGGCGCAAATTACAGCGCTTAAAAATGATTATGGGATCAAGCCCGGTGAGCGAGACTTAGCCACCTTCCCGCTATTTTCATTATTTGGCCCCGCATTAGGCATGGCATCAATTGTGCCTGATATGGATGCCAGTAAGCCGATTACCGCCAATCCTGAATTTATCTTTGCAGCTATAGATAAGTATCAATGCAGCAATATGTTTGTAAACCCAGCTCTAATAGAGCGATTGGGGCAAGCGGGAGCGGCCACAGCGCATAAACTTAGCAGCATTGAGCGTGTTATTTCAGCGGGAGCGCCAGCAACAATTTCATCGATTAAACGCTTTAGCTTGATGCTTAATCAAGATGTTGAAGTGCTTAACTCCTATGGCGCAACCGAGTCTTTACCTATTAGCAAAATAGGAAGCCAAGCCTTGTTTGACACAACTTTGGTAACCGATAACGGCGGCGGAATTTGTGTGGGTAAAGCGATTGATGGGGTTGAAATTGCCATCATAGCTATCGATGAGAAGCCGATAGCGCGCTGGCATAACAGCTTAGCCTTATCTGTTGATGCAATTGGCGAAATCGTTGTTAAAGGCCCCATGGTGAGTCGCAGTTATTATCAGCGCGACAGTGCAACCTTGCTGGCAAAAATTCAAGATGGTGACAGTATTCGCCACCGTATGGGAGATTTGGGTTATTTAGATAGTGATGGTTTATTGTGGATGTGTGGCCGAAAGGCGCATAGAGTCGATGCAGATGCTTTACCAGCAACCAATAACCAGACTAAACGTTATTACTCTATTCCCTGCGAACGCATCTTTAATACTCATAGCGACGTAAAACGCAGTGCGTTAGTGGGCGTTAACATTGCTGGCAAGGTAACGCCACTTGTGTGCATAGAGCTAAAACAGTCTGTAGCCTGCTCACTCTCTGGTGTGCTTTATAGTGAGCTTAGAGCGATTGCCGAGCAACATGCGCAGACTCGAGGTATTGAGCGCTTCTTAATTCACCCCGATTTTCCTGTTGATATTCGTCATAACGCTAAAATTTTCCGTGAGAAATTAGCTGTTTGGGCACAAAAGCAGATCAAGGAATAATCTATTTTGTCAGTTGTTATCGATACGCTTAGTCTGAATGATTTTCCCCCTCAAGAGCAGGCCGCGTTAACGGCGCTTAAGCACAAGGTTAATCGCGCCTTTGTTACTGGAGCGGGAGGCTTCTTAGGTAAAGCCATTTGTGAGCGTCTACTCGCTGCGGGTATTAAAGTCACAGGGTTTGCCCGCGGAGCATATCCAGCATTAGATGCAATGGGCATCGATATGATCCAAGGTGATATCGCTGACGAGCAGGCAGTGTTATCGGCTATGCAAGGCTGTGATTTAGTGTTTCATGTCGCATCCAAAGCGGGAGTCTGGGGCAGTAAACAAAGCTATTTTTCACCCAATGTCGACGGTGCTCGCCACATTATTGATGCCTGTAAAAAGCGTCATATTGAGCGTTTGGTTTACACCAGCACGCCAAGTGTCACCTTTGCTGGGGAAGATGAAGCAGGCAATGATGAATCCGCGCCCTATGCTGAACATTTTTTGAATTATTATGGCGAGTCTAAGGCGATAGCCGAGCAGATGATGCTTAACGCTAACGGTTGCATACTGGGTAATGGCAAACACTTAGGCACCACAGCGCTAAGGCCACATCTTATTTGGGGGCCAAACGATCCACATCTCGTACCACGGGTGCTTGAACGTGCAGTAGCAGGTAAATTGAAGCTGGTGGGCAAGCAAGACAAGCTAGTCGATACCATCTATGTGGGCAATGCAGCTTATGCTCATATCTTGGCCGCGGTTAAACTTTGCAGTGAAGATGCGAGTCGTGCCGCTTGTGCTGGTAAAGCCTATTATTTGAGTAACGATGAGCCGATTACTATGGCGGAGATGCTAAACAAAATCCTCGCCTGCCAAGGGTTTGCACCAGTGACAAAGCGAGTACCGAGTCATGTGGCTTATATGGCAGGGTGTGTGCTTGAGGCTGTTTATGGTTTATTAGGTAAGCAGCAAGAGCCAATCATGACGCGTTTTGTCGCAAGGCAGCTTTCGACCAGCCATTATTTTGATATCAGCGCAGCCAAAAATGATCTCGGTTATAGCGCCTTAGTGAGTATTGATGAAGGGATGAAGCGACTTAAGACCTCTTTACAATAAACAAGATCAGAGCTTTGCGTCATTACAGACGCAAAGATTCAATTTATCTAAGTTCTAAATAATCTCTTCTTTACCAAATGCCTCATGGTAGGCAATCATAAAATCTTCTCTGATTAACTGCTCTAAATGAACAGCCTGCTCTGTCGGGCAGAAAATCATGATATGAACATTTTGTTCGCCATTTACGCCACTATTGATATGAATATGTGGCTCAGGCCCTGGTAGGTCGACACCTGCGTGTTTTTCAATAATGCCATTATAACGCTTAGCCACTTCATAAAAGTCTTCGCAATGTGCTTCAATTTTCTCATGGAGTTCTGGGAACAGTGGGTACAAGTTATAAAATTCCACCACAGTAATACTAAAGTCATGGTAGACATAACGCTTCATAAAGTTGAGGTTTTTCACCGCATAGCTAAAGAACATACTATTAGGCAAGGTGGCTGTTTTACCGGTGAAGTGATACTGGCCGTGGTATAGATCAATTTCTTGAATAACCGTTGCCATTAAGTTGTGCTCAATCACTTCGCCACATATTTTGCCTACTTCAATCCAGTCGCCAATCACAAACGAGCGCGAACTCGCTCTTTGAATCGAACCAGTAAAACACAAAATAATTTCTTTGGATGCCACAACAAACGCAATCGCAATCGCGGTCACCGACAGGGCAAATTTGCTGATTTCTGTCTGCCATAGCATAAACAGAATCACAAGAATTAAGATAAAAGTGCCGTTTTTAGTACGAGACATCCACTTGCGCTGAATTTCAGTGAGAAACGCCACATCACCACGAATTTGGGAAATGATTAAGCGCTTAACAAGTGAAATTAAGACGATGACTAGGACTGTAAGTAACAGTTTATGGTTTAATAAAAAATCGACCACTAGTGTTAGATTCTCCACAAAGCCCTCTTTTGAATTTTAATTAAAGTAATAACGTTCGCTGAGCCATCACTGTAAGGCAGTGATTTATTAATACCAATCTAAAACATTATAAGCAAAATTATCGTGTTATGGCGATAGCCTGACTTAAACAAGCGGTTTTTATAGCTTAAGATCACACGAATGCTTTCTATCACTTAAATGATAACGCCGCCAATACCCCTCATGCGAAGGGATTGACGTTTTGGTTATTATAAACCGTTGTGATACTGGCTCACTGTTGATTGCGGCACCATACGATTAAGCGTGTCGACGACCTGAGATTCGCCCTGCAATAGCTGCTCAAATTGCTCGATGAGCGCCACTTTATCGGGGGCGGTTTTATCACCTAAACCGATATTGGTCAGATCAATCATAAAGCCATCGAATAGATGAGCAAGATCATTAATAATCTCAGTATTTAAAAACTGATCTTGATTGTAAATACTTGGATAGCCCGCTTTTTGCTTATCAATCGCAAAATTATCACCTTTAAGATTGGTAATGCTTGTCGATTTATCGCATGACAACATACAGCCATTATCGATACGGGGCTTTTCACAACCAACACTCTGTTGGAAAAAACACTGCCTACTGGCCATCAATAGAATAGGGTGGTAAATGCTGTAGAACATTTTAAAATTGGCAGGACGAGCAATGTGTTTTATCTGCTGCAGGTTTATCTCATTTGAGACAAAGGCACCACTACAATCAAACTGCTCCTGTAATGCAAGTAACGCATAGGAGTTCGTCGTGTTTAAAAACGGCCCTGCAATCCACTTAATACCTAGCTCGTATGCTCGGTAGGCAATACCGGTATTATTGGTCACAATCAGTGCCGGTTTGACTTGCTCTAATAGGTTGATAGCCACATCAAAGTCTTTACCAATTAGTACCGATGGGAACCAAGGGATGAGTCGTGGGTTAGCTTTTAAGAAATCAACATATTGAGTGCAACCCCGCTTGTAAGCATCAGGAAGCTTAAAGTAAATGTCTGCGTCGGTGGCATCAAGTAGCGCAGTATCGGCCTCATCACAGATTAATATCGACAGTTTTGCTTGTTGGCTAGGTATTGGCTTTGGATGATTAACCAGTTTAGGCAGTTCAACTGTGGGCAATACTGGCGTTTCATGGTTGAGTTGAAATTGTATCTGTTTTTTAAGCACGCTCAGTTCTTTAAACGGGATACTTAACCCTGTCGCTAAGTCGTCGATATTGAGTAGTTGCAGATTAAATTCGGCATTGTTTAAACTTTTAAAACGTTTCTCAATGGCGCTGCTATCGATACACGCATCGTCACTGTTAACCAGTAAGCTACGTGATTGCACCACAAAATGTTTTGCCTCAAGCTGGGGTTGTCCCACAACAAAGTCTTTGGTGCTAACCCTAATTGATAGGGGGCTACCGAGCTTGCCTGCAAAGGCGAGCGTTAGCGGTAGCTTCTCAATGCTTAAGTGCTTTATCTTATCGGTCACGCTTGCCTGGATCTGGCTTTTCTCTACTTGCAGTGCTTGCTCAGCATCGTGGATCTGCACCACCGAGATGGATTGACTGCCATTGTTAGTTAACTTGTCTTTTAGATGGTTTTTCGAGTGATCACGAGGATTATCGATAAACATCGATTGATTTAAATCGCCTTTTAAGAAGGCGTTAGTCAAATCTCGATTAAATACTTTATAAAGGCGTTCGCCATCTTCGAGTAGCTCACCTGTGGCTAAGTAGCCGTCAATTTGCTTACGAAAGCTGTCAATGACGGTATGAACATAACTCGCGCCTTTGATGCGTCCTTCAACTTTAAATGAATGCACTCCGGCTTCGATTAAGGCGGGGAGATCGAAAAAGGCCGAGTTATCTTTTATGTTTAGCGGGAAATTATTGCCCGATGGCGTGGTTTGATATTCTTCACGGCATGCTTGACTGCATCGACCGCGATTGCCTGAGTTACCGACACTTGCAGACGTGGAATAACATAGCCCTGAAAAAGCAATACATAAAGAACCGTGTACAAACACCTCAGTGGTAATGTCGTGCTCACGACCGGTTGCAGTGAGCGCCGTGATCTCACGTAAGTTAAGTTCTCTTGATAAGTTTACCCGTGATGCACCAAGCTTTTTAAGAAAAGGCAGTTGGCCAGCATTATGGGTGGTTAACTGCGTGGATGCATGGATTGCTAAGCTCGGGAAATGCTTGGTAAGCAGATGGAACATACCGATATCTTGTACGATAACGCCATCTAAGGTGGTATTAACCAGACGACTTAATAGCTTAGCGAGAGACTTAAACTCTTGCTCTAAGATAACAATATTTAACGTGAGAAATATTTCACATTGGTATTGGTGTGCAAGTCGAATAATGCCAACCAGTTCTTCAAAGGAAATATTAGCGGCGCGGTTACGGGCATTAAACGTATCTAAGCCACAGTAGACTGCATCGGCTCCTGCAATAATGGCCGCTTTTATCGCATCGACATCACCGCCCGGTGCTAATAATTCAATTTTCGGATCCATGGTTACCACTTGTTGTCATAAATTTAGAGGGGATGTTACCCGTATATTTTGCGAATGAATATCGTTAAAGTAAATTATTCGCATTTGCTAATGGAGCTCTGCAAGTCACAATGGATAAAAGCATACAATTACCCGTACTCTACTCGTTAAGAAATTGCCCATACGCAATGCGTGCAAGATTGGCTATCTATGCCTCGAGGCAGCAGGTTGAATTACGGGATCTCGTCTTAAGTAATAAGCCGCTTGAACTTCTTCAAGCATCACCTAAAGGCACGGTGCCGGTTTTGGTACAAGCAGATGGTAAGGTTATCGAACAGAGCCTAGAGGTGATGCTGTGGGCATTAACCTTAAGTGATCCAGATGACCATCTCGATAACGCAGATCCACAAGCATTAGATGAGATGCTCGCGCTTATCACGGTTTTTGATACAGAGTTTAAAGTTTGCTTGGAAAAGTATCGTTGCTCAAAACGCTACCATGAAGCCTCTCTTATTGAAGATAGAGAGGCCTGTGAAACCTATTTAAAGGGGCTTGAACAACGATTAACCCAACACAAATATTTAATCTCAGATAGCCCCAGTTTGGTTGATTTAGCCTTGTTACCTTTTATACGTCAGTTTGCTCGGGTCGAGCGGCAATGGTATCGGCAATCACCTTATCCCAACTTGAGGGATTGGCTTAATAGTTATTTACAAAGTCGAATGTTTAGCAAAGTAATGACTCAGCATCCCTTATGGCTAGAAACAGGTGAAGGGATAGTGTTTAGCGCTAATGATTTGTAATACGATTCAACGCATTAGATCCAAAGTAAATGTTTAAGAGCCTGTTGTTGCTTATTAACTGAAACTTAAATCTGTTGAGTTATAATGAGTGCCTAACATTAATGAAGCCATTAATGAAGCCATTAATGTAGCCATCAAAGTGAGCTCTTAAGTGAGTCTCAAAGTCAGTATTAGGGCTGAGGTATATTCAGACCTTACGCTTACACTTACGCTCGGCTTCTCGCGTTTGCCATCAATTAACAAAAGTTTTGTGATGTGATTGCACTTATGGCACCGCTCAAATATGTACGCGCGATGTTTAACACAGGTTAGCACAGGTTAGATGGGTAAACCTTTTAGCAGTATTCCTTTACGCAATATAGAACTGAAATAATGAGTGATGAATTTATGACGGGCAAAGAGAACAGCGAACAGAGCAAGTGGGTTAAATATGTCGTTTGGGACAAGTCGGTTAGGATTTTCCATTGGATTAACCTTATTTTGGTAACCAGCTTAATGTTTGTTGGCTTGATTATGTTATTTAAGTCAGAACTTGGGATTACGGGTCTAGCTGCAAAAATAAAACTCAAAGAGTTGCATATCATTATTGGTTACCTATTTGCGGTCAATCTAACGATTCGGTTGCTATTTGGTGTTATTGGCAGTCGCTATACAAAGTTCGCCCATATGCTGCCTAGCCTTAAGCAGAGCCGAGACTATCGAAATGCGTTAAAAGCGGGAGGAAATCCACAATATCTGGGTCATAACCCGTTGGGTAAATTAGCTGTTGCAGCAATATTTGTGTTGTTAATTGTGATTATGGCGACAGGATTATTCCGCGCGGGGACAGATGTGTATTACCCGCCATTAGGTGGGACGGTTGCTGAGTATTTAGCACAAGATGGTGTCGCACCAGCCTCGCTCAAACCCTATGATGACTCTGGGGTTAATCAAGAAAAAGTGGCACAGTTAAAGCCCTATAAAAGTATTATAGGTAAGGTGCACCTTTATGGTTCATATTTACTCATGCTATTGATATTTATTCATATCGTCGGTGTCGTCATCGCAGAGTTACGCCATCAACCAGGAATTGTCTCAGCGATGTTCTCTGGTAAAAAGTACCTTAAAGACAAACCTGTTGACGAGTAAGCTAGATAGTTTATGAGCTAACATTTAATAAGAAGCCCGCATATAGCGGGCTTTTTTATGCTCGGTCTACAACTTGCTATTTTCGCTGCGATTGAAACTCAGGGCGATAGCTTTGCGGCAGTTCAAATACTTTGTGCTCAGCACTCATTGGGCAGATAAAGCTTAAATGGCAAGAGGTGAGCTGTAGGTTAGGTGTGAGTTCGCTGCCATTGCCGTGTTGCCGATCACCGACCACTGGGTGACCAATACTTGCCATATGGATGCGAATTTGGTGCTTACGTCCAGACTCAATCTTTACCTGTACTTTCGACTGATTAAGCTCGCTGTTGTATTCAAGACGATGAGCGTGTGACAGCGCTGACTTATTATCAACATCGGTGTCGATTGTGACCTTGCCATCGGGGAACTTGCCCTCAACAATCACTTGATAAAATTTATCCAGTGCACGGGTCTCAAATAGATTAGCAATCGCAGCGGTGACTTTTTTGCTATGGCCTAAGACTATCAATCCGGTGGCGGCGAGATCCAATCGATGGATGATGTAAGCGCTTCTGGCAGGTTCAAGGTGAGTTTCAGCAAAGCGATTAATGGTGGTGTGGTCGCTCCATTTAGAACCTTGGCAGCGCATGCCAAAAGGCTTATACCAAATACTGTATTGCCCCTCATCGAACAGCAACTCTGCATCATTGACCTTTTCATCTAACACTGCTTGGTTGTAATAGAGGTGGATTTGATCACCGACCTTTAATGCTTTTTTCGCGCGGCGAAGGCGATTGGTTTGCTTACCATGACTATGCCAAACCGCGCCTTTTTGCATTGCTTGCTTAATAATTTGCTTGGATAAGCCCGTATCTTCTGCGAGCAGGGTAGCAGCATCAATTTCACTGGACTGGACTTTGATATGGGTTTCTATTTTTAACGGGCTCATGATTAACAGTTCGCAACAGGGTGTTATTTAGCAAGCTGGTAATTTTACACGATTATCGAATCACTTTCTTATACTGATTGGTTTATGCTGCTTAAAACTTAATATCGCGGTGGGCAAGCGAGCTTGATTAGACAAAAAGAGAGGGTGGTTAATGACTCAAGAGGATCTTAAGCCTTTGGCTATTTGTGATGAAAACTTAATGCAAATTGTCTTGTTCAAGTGAGCTGCTAGGCTTAGTGTTTAATTAACGTAAATTGATGCAATGGAAATCAAATAGCTTGCCTTGTTTGATCCCCTTGCCAGTGTAAATAGCAAATGGAGTGAGTGATGGATACGCAATTATCATTAAGAGTAAAACATTGGATGGCCAGTGACCCAGACCCATTGATGCGACAAGAGCTGCAAGCTTTGCTGGACTCAGATGATAGCGCAGAACTTGAGGCGCGCTTTGCTGGTCGACTCGCCTTTGGTACTGCGGGATTGCGTGGCGTGGTTGGCGCTGGTCCGACTCGAATGAATCGCTTGGTGGTGCAGCAAACTTCAGCAGGACTTGGCGCATACCTTAAAGCGCAAATTAGCGATGTTGCGACTCGCGGCGTGGTTATTGGTTATGACGGTCGTCACGACTCAAAGCAGTTTGCCCATGACACAGCCAGTGTATTGGCTGCTCTGGGCATAAAGGTCTACCTCACTGCCAATGTAGCCGCAACGCCGCTGGTGGCCTTTGGTGTTCTGCACCTTGGCACCGCAGCTGGCATCGTGGTGACGGCGAGTCATAATCCGCCGCAATACAATGGTTATAAAGTGTATTGGGGTAATGGCGCGCAGATCATTCCGCCCCATGACAGTGGTATTGCTGCCTATATTGATAAGGCTGCTACCGTGGCCATTCCATTGCTCGACTTTAAGATCGCAAAAGCTGCTGGTCAGCTTATCATGCTTGAAGATGACTTTTATTATGCTTATCGCCAGGGCGTGAGTTTAGCCCCAGTGCTGCAAAATAATACTCAGCCTGAATTGGTCAGTATGGCGTATACCGCCATGCATGGTGTGGGTAACGAGATGGCACTCGATGTATTAAAAGATGCAGGGTTCACGCAAGTGTATTCGGTTGCCGAGCAGGCAGAGCCTGATGGTGATTTCCCTACGGTAAACTTTCCTAACCCTGAAGAGAAAGGGGCGATGGATATGGTGATTGCTGAGGCTAAAAAGCACAATGCCATGCTTGCCTGTGCAAACGATCCTGATGCTGACCGTTTTGCCGTCGCAGTCCGAACGGCTTCTGGTGATTATCAGATGCTAACGGGCGATCAGGTCGGTGTGCTATTTGGCCATTATCTGTTAACTCACGCTAGTGACAATCACCATTTAACTTGCACTACGATTGTATCATCGAGTTTATTATCAAAGGTTGCCCAGAGTCTAAATGGCACTTGCCTAACGACACTGACAGGATTTAAGTGGCTAACCAATGTGGGCATGAGTGAAGAGACTGACGATAACCGCTTTGTGTTTGCTTACGAAGAAGCGCTCGGTTACACCGTAGGCTCTATGGTGTGGGACAAAGACGGTTTGTCGGCAATCGTTGCGTTTGCGCAGTTAACCGCAGAACTTGCCAGCCAAGGACAAACCATTTGGGATCGGCTAGAAACGATCTACCGTGAACATGGCTTCCACCTTAATGCTCAAGTGAGTATTGCGTTAAAGCCAACAACGCCCAATATCGGCGCTTACCTTAGAGAGCATCCTCCATTAGAGATTGCAGGCCATAAGGTGATATCGACTGATGATATTAGCCTAGGTAAACGCTTCTTTTCTGATGGGAGCGAGGAAGATATTGCGCTTCCAGCAAGCGATGTGCTGATTTATCGCCTGCAAAATGGCTCGCGGGTGATTGTAAGGCCTTCAGGTACCGAGCCTAAAATTAAGTGTTATTACGAGGTTGTTGAGTCTATGAGTGCTGAAGACACCTTGGTGAGTGCTCAGCAACGCGCGCAGGTAGAAATGACGCGCTATATTGAGGCGCATCAGGCGGCGCTGCCTAAGTAAACTTATTTTACTGCTGAGTTGATGCTAGCAATTAATATTTAGCACTTAGTGAGACGGTATCTAGCACTTAGCTCTTAGAACTTAATATTGAACACGTAACTTTGAACACAAGCCGTTAGCTGCTCACAGTAAGCCTTGAGGGAGAGTGAACCTCCCTTAGGGCTAACATCTCGCTAACTATCTAACCAGGTCTCACCTCTACCACTGCCGTTATATCAGTGGCTGTCCTCGCTATCAAATCGCCTAATCTTTTCTAGTAAGGGAGTAGTGTCACTTATGACTACGATCTAGGAACTGATAAAAAGGCTGCTGTCGCTGCACGTGTAATGAATTGATGATAGCTAATGGTTATTGATTTAATGATAACAGGTGGTTATGAATTTAATAACTATTGATAATTTTTATTAATACTTCATGCGCCATATACTCACTTCATCGAAACAAGTTATGAATTAAATATTAGTCTTTGGAGATAATTATGAAAATGAATCATGTCGGTATCATGGTAGGCAATATGGACAAAGCGGTTGAGTTTTATACTAAAGCTTTAGGTCTTGAAGTCGTCATGGGCAACACGCAAGTAGAAGAAGAGCGTGAAACTGCAATTGGTAGAATGTGTGTTGCTGTTTTTGGTGAAGGTTTTAAAGGGTTTAATATTGCTCACTTAGTCACGGCAGACGGTATTGGTTTTGAACTGTTTGAAATGAAACAGCGCCAAGAGCGTCACCTGGTGGATTTTTCTCGGATTGGTATTTTCCATTTTTGTCTGCAAACGGATGACTTTCACGGTGTGATTGAGCGTACTGAAAAGTTTGGTGGCAAAGTCCGAATGGATATTATGCGTTATCATCCAGAAGATGATAGCAAGCAAGCTAAGATGGTGTATCTAGAAGACCCATTTGGTAACCTATTTGAGCTTTACTCCCATACTTACCAAGAGACTTACTCTTCTGAATATGAGTAACTGATTTTATTGGTAATTACAAAAGGGCAGGCCAAGTGTCCAATGCCGGTAAGTTAATGAAGTTAGTCTGAGAAAATTTGATGACTTAGAAAGATAAGAATGAACCACCTAGGGGACAAAGAGCACAAAGAGCACAAAGAGCACAAAGAGCACGAAGAAAAGCGACCCCGAGCTTTTTTCTTTCTTCGTGTCCTCAGTGTAGCAAACGAAGTGAGCGCTTCGTGGTTTATCGCTTTTAAAGCCAAGAACCCAGTTTGTGCAGGGTTCTTAGTTTTTTGTTTATTAATCAAGTTTTGGCTTAATTTACCAGCATTGAGACCAAGTGTCGGCCTTTTTTGTTAGCAATATTTGAGTTGCACTGAAGGCTATTTAGGGCTGCGTTTGGGCCGTTACTGCTGTAGGTACACCGCAGTTGATCGAACCATGGTGATTATTGATCTGCAGAGGCCATTTTTATGGGATATTTATTTGATTAAATAAAGCGACTTGCTGTTTTAGCGCTTGTGCTTTGAGTTCTGTCAGTACTATGGTGAAACCACCTATGGCAGTCATGCTAAATAGCAGCGCTTGTTGCCAGCCCGATAAAGAGATTTGTGCAACAAAAAACTGCGAAGCATAACTAACAGCGTTTCTAAGATCTTGGGTATTCACGATAAACCTATTTTTGGCTATGTCATGTTCGATATAGATGGGGGTCGCCAATCCACCAAGTTTTACTTTGAGCTTGCTGTCTTGCTGTTCGACTCGATAGCCTAGTGCTAATAGCTCACTTTTTAAATTACCTTTTAAATCCGTCATCCTTGCTCCCTTAACCCTTATCTATCCTTGATGTGTCTGATTTATGCAATCGTTGACAGTTTCTATCTTTGCTCATATTTAACAAAAGGTTGAAGCGTAATAAGCTGGGAGTCAATTGAGCATTTTTCAATGACTTTTATGCAATGGGCAAGCTACGCAAGAACGGCTAATTCTCGGCTTAGTTCATTCTAGACTTAATCCATTCTCGATTTAGCTAACTATTGATTTAATTAACTGTTGATTTAATAAACGATTTATTTAACTCATTATCGATTTGGTTAACTATCGATTTTACTAGCATGGTCTGATAGTCAATGCATGAGGGTAAATACGTTAGCGCAAGCAATTGAATATTGGGTGTTACTTGATAGGATTGATATATCATGCTTTAACTAATAAATGTTATGGCAGAGCAACTAGACTTATTTTGGTGCAAGCTTTCGATAATCAAAATATTTAGTTTAGTTTTTTATTTGGAATTTAATAATATGCTGCAGATGATTGATTTTGAAAAAGAACCAAAGGGTTTGATCCACGCATTAAAGCTGGATGGCAAGGGCGGGGCGACCAACATTGCTTGGCGGGAAGTCTTAGACGTTACCCCGAGTCAAGAACATCTTTGGCTGCATTTTGATTATGATGAACCTGAAGCACAGCAATGGATTAAAGACTGCAGTGGTTTAAATGAAGTTGCTGTCGATGGACTCTTAAGTGAAGGTAATCGACCTCACGTGCTCACTCGTGGCGAAAATCTGCTCATTATATTACGCGGTGTAAATCTTAATCCTGGAGCTGAACCTGAGGATATGGTTTCTGTAAGAATATGGACTAATGGCCGCGTATTGATCAGTACTCGAAAGCGAATTTTATTATCCACCGGAGATTTGACTAGCGACTTAGCAGAACATGTTGGCCCAAAGGATATCGCTGCATTGTTAGTTAGTTGGATAGAGCGCATAGTGAGGAGAACGACCGATACAGTCGATCTACTCGAAGATGATTTGTTGACGGTTGAGGATGAATTGTTTTTAGGCGAGCCTAAAGATATCCGTAGTGCGCTATTACGAGTGCGCAAACAAAGTATAGGGATCCGGCGTTATATTGCTCCACAGCGAGAAGCCCTGAATCGCTTGATTTCTGAGCCGTTAAGCTGGCTCAATGAGTTGGATCGGCTTAACCTTCGGAGCATTGCAGAGCGCCAGATCCGTCATATTGAGGATATTGATGCGGTAAAGGAGCGAGCCAGTATGGCTCATGATGAATTGGCAAGTAAAGTTGCTGATGATTTGAATCAGCGCAGTTACGTGTTAACGATTGTCGCTGCGGTTTTTTTACCCTTAGGCTTTTTTACCGGTTTGATGGGCATCAACGTTGGCGGAATGCCCGGTGTGGAGTATAAGTTGGCATTTTGGATTGTAGTCGGGATGTGCACTGGTATTATGGGGCTGCTCTTGGGCTTGTTTTACTGGCGTAAGTGGCTTTAATTCTAAGAATAAATCCAACCTGGAAATCATGTTAAGTTCAAGGTTGGATATTGCCAGCTAACCAGATCGCGACTGAATTAATCGTTAACTGTTGTTAGCTTTTTCCTAATATTAACTTTTTTACAAGGTTAGCTTTGTGCTAGTGAGAGCAGTTGAGTCAATCTAATATAGAACATTTTTGTAATCTAATCCGAGATTCATCTTGGACAGGTTACGAGCTGAAAATTGGGCCTTTGTCAGTCACAGTGAAGAACTGAGTTAGTCCCAATTTTCAGGAGATTTAATAGGGTTATGGATTGATGAGGCGGAATTCAGATTGAGTTAAAATAGCTTCCTCCAAAGCGCCTAGCCCCAAGGTGCTATAGCCGTAGAAGTTGGGCGTAAATTGCTCTCTCACCGCGATGGCCGGAGCTGAGATATTTTCACCCAGTAGCATACCGTCGACCAATTTAGCTAAGGTCGCTCTTTTTTCGGCGTTCAATGTGGTATTGAGTTCACTATAGCCACTCACGGAAGAGTAAAGATTACTGAAATCACCGCTGGTATTCTCTTCTATATAATAAGTAATTGTTTTAGATAGCGTTGCCCGAATGTCATTCACCGATTCTTGCTGACTAAAAGAGGTAGTCAGAAGATCATGGCCTCCGGCAGAGACCAGAGTGTCGGCACTAAAACCTGCTTCAGGGAACACTAGGTAAGCAGAAATAGCGCCATCTTTACTGATGGCTGATAGAATAAATCGGTCATCTCGATAGTATTTGATCACATCCCCATTGTAAGTATGTTTGATATACACGGGAGCACCTAAATTCTCTTCAAGAATATCGGACGAGGCTCGGATATAAATTTTGTCCAGCTTATCTTGCGAAGGAATATCGGTAAATTTGGACAATGAAAAATCATAGATTTTAACCAGGGCGTCAGTGGTGTCATTAAAGCCACCAAGGGCAATGGCAACCAAGGACACTAGGGCAATAATTCTAGCCAGTTTTCCTTGAGTTTCTGCTGTGTTGTCGTTAGTGTTCATTTCTACTCGTTAATATCTTTTAGCTTGTCTAACACGTTGTCTTTACCATCTTCAACGGCTTCTTCGATCTGATCTATTGTATCCTGACCGAGCAGGTCGATGATCTCGTCATTGTATTGCACACCGATATAGATCCCAATGGCTATCAATATCATGGGGATAGATTTAAGCATATATTCTGTCTCTGTTTGTATTATTGGTAAAGTGCGATTCGTTGACTCACCTTCTGCAAGTAATTTTTGGTTTCATCGTAAGGCAATTGCTTTAGCAGGTGGTGGTAGACCTGATCCGGTGGCATCTTGTTGATGACTTCAGCGGCCTTGCGGATGTTAGTTGAACGGTTTTCGTTGAAGGCTCTGGCTACATTACCAGCCCCTGTGTTGTATGCTGCAATCATACAATATAGTCTGCTCTGCGGATTAGTAATGCTCTTGAGGTATTTGTCATTCAATATATGTAAATAAGCAGCGCCAGTCTCAACATTCAATGGTGGTACATAAAGGTCTTCAGCCTTCATAGGAGCATCTATGTTGCGAATGTGCCTATTCACATCATGTCCAGCGCTGCTAGGCACCACCTGCATCAGGCCAAAGGCTGGGACATGAGATTTCGCATCGGGCCTGAAACTCGACTCACTATGCATAATGGCCATAATGACAGCTTGGTCTATTCCCCATTTCTTACTTTCTGCAGTGGCCAGAGGCAAGTACTGGTTGGCGCGGTTGTTTAAGCTCTTATTGGGTAATTTTACGGTATAAGACACTATTTTTTTCTTGGTTGCTGGCTTAATTACGACAGCTGGGGGCAGAAGTGAAGTCGGTTTATTCGGCTGACTAGGTTTGATCTCGGTTTTGTCTTGCACGCCAACCAGTGCAGTTATTTGCTTATCGGCAACTGATGGCTGTTCGAGCGCCTGTGGGGCTGTTGGTTTGCTGTCAGAAACAATGGAATCCAGTGCAACATCTTCAATACCCAGCTCTTTTCGCTTAGTATCAAACAGGGTTGCGATATGTGTCAGACGAACTTTAGCCTCATCCAATAAGGCCTGTTTTTGCTTATGCGCTCTTTCAAAAATAAATGATTCTGGTATACCCGTGTTAGACTGAATTAATCTATCAGCCTGAATATCCAACTCCTTCATTTGCAGGTCAACCTGCTTAATAATAAAGGATTTTTCCTGTCCCTCTTGCTGGCGTGAATAATTGACTTGTGCAAGCGAGACGCTGGCCTGTGTCAGGTTGAGCGTCTGCCCATCTACAGTCATCTCCTGCTGTACGATGGCGCGCGTGGATTCATTGGCAGCATTAACATCTAATAATACCGATATGGTCGCGGTATTATTTTCATAGTCGATGACCTTTTTAATTGTGTTGCCGCCCTTGTACTCGACGCTTTTTGTTTGGTCAGAAACTTCCCCACTCCCCCACTGTCCAATGAGCTCGGTTCGCTGCTTGTCGAGAGCTTCATTGTACTGCGATCGCCATGCCTCATACTCATCCAAATACTGATTAACATATTGATGGAATTCAGCAATTTTCTCTTCAATTGGTTGGTTAATGCGGATTTTTTCCTGTTCCAACTCGGTGAACGAATTCTCGGTATTTGCATTAGCTGAAAACACAATTGGGATAATTGAAAGGGCGATTAGGGTTTTGTGATAGTATTTCATTGTTTTCTCTGTTTGCCAGGCATAAAAAAGAGGCTATGAAAATAGCCTCTAGATATTGCTTTATATTGCTTTAAGTGACTCGAGCGCGTTAGATAGGTCTTTGGCAGCTTTCTCGTTATTGAACTTGTTCCACAAGCTGGCATCTTGATTGGCAGTGTCGATCACCTTGTTGACATTAGCCTGGTAGGTTTCTTTATCCATACCCACAAGTACATATAAGCCACCGCTTGGGCTTGCCTGACTGACAATAACCTTACTATTTGAAAGCGAGCGCGTGACAACGGTTTTAGTTACGTTTTCAAATGTTTCAATTACATTCTCACTGGCACCGTCCAGCGTGTTAGTATTGACGGTGCTACTGACAGCTTGTTTAAACATATTATTGACGTCAATTTGGAACTGTGAAGCCAGCTGTACTCTGGCATCATTAATGGCTATTTTTCGCATTACGTTCATGCCCGCGACGCTCTTTTTGGCATAACCCATGCCACCGGCGGCCAAATCTGTTGGCATTACGTCACAAATCCACGCAGGGGCTTCTGCGTTTGGTGCGTCGGGAAAGGTACAGTTAGCAAATTGCTGTGCTTGCTCGACGGTTTGAGTGGCAGAACAAGCTGATAATGCCACTGTAATAGCGCATATTAATATAAGTTTTTTCATGTTTATAGCCAAGCCCGTGATTGACACTTAATGTCTAGTAAGTTGTTGCAACGCTTAGGAATCATTTTTGCCTCATCCCCTTTTTTAATTTTCAATGCTGTTTCTTCATCAATCATGACCCAAGAATAGTCAGGTTTAATGCCGTGCATTGGAATGTCAACTACATCACCCTCACCGACACTAAAAGTTTCTACTTCGCCTTCAGAGTTTTTGATTGCATTAGCGAATGCAACTTCAGAGTCAGGTTGTATATTAGTCTTTGAGCCCATTCCTATTTTGACCATTGGGCCACTTTCACAATGACGTAATTCTAGTACTGGTGCGCTTGGAGCCAGCAGTTCTTTTAGTTCACCATCGTGTTCAATAGATTCTGTTGCAGCGGCTAATGCCAAGCTTGAGTATTGAGCATTTGAAATAGGGCATCTTGAGTTGGTTGTTTCTGTGCTAAAGGAGTCGTTACCATCAAGTTCAATTCTTTTTATCAATGTCATATCAGGTAGAGACACTACTTTTGCAATAGCTGCAAATTCGACTTTGTAGTCACAGCTAGCTGGGATCTTTTTACTCTCACCGTCTTTATTTTCATAGTAGCGAGTTTCGTTATGTGATGCACTTAAATCACTTTTCGTTACTTCGGTAATAATCGCATAGTCAGCTATCGGTACGCCTTTTGTATTATAACGTCCACTTTGTTCTGCAAGTTTTATTTCATTTTTAAGTTTGCTAGCTAACTTGCGATCAACTACCTGAACACCAGACGTTGTAAGTTGTGATTCAATTTTGTTTATTAGAGTGGCTTTAAGTTTGTCTGAGGCTGACTCTTCAAAATTTATATCGACTGGTAATACAATGTATTTTTTATCAGCACTTTTTTTTGTCGGAACCTCTGACGATTCAATGTTCACCATAGTATTAGGGTGACAAACGTTCTCAGGGCTAGAAGCACAGGCTCCTAATAACAAAGACACACTGATGGCTACCACTGTTTTATTAAGCATTATTAACTCCATTAATTTATATTTTTATAATGTTAAACCGAGAGCTGGCCACAGTCCGCGCTCATCGACTTGTGTAGAAAAATGGCGCTCTGCACCTTCTTTAGATATTTTGTAATTGGAAAGGGAATTACCTGTTGATATTATTTCACTGCTACTAATGACATTGTTGTTTTTGTTTATAAGTTGCAGGCTTGATATTTGAGTTGAAATGTAGGCGTCAGCAATAATGCTTTGGCGTAAACTTGAAGTAATTTTTAGAGTATGTGTTGCTTTAGGTGACTTTTTTATTGTTGTTTGGATCCCTTCTAACGACAACTTTTCAGCTAACATAAGCGCCATTTTTGGACTGGTATATGGTGGCTGGATGTAAATCAAGATGCTTGATTTAACTCGTGATGAATCGTTGGTTATCTTTTCAATATAAGCTGTATCTATTTTAGTAGCAGGTGATAGAGATGAGAGCATCGCTAGCCTGACAATTGCATAATCTTTGTAATAATCACTATTTTTATTGATTAACCACCACTGAAGAGGATCTTGATGCGATAACTTATCAAGCTGCGCCTTTATCTCTTTGTTGATATTATTTAGGTCAGAGATTAGCTGGTTGATGACGCTCGACTTCTTTATTTGTGCTTGAGCATAAAAATAGATGTCATTGTTTGCTATGTTACTATATTCAACACCGCTAAATGCAATGTTTGATGTTTTCGTATTGACGGCATTATTGATATATGCGCTAGAGTAACTTTCGTTTCCGATGCTTCTATGGGTGTCATTCATAGAAAAAGATGAATTAACTTCAGTCCAGAGTGAGGCATTAATGTTGCTAAGTGCTGACTTTTTCGCTTGTTCTAAGTTTCTTCCTTCACCGACAGCTATAATAAAATCTGAATTGTTTTTTTGAGGTGAATTATACCAGGCTGGAACACTGGTTGATTGGCATCCAAGAGTTAAGGATACTAGCCAAATGTACAGAAATAATTTGCATGTAGATTTCATTTTTGATACTAAACTCTGGTGGTTTTATTTATTGTTTTAGATGGTTGTAGTTTTTAATTGATATTTTCGGTCTTATTTATATGTTTTGTTTGGGGATTTATTATTTAGTGAGGGGAGGCGCCGTAACTTTCTCTGGTGTGAGTTCGCTATAGGCTAACAAATAAAAGGCATCCATTCCCTAATAAAAGTAAATTAGTTTGTTTTAATAGTCCTAGTGAAAAAGTTGTTTTTCATTTTGCATATAATAATATTGATGTAGCTTCTGCGTTGTGATGCCGTTCAAATAAACAAACTTATTTAAATTGTTGTGTGGTGATTTGTTTGGGATAAATCCAATTAATGAATAAGTGAATTTAGTAATTGAATAAGTGGGCACCACAATTTGAAGAGTTATTCAGTAGTAGAATAACTGAGTTCAATTACTGAACTACTGAATTACTGAACTACTGAATTACTGAATTACTGAATTACTGAATTACTGAATTACTGATGGGCTAGGTATTTTATGCGTTTTATGTATTTTTAATTAAAGTTTCTTAAATTTCGCTCGTGGACTACCTAGAGTACATATATAGCTGCAGCGGAGAATTTAACTATAGCCACATTCGTAAATCTAGTTGAAAGTTGTATTATTTAAAAACAACAGAAAGTCGCTAGAGGCCGCTGGATTTAGCATCATAGATATTAAACGTAAGCTGCAAACGAGTCCAATCGGTGAGGTGACGGATCTGTTTATTACGGCAAGACTCGATTAAAGCAAAACGCCAATCGAGCCTTGCACAACACAATAGCTGAATTAGCTTTGTGCTAGTAAGAGCAGTTGAGGCAAGTATTGCGTTTCGCTATTGGCTATTTCTACTTGCTCCGCTAACACCTGTTGTAAAATTTCATGGCTAGTTAGCGGGTTTGCTAACACCACTCTAAATACCACGGCTTTGATATCCATTAGCTGGTGGTTTTCAGGATTAATACGGGTACGCGATACAAACGAGCTACCTTGTTCACGCTGAGTTTTTTGCACAAACTTAGTGAGACCGTCTAGTAGCGCATTAAACTTAGTGAGCGAGGCTATATCGCCAATTTCACGCGCTTTAGCCATAGCTATTTGCACAGATTGTGGAACGTAGCGATAGGTGAGCAGGCAAAGCTCAGGCTTAGATACCAGTTCAAAGTCGGTTTCCGCGGTGATTAAATCGGCGAAATAACGCGCCTTTTCAAGGCTGTTGTTGATTAAAATCTCATAGCCTTCACGGCCTATCACGGTAAGGCAAGCATGGACTAGCATCGCCATACCCGGGCGTGAACCTTCAAGGGTTTGGCTGCCTAAATCTTTTGAGCCTTGACGTAGAATATACTCGGCGTGGTGCTTAATGGCGTTGGCAAAGGTTGGATCTTTAAATAGCACCATACCTGCGCCCATAGGCACATACATCTGTTTGTGGGCATCGATGGTGACTGAATCGGCCCGCTCAATACCTGCAAGTAGGTGACGATACTTATTGGATAGTAAGCTCGCGCCGCCCCAAGCTGCATCAACATGAAAGTGACAATTTAGCTCAGCGGCTAAATCGGCTAATGCATTTAGCGGGTCGATATTGCCGGTTTCAGTGGTACCAGCAACGCCAACAATTGCCATGACTTTAATGTTGTCTTTATCAAGTTGCTTAGCTATTTCACGCATCTTAACCACATCGACCTTGTTATCGTTTGATGTGGGTACTTGAATAATGTTTTCTCGGCCAATACCGAGTAGGTCGGCAGTTTTTGCAAGTGAGTAGTGACCGCGCTCAGAGACTAAAATGGCTAAATCGTCATAGCCATAGTGGCGTAATCCTTTGAGCAGCCCTTGCTTGGCGACGCCTTTAAAGTCGCCATCCGCTTTAAGCAGTTGGTTTCGTGCTGTCCATAGCGCGGTAATGTTAGCGACTGTTCCGCCGGAGCAAAATGCGCCTAAAGAGACATCGGCGCTGTGCATCTGGCTTTGGTAAAACGATTCATTCTCGGCATAAACAAGATGGTGCATCATGCCGAGCACTTGGCGTTCAAGTGGCGTGAAGGCTTTAGATGTCTCAATTTTTACCAGATTCTGGTTCAGTCCTACCATCATCTTAGACAGAGGTAATACAAAGTAGGGCAATGCAGAGGTCATATGGCCAATAAAACTTGGCGCCGAGGTGTGCACCGAATGTGCAACCAGCGTTTGCATCATATTGTCGGCGTAATCGGAGACAAATTGCGGCGCAGCCGGAATATGATACTGCTGAAAATCAAGTTCAACTTCTGTGAGGGGTTTCTCTACCGTGACCACACTTTCTTGCAAGAAACCCATTAAATTCTGTGAAATATTCTGCTCAATTACACTCAGGGTTGAATCTGGGGCTTCTGGAACCGTAAAAATTCGCAGTAATGCCTCTTCTGAAGCGGTGGCTTTTCTTGCTGTCATGGGGCTAACTTTCTCTACTAATCACGCTGCTTTCTGAGCTGAACAGCTTTTCGAAACGGACGGTCAAAACGGACGGTCACTTTACTTTATGCTGTATAGCGCATCAAGTAGAAAATAAAGTGGGCATCTTGGTTGCTGTAAAGCGCCGAGATATAGATGGATAGATTTCTCTTAAGTGCAAGGCGTTTTCATGTGGTCACTAAAAACAAAAAACTTATGCGCCAATGTCGGTAAGTTAAGCCAAACTTGATTCGTAAACAAAAAGCCAAGAACCCTGTTTAAGCAGGGATCTTGGCTTTAAAAGCTTATAAACCACGAAGCGAACACTTCATTTGCTTCGCTTACTTTATAGAGGGCACGAAGAAAAACTCGGACAGTATTGCTTCGTGGTCTTCATGTTCTCAGTGGCCGACTCTTATCTTTTAAAGTTATCAAACTCTCTGAGTTACTTCTTTAAGTGAACGGTACTCGCGGGTCGCTCAGCTTATTTCGCCGCCGATAGCGCGTATAGCGCCGCTACATTCGTCGCAGTGCTGTAGAGATTGTGTTTAGCGCTGCTTAACACCTCTGCAAGGGGCAGGGCTCTTGGCGTAATTGAAAACAGTGCATCGATGCCATGCTCAAGTAACATGTTAGCATCATCACTCACGCAGCCCGCAATGGCGATAACCGCAATACCTTGCGCTTTGGCGACACTTGCAACGCCCATAGGCGTTTTGCCGTGTAAGGTTTGGCTGTCGAGTCGCCCTTCGCCGGTAATGACTAAATCCGCGTTTATAACCAGCTCTTTGAGACTAACGGTTTCCATAACGATGTCGATGCCAGGTTTAAGCTCTGCACCTAAAAAGGTCATTACCCCTAGGCCCATGCCTCCAGCGGCGCCCGCTCCGGCATAGTCGCGATTATCTGTGAACCCACTTTTAGCGATGATGTCGGCATAGTGACTAAGCGTGCCATCAAGCAGCTTTACCATTGCTGGCGTAGCGCCTTTTTGTGGGCCAAAAATTGCCGATGCGCCTTTGTCACCGCAAAGCGGGTTGTTAACATCGCAAGCCACTTCAAAAGAGCATTTTTTGATAAGCGGGTGTAAGTCGGTTAAATCAATACTGACTAGCTCAGCTAAAGCAGCGCCTCCAGGAGAGAGCGCTTTGCCTGCACTATCGAGTAGATGCGCGCCGATGGCCTGAGCCATACCAGCGCCGCCATCGTTAGTCGCGCTGCCGCCAAGACCGATAATAATATGTTCGATACCGCGATTTAATGCATCGACAATTAACTCACCTGTGCCGTAGCTGGTGGTGATAAGTGGGTTGCGCTTATCTGGTGCGACTAAATGCAAGCCCGAGGCGGCGGCCATTTCAATTACAGCGGTCTTTTTACTGCCTTGGTAACCCTCACCTAAAATACCGTAGAAAGCGGCAACGCGATCGCCCAGAGGCCCCGTCACATTTATTTCAACGATAGAGCCTTGGGTTGCATCCACCATGGATTGTACCGTGCCTTCACCACCATCTGCGACAGGGACTTTAATGTACTCGGCTGTCGGCAAAACCGTGCGAAATCCTCGCTCGATCTCATTGGCCACTTCCATTGCTGTGAGGCTTTCTTTGAAAGAGTCGGGGGCAATCACAATTTTCATGCAGTATTCCTATAAAACGAGTCAGGCTAAAAAAGGGCTAACAGACTTGTAATGATGCTAGTGTGGATTCATGTCTGTACAGTAGGCAAGCCGTTCAAGGCTTGCCTATTTGTATCGAGCAAAGAGCGTTAAAGTAACACTAAGCTTAGTAGGTAAACCAAAGCCATTGCCGTAACACCTTGAATGAGGGTGGCCATGGTTTGGGCTTTGTAAGCTTGCTTAACACTCATGCGGCTGAACTGAGTCACCACCCAGAAAAAACTATCGTTGGCATGAGAAACTGTCATTGCACCTGCACCAATGGCCATCACTGTTAATACGCGGCCCATATCACTGGCAAGGCCGATATCACCTAGCATTGGCGCAACCAGAGCCGAGGTCGCGACCAAGGCAACGGTAGAAGAGCCTTGCGCTGATTTAAGGGCTGCAGCAACGACAAATGGCATAAAGATCCCTATGCCTAATGCAGACAGTGATTCGCCTAAGAAGGTGCCGATGTCGGTGGCTTTAAGCACGGCGCCAAATGCACCACCTGCACCGGTGATCAATAAAATAGGCGCAGCAACCACCAAGCCTTGACTGATCCGGTCGCTAAATTCTTTAATCTTATCCTTGCTCTTTAATAAAGACAGAGACAGCAACAAACCTATCATCAAGGCATTAACTGGCTGACCAAGGAAAGCTAAAATCTCGAAAAGCATGCCATCGCCAAGTGGCGCAGAGGGGAAGTTAGCAAGCGATCCTAGACAGATAAGGAAAATAGGCACGAAAATGGGCGCAAATGCACGAGTCGGGCTTGGAAGCGTACCGTAGGTTTGCTTAAGCTCTTCGAAGTTATCCTTTTGAGTTAACAGCTCCTCTGCACCTTCGCCATCAGGTTGGGTATTGGCAAAACGGTTGGCCCACAGTGTACCGGCTAAAGCAGCAACTGCTGCAACAAAGATCCCGACGAAAATTACCAAACCTAAGTTTGACTCTAGACCTAAGTTACCTGCAGCGGCGATTGGACCAGGCGTTGGTGGCACAAAGGTATGAGTCGCATACAAGCCTGTAGCTAATGCCACGCTCATAGAAACACTCGACACCTTCATACGGTTGGCCATCGACTGTTTAAGTGAGTTTAAAATGACAAAGCCTGAGTCACAAAACACAGGAATAGACACGATATAACCGATAATCGACATGGTAAGCGTTGGGAAGCGTTTGCCCAGAACCTTAATCACCACGTCAGCCATGGTTATTGCCGCACCGCTTTTCTCCAAAATAGTGCCTATGATGGTACCTAAGACGATGACGAGACCGATGTAGCCCAAGATCCCGCCGAAACCTGAGGTGATGGTTTTGGCGATATCAGCGCTCGGCAGGCCGTAGGCAAAGGCCGCTAGAAACGATGCGAGAATTAACGTTAAAAAAGGGTGTAGTTTGTATTTAGAGGTGGCGATAACGATAAACGCAATTACAGCCAGTAAGATCAGTACTAAGCTCATAGGGGATCCCTGTATGGGTATTTTTATATGTAAGGTATTGTTGTTTTAGCCAGGTTGGCGCACCGTTTCGACAGTGCTGACCAAGGTATTTCAGGCCGAAATATTATGCGGCGGTGAAAGGAATATTTCTTTGGCGATGTTCACGAATTTTGATGAGATGAATACAAATATTTTGTGCGGATGCACAATTGAGGCGCAGAGGGCTTTTTGAGTTAGAGTTTTATTTAACGTTTTCTATTTAAAGCTTTTATATTAACAATCACTGTGCTTGACAGTGATAACGGGCTCTGTGGCGTTTATGGCATTTTCATAACGAATATGACAGTTAAAGCTGACGCTTTTATCATTAAGATCTTCGGAGAAAAATATATAAATCTGATTGTTGGGGCTCGATTTGTCGACAAAGAAAGGCGCAGCATCATTATCAAGTTTAATGGTGGTCAGTGATACTGAATCGATATCAAGCCAAGCGCGAACCTGACGATTAAGCTCATCGAAGCTATCGTTACCATCGACTGCAGGGTAGCCATTGTAAAGCGGAATAGTGACTCCTGCATATTCAATGCTACCAGAATCGACATTTTCCCCTTCAATCACCGCTTTACTATGGACTAAATCCAGACCGCTTTTCATCGCTCCAGCGATACCCTCTAGCACTGCGACTTTACTGTCGGCGTGAAAATTAACAAACTTGGGTAAGGCGATAACCGCTAAAACCCCTAGTACTATGATCACCACGACTATTTCAATGAGGGTAAAACCACGTTTACGTGCAGAGGTTAAGGTCATACAGCTCCTATCGTTTGAGATTTTCTTAGTACCACCTGGCCAATATACAGTTGCAATAATCCATCGAGTTGATTGATATTTGTGCCGGTTATTTGTTGGATCCTGTCGAGTCTATAGCGTAGCGTATTTCGGTGAATAAAGAGAACATTAGCACACAGTTGCAGGTCGCCAAAGTGCTGCAAGTAAGCGGTCAGCGTTTTTATCAATTGACCATTTTTATCAGCCTTGATGAGTGCTTGATAGGGGCAGAGCAGTTCTTTACCACGCCAATTATCTTTCAGAACGGATAATAGCACCTGTAGCGAATAGTCTTCGTAAAGGTATTTACTGTGTTCGGGCTGCATCTGTTGGCCAATGGCCAAGGTTTCTAATGCCGTCTGGTAGGAGCGATTAATCTCTTGTGGTTTAGGAAAAAAATGTCCGAGTGCGATCTTAAGACGACGATTGAACTCTTTAGGAAGCCTGCTGAGGAGTTGATCGATACGTTCACTTTCAAGCTCGGGATCCCAGGACTTTCCATCGAGGAAAGCAGGTTTTAAAATGACGAGTTCAGTCATCGACGTCATCGCCACTAGATTGCCGCGCGATGGGTTCTCCAGCAGGTGCAATACTTGCTTTAGCATCGAGTTAGCCGCGGTTTCCTCTTCATCAGTCTGTACTTGAATAACGGCAACCACACGGGGTGCATCAAGATCGATATTAAGCTGAGAAGCCCAGTTACGCTGATGAGACGTAAATGGCCCTTCCGATTTAATCAACTCAATGATCAACTCCTCTTTTTGTCGATACTGCCATTGAGCTTGTTCTATCGTATTGGCCTGCTCAACAATAATTTCAGCAGTCATCTTGAGTAGCTCACCATAACTGTGTAATTTTTCAGGTTCGCCGGTTATGCCTATTACGCCAATAATCTCGCCTTTATAGTGCAGGGGCAGGTTAATTCCTGGCTTAACACCTTGTAGCGTGCCAGTACTTTGTGTGCTGATCTCAACAGTTCGCTGCTGGCTAATCGCAAGTAGTGCACCCTCATGGATAGCACCAATGCGGTGGGATTCACCCGAACCCAAAATCACGCCATGATTATTCATCACATTAATATTGTGACCAATGATCTTCATGGTGCGCTTAACGATTTGCCGTGCCAAAGAACCATCTAAAAAGTACACGTTTAGCCTCACTAATGCTTGAAATAATCGACGTTTTAGCCTAATGGTGATCGGCGTAAAGTATTGCTACAGTGCCTTAAACTGATGAAATGTGGCATTACTTTATAAGTTATTTGTGAGCTTGATAGGCATTTGTGCGCTGCGTTTGGCTTGCGGCAATTAACAGGGCAACACGCTTTTGTAATTGAGGGATAATCAGCTGTTCAAAATCAGGGTTTCGTTTAAGCCAAATATTATTTCTTGGACTGGGATGCGGCATCACTAAGGTGTTTGGCCACAATGTGTGCCAGTTAGCTACCGACTCTGTGACGCTGAGTTTCTGTTTTAGGTGCCACTCTATGGCATATTTTCCGACTAACAATGTCAATTCAATATGTTCTAGTTGATCTAATACTTGCTGGCGCCATTTTGGGGCACATTCTGGACGGGGTGGTTTATCACCACTTTTTTTATCGGCAGTGGTGTAACTACCGGGAAAACAAAAGCCCATAGGTAAAATGGCAAACAAGTTAGGGTCGTAAAACTGTGCTTTAGTCACACCAAGCCATGTCCGCAGGCGCTCGCCACTAGCATCATCAAAGGGGCGGCCTTTATCATGTGATTTTTGTCCTGGTGCTTGGCCTGCTATCAGGATTTTGGCTTGTTTGCCTAACTGAACAATAGGCATAGGCTCAAGCGGCAAAGCCTTTGCGCAAATCTGGCATCGTGCAATATCTACTTGAAGTTGTGTGAAACTAGGTTCGTTAGGCATAGTATTTAATTTTGGTTTTGCTGCTAATTACCTAGCTATATTGAATGATTTGGTAAGCCCAATAGCCTAGGTAACCGTAGCCAATAGCAAGGGTTGATAGGCTTAAGAACTTCACTTTAATGTCGGCTTGGCTAATCAAGGCGACATGGGCGCATGCAATTGCAAAAATGGCGATAGGTGTAACGAAATAAGCAGCGATTAAAAGCGAGATAGCGGCGAGTACAATAATTAACGCACTGTTTTTAGTCGGTGCTTTAGTGGCTGACAAGTTCAGTTGAAGTGGTAATAAGCTCAGTCCGATGGCAATAATAATCACACCAATATTCATCGAAATAGCACCAGCAGTATCAAAATAAATCAGTGCGACAAACAACGCAATAACCGACGGGATAATGGCGACAAGCGTATGCATTTTGGCAAAGTTACGGCTGTGATATTTACCCGTAAAGTAAAACAATGCATTGAGCAGTAAATTAAACAAGCTGAAACCGCCAAGTGTTATAGCGAGCAGCAACACGTTGGTGGTGTCAGACGCCATAGCAAATGCGGGAAGTGGTGCAATAAAGATTGTAAGAAGAGCAGCTTTATAAATAGATGTTGAACGAGTCATGAGAAGTCTTTAAATGAATATGATGATATTAAGATCTACTAAAGCAGTGATAAGTTCAAGTTGAATGGAGATGACGCGAGCTTTTAGCGCGAATTTTTATCTTTGCGGTGATCGAGCTCACTTAATTGTTCTGGACTTCATTTAATTGTTTGGGATTTCACTTAATTGTTTGCGGTGTTTGGGCTGACTGGTCACTCTATAGTGTCTGCGCTAGCTAAACAGTATTAGGGCAAAAGTGGCTATCCATGAAAGACAGAGAGGGCAAGCACGAAGACAAAAGCTAAGCTCGTTGAGTTTTATCTTTAAGCTTTTCCTCCGAGAACTCGGTGAAAGCGAAGCGCTTCGTGGTAGATAAGCACTTATGGAAGAGTTATGGTTGATGTAAATTTTTTGCAACGGTCACACAGAGAAGCCAAGCACGAAGACAATAGCGACGATTATAGGCAATAAAAAACCCGCATTAAGCGGGTTTTTTGATGTACCGAGGTTTACTTGAATTACAAACGGTAACTCACGCTTAGCATGATTAAATGTGCATTATAGTCGTGGCTATTATTACCAAAGCTTAACACGTTCCAAATGCCATCTACTGCAATGTCATTGGCTGCATCGTTGTCTTTATAGTTTTCCATCTTATAGTCCAAGCGCAGATCCATTTTCTCTGTTGCTTTGTATAAGGCGTAAACATTGACGTTATGCACTTTAGCGTAGTAATCACCATAATCACCGGTAATACCCTGAGTCACTTGAGTGTTACTGTTTGAGTCTGAGTAT
This sequence comes from Shewanella sp. 0m-6, assembly GCF_052977325.1. Classification (NCBI taxonomy): domain Bacteria; kingdom Pseudomonadati; phylum Pseudomonadota; class Gammaproteobacteria; order Alteromonadales; family Shewanellaceae; genus Shewanella; species Shewanella sp. 0m-6. The sequence continues at coordinate 47,879 of NZ_JBRIMD010000019.1, forward strand.
GTGTAATCAACACCTAGACGTAGCTTTTGCTCCATCAAGTTGTTGTAGCTAAAGCCTGCACCGATAATGTCGAATTGATCTTCAACTACACCATACCAGTTTGGTGCACCAAGGTTAGTGCTACCTGCTTGATCTGAATCGATGTTCTGACGGTTATAGAAAGCCGTTACTGTCATATCATCATTGATTAGGTAACTGACACTTGCGTCATAACTCATATCTTTCGATTCGGTCAGACCGATTTGAGTTTCGTTATAATCATCAAGCGCATAACGAGCACCAAAGTCTAGCGTTAAGCTATCAGTTGGATTATGGGTAACACGTGCTTCGATTTGAGTACGGTTTCTATCGGCAAGGTTGTACTTGCGCAGTAGGTCGTTTGACTCATCAGATGTCAACTCAGACGCTTGATACTTAGAGCCATCACGTTGACCGTAACTACCTTTGATCCACATGTTCCAGTTGGCGTATGCACTGAGCTGGTATTTAGCCCAAAGTGTGCTTTCGTCAGTGGTTTCACGATCTGAATAGTTACGTTCATCCTTACGGTAGTCAAAGCCACCTTCAAGCTTGTGGCCACGCGCTAGACGGTAGTCTGCACCCAGCTTAGCTTTATGAGTGGTGATGTCGTATGGCGTATTGTAAGCCGCTTGACCCGTAGTAGAATCGATGCTGATCTGCGTCCACTCTTCAACATTGGTCTTGTTATCACGGTCGCTATAATCATAGCTTGCGTTTAAACGCAGTTGACGATTAATACGAGAAACCACTTTTAGGGTGGCGCCGCGCGTGTCGACTCGACCGTCAAGTGATTCACTTGGCAATTGATAACCATAACCCGATGTATTGAAGTCTTGATCTTGAGTCATCTGGCCTAAGTAAAAACGGCCATTCATCACTGTTCGGCCAGCAACATATTGACCAAGAACAGATACCGTATGGGCTTCGTTATCAGGATCGAGTGACATGTAGCCAGTAGTTTGCGCGCCAAAGGTTGGGCTAAACGCATTCTCAAACGACAGTTCACTATACTCATTCTTGAAGATAGAGCCGTTATAATTAACCGAAGTAAACCAGTTGTCTCCAGAGAAGCGTACGCCAGCTTCAACAGTATCTGTGGTGTAATCCACAGGTTCAGCAAGCATCATTGACTGGTTGTAAAAGCTACCAGATGCTTGTTTAAGACCAGTTTTGTCTTCACGTTGATAATTAACGTAGGTGCTCCATAATGATTCACCTTGCTCATTTGAAAACGTATAGTCAAAGCCTAAGCCTGCACGTTCACGCTTAAGTGAAAGCTCAAGTGGGTTTAAGCTTGAAGACAAGCTGGTCATGTCTTGTGTGCTACCGGCATGAACCCAATCGCCAGGAAGCGTTAGATCATCACCGCCAATACCTTGATAAGGGCTCATCGCCTCATCGGTTTTGTAAGTTTTGATTTGACGGTAATTTAGGTTCAAGTTGTATTGACCCTGCTTACCGACATTAATCTCGGCACGACCATTTTCCATGCCTAAATTGTCAGCTTCGATAGTGGCTTGGTAGCCATTTTCGCCAGTGTATTTCACATCAGCGTCAACTTTACCGACAAAGCCACCTTCAGTTGCAAAGGCATTCGCGGAGCGAATATCATCGCTGTCGCTATAACCCGCGCCTACGCCAACAGTACCTACAGTGCCTTTTTCGACTTTACAGTTTTTACACACCCACTTGTCGAATTTTACTTTTTCGGTGTTCGCATTTTGAATGCCATAACCATCAGCTGCGATAGCTGCACCAGACATAAACATTCCGGCGTTGGTAAGCAAAGCGAGCGTGACTAAATTTAATTTGAATTTCATCTTCTCGTCTCCGTTAGCGCTGGAATAGTTGGCCAGATGGATGGTTAGAACCATGGATCTGGTTATGACAGTTCAAACAACTACGTCCACCAGTCATTGCGTTACCGCCAACAGTTGAACCTTGTTCAGTGTTGCCAAATAGCGCTTGACCGCTATGTGCCGATGAGTGGCACTGTTGACAAAGCTGTGGAGCACGAGTCTTTAGCATGCCTTCGTTAACGCTGCCGTGTGGGTTGTGGCATGTCACGCAGTCTTCAGTAACGGGTGCATGCTCCCACAGTTTTGGGCCGCGTTTCTCTGCATGGCATGAATAACAGGTTTCGTTAACATTAGGCTTAACTAAATCTGAATCACTCATGGTGCCGTGTGGGTTATGACAATCGCTACACACCATTTGCGCCCACTTCATTGGATGGCTTGAACGCTTGTTCATGTCCGCTTTTTGCTGAGTATGACAGCTAGTACACACTTCCATTTCAGTGTTCTTAGAAAGAACAGGGTCTTTGGCTGTGTGTACCGAGTGACAAGAAGCACAAGCAACGTCTGCATTGTCGTGGTGTCCACCATTCCAATCCATACGCTTGTCGTCTTTATGACAGCTCATACAAACACTGTTTTGCTTCTCAGCGCTCAGTGTTGAATCAGGACCAAAAGCGATCATTGGCTCGTTACCGCCGCGGTTATGTTTACCCATTGGGCCGTGACACGCTTCACATTGAAGGCCAGCCATAGGGCTCTTGCTTGAATCAACTGAGCCGTGAACACCCTTAAATAGGTCCATCACTTTTTCAGATTTTTTGTGGCACATAAGGCAAGAGTCAGCACCTTTTGGTGAGTACTTACCTTCGGCGAATTTCTGATCCAGTGTGGCTTCAACTTCATCTGGTGTCATCTTAGCATCCCACTTTGACGCAGTCGCCGTCTGAGCAAAACCAAGTGACAGTACAGCCGTCGCCATCAAGGCTGGCAGTAGGGTTTTTAATTTTTTATTGATCTTCATAATAGCTTCCTAAACTTGCACAATTTTGAAGAGAAAGTGGGGGAGAGGCCTCCCCCTTTTTTCAAAACTCTTGGACTCAAGCGTTAACTAAGTCGTTAACAACGAGAGTCATTGAGTGTTGCGCAAATTACATCTTTACCGCAGTGTGATCGCCTGGAGTAGGCGCGTGGCAGAAGAAACACGTTTCCAGCTGCGCAGCGTCATTAACCGCTTGTTTGTTAAAGCTGTTAACAATAGCGCCTTGACCTTCAACGTGAGCGGTAAACTTGTTTAGAGACTCTTCGCTATAGGTATGACATGACATACAGGTGGCTGCGATAGGTGTTGTATAAGCACCGCCTGCAGTTGCTAATGCGCCTTTTTTCTTGAAGGCATCAAGATTTAGGTCGTTATGACACTGATCACAAGTCATGCCTGCAATAGCAGCATAATCACCAGAGCTATGAACTTTATGAAGTTTTAGCTCTAATGCGCCCATATTTGCACCGCTTGCATAAGTACCATCTGGTGTGTGACATGTAGCACAACCATCTACGCCAACAACCATTTCACCATTAACTTCACGACCTAGCTGTTCTGTCATAACAAAGCCTGCATGGTACTCTTTATGAAGTTCCCATTCAGTGCCATGACAGCTTTCACACGCTTTAAAGTTAACTGAATCGGTATGACGCACGCTTGGTGCTTCACCAGATAAGGTGCCATGTGCCATCGCCGCTTTCATACTGGTACGTGATACATCTTCTTCACACTTAACGGCCGTTGTACCGTCGTTACAAAGAGATAGACCAATTAAGCTAAACGCCGTGTCAGTATCGCCTTCACCATATGGTAGATCAGCTATAACGGTAACGAACTTACCGTCAACGATTTGAGTATCAGATGTTACTGCGCCGTCTTTGGCTAAGTTGATAAGAACTTTATGCTCGCCATTGATAGGATTGCTGTTGTAACCCATGATTGGGTAGTTAGGGCCAACGTTAGTGATGGTTTCTAGCTGCTCGATATTCGCAACAATCGTTGCGGCATCAATTGCAGTACCTGAGGCATCGGTAATCGTAACACTTAGAGTTGTATCACTACCTGAGTCAGTTTTTACTGCAGACAAACTTGCTTCCATTCCATACTGCTCGATGAAAGCTTTCTTTTGTGCAAAACCTTCAGTATGCAACTCTTCTGTCCAGCTTGCGTTATGACACGCGATACAGTTTGAGTTGTCAGCTTGCTGTGAGTGACCTTGGCCAGCCTTAAAGTCAATGTTAACGTGACAGCTAGTACAGGTTTCCATGGTTGGAACGCGTGACCAGTTACCCCATTCGCTTAACTCGTCGCTGCCTTCTTCTGGTGCTACGTGACAAGTCGTACAGTTATCTTGCACGATTGCGTTGGCTTTATCGGCACTCTTGTCCATGTTTCTGCCGTACATCTTGGCATTGTTGTGTACGTTATGGATTAAGTGATTGTAAGCAACTTGAGGTTTGCCTTTTTCATCAGCCATCTCTTGTGTATGACAAGCAGCACAGGTTTCTGAAGTGGTATAGCCGTGGTAAATTTTCTTACCTTCAGCGTGGCATGAGTTACAGCTTGCAGTCGCAACAACATCTTTAGTGTATGTCGCTTCGTAGCCTTCGCCTGAGAAGTCTTGTGACAGCTCAGTGCGAGGTACTGTAGTCGTACCGTCAGCTAGGGTTGAAGCACTTGCAATGACGTTATAGCGTTGAGTTAGCTCAGAGTTGTAGCCTTCAACAGGAATGGTAAAGCTATAGTTACCATTCTTTTGATCTTCAAATTCTTTTTGTGAGCCAATGTATTGCCACTCTGCACTATTACCCGCACCAGTAGCACCCTGTGGAATAAGTTGTACCACTTTTTTCACTTCAAGCGCAGTTAAACCTACAACAGGTAGGTCTTCTTCGTTTGTCGCAAACACATTGATTGTCGGAACGCCATCGGCATAAGTGACATCGGTCACTTTTAGATTAAGTACATTGATTACATCGGCAGCGGGGCCACCTGGGTTACCAGGATTACCGTCGTTGCCATCGTCGCCACCACAGCCGGTAAGGGCCATAGAGACAGCACCTGCTGCGAGAAGCAGCGCAATTTTAGATTTATTAGTATTCATCATTTTTTCCCTGCATAGGTTTGGCACTGTCTTAAACGTGTGGCTCGATTTAGTGAGGCCGACTGTAATTTTTTAATTTCCGTTTTAAGTCAATGCTGGAAATAAGATTCCCCAAGGAAAGGCTAACGTAATGTAGGGCTAAAATCTGCATAACAGGTGCCAAGATGTGACCTAGATCTGTCTATTTCTAAAGAGGTATGCAGGGGAGAGGTTAGAGAGGTTAAAAGTTGAAATTATTAAGCTTATGTGAGTGATAAATGTAATAAAGTTTTTAATGGGTGTTGATAATTGTTCCCATTAAAAAGGGAGGCTATGCCTCCCTTTTGTTATACTAAGCGTTAATTATGAGTGTTACTCACTAGTGGCTGCTGCCCCAGTTTGAGTGAGCATCTAGTATCGCCGCATCTTTATGACAAGTAGAGCAAGTCTCTTGTACATCAAGTTTTTCGTACTCAGAAGCTGGAATACCCAGAGTGCTTAGAGAAGCGCCTTCCTGAACTAAGATGCCGCCCATAGATTGGATGTGAGAAGCAGCTGAACTATCCAATGCATATGGTGCTTGGTGACAACTTACACAAGCCGCTGTTTGTGGAGAAACAACAAGCTGCTCGTCACTATAAACAGGCTTGTTCTCTGCATCAACGCCAGTTTGAACTTTACCAAATGCAACTGGTGCGGCATCGCCTTTGATCTTGCTTAGCGAGAAACCATCTTCACCGTGACATGCTTGACACTCAGCCTTCTTGAAGAACATCTTTCCACCGCTGTCATACAAGTAGTGCTTGCTGTGAACGATATAAGCTAAGTTAGAGCTTGATGTCTTTCTATCACGAGTACCGTTGTGACAAGTTGCACAGCCATCCATATCGTTGCTGAAACGGTGCTTGATGTCAGTCGTGTGACATTGCTGACAGTCTGTCATTGCAGCATGTTGTACACGTGGAGATTCTTCAACTTTTGCGCCATCTACTGCAAAGTAGAAAGTGTCAGATACTGCATATGGGCCAGAGTTAGAGATTGAACCATCTTCAGCCTTTTCACAGTTAGCTACAGCGCCTTTACCGTCAAAACAAACATGTAATTGACTGCTAAATGCGGCTTTAACGTTTGCAGTTTCCATTACTTCAGCAACTTTATAGTCAGCATCGGTAAAGGTTACGTTGATAGAGCCTTCTGCACCGGCCGCAAATTTGTCGTAGCCAACTTTTTGGTAGTTAACAACGAAGTCATCATCTACTACACCGTTAAATACGATAGCACTAGTGTATCCACCGTATTTATAAGGGCTAGGATCGATCTGTGCAAGCGTAACTGTGGTGTCACCGTTAGTGACAGTCATGTTAGCAACAACAGTCTTAGAGGCTGCATCATAGCTCATGCTGTTAAAGGTGACTTTAGTCACTGCAGCTTGTGCGTTGTCATTTTGAGCATAGTGACCGCGCTCAGCACCACGGTATCCATCAGGATCATTGTGGCAGCTTACACAGTTCTTTTTGCTATCAGCGATTTGGTTATTCTCGCTGTCCCAGTGCCAGCTTGGTACTGCGTATGGGCTGTTGTGACAGTTCATACAAGTAGCTGTATCGATATCACCTTTCCAAGCATCCGCCATTGCTAGGTTCTCGTCAGGCTGGTGACAAGTTAAGCAGTTAGATGCAGATTGTGGGTAGATACCGTTGTAGTAAGAGTGGCTGTGAATTTCGTGAGCCATTCCCTTAATTGAACCATCGAATTGATATGCTTCGCCAACAGCATTGCCATCTTCATCTTTGTCTTGCTTCATGTAGCTGTTGTAATCAGCATGACAGAAAGTACAAGATTCAAGAGTAACGTGCTTGCCGCCGTGCATCGCTAATGCGCCATCTTGACCTGGACGGTGACAAGATTGACATGTTTCATTTGCAATAACAGCTTTTGGTTGTTCTTGAGCTGTATCAGAACTCGGCTGCCAATAGAAGAAGCTATTATCAACGAGTGTTGAACCAGCATCGTTTGCTGATTTAACGCCTAAATAAAGGCCGTTAGTTGCTTCTGCGTCATAAGCATATTTATCTAAAGTATCAACGGCTTTGTTTAATACTAGTGTGTAGCTACCGTCGCCATTGTCTGTTAGACAATCTTCACAGTTTTTACCTTGGAAGTATGAAGAACCCGTGTAATGGCCTTCACCTTTGTCTTTGTTGAAGTAGCTTAACCAGACTTCTCTTGGAGAGCCTTCGATATCCGTCGTGCCAACTTCGTCTTCATTGCCCATGCGGCCAAATGAAACTGCACCGATATCGTTTTGTTGTAAACCAAATACAGCTGCGCCATTAGCATCAGCTAGATTGAAGTTTACTGTTAAGAAGCCATCTTCACTCACACTTGCTGAAGTGATATCAGCTTTAACTTGTGATACTTCACCAATAGGAGAGCCAACTGGACCTGGCTTACCATCTTCACCGTTCTTACCATCATCACCGCTACAACCTGTCATTGCTAGTGATAGCAATCCGGCTGTAAGCAATGCTTTTGAAGCAGCGCTTAGATTAAATTTTTTCATCATTTTTTGTCCCTGCAATAGTTTTATTCATCACCAATTACATTAGTTGTATGAGAATGACTCTCTTTAACCCGTAATTAATGTGTGGAATTTTATTTCCATTTCTAAGGCTAACTAAGCGGGAAGCAATTAGCAGGTGTTTTAACCCCTTTATGTGATTGAGATCTGACTATTTCTTTAGAGGTAGTCAGAAAAGAGTGTTTTTAGGACTAATTTAATTATCGCTTAAGAATTGCTCGCAAATAGAACTCCGTTTGTTGCATAAATGTTGGTTGGTTGGCGCTTAAGTTTTCACCTCTTTGCTTGGATGTTTTTTCGTTATGCTACCGATACATAGTGGCGATAATATGCTCGTGGTTGATTGCTTCTTAGACATAAAAAAAAGCGAGAAGATAAACTTCTCGCTTTGCTGTGGAGTTAAGTCTGCTATCCCGTTAATCACGGGGACGCTAAAGACTATTTGTAGTTAGTTGGATGTACTTTGTCTACCCCGAAAGATTTACCTTCAGCGTGACAAGTTGCACAGCTTTCTGTGCCGTCATAAGTACCACGTGGGGTACCAAATACGCCACCGTTAGATTCTACGTGAGCACCGAAGCTTTCTTTTGTGTGGCATGAGCCACAAGCAGCTGCAATTGGAGAGTACTCAACATTTTCTCCGTCAAGCTTTGCCATAACCGCTGGTAACGTTGCGGTATCGCTCATTGCTAATTGCCCTTTATCATGGCAAGAAGCACAATCACCATAATGCTTGGTAAAGGTGATCTGTTCACTGCCTTGACGTAAGTCACGCTTGTTTGCGTGAAGCGTATGAATTAAGACTTTATAGTCAAAAGCGTTGTTAAGCTCACGGCCATTATGACGTTGGGTTAATTCTGCTGTGTGGCATGAAGCGCAAGAGCCATCAGTAAATGATCCATTATTCAATACGGTCGCCTCTGGCGAATGACATGCTACACATGAGCTAGATTTTGCTGGATGATGTTTAGTAATGTCTAAGCTATTATCATGACAACCCTGACAAGCGTTATCGGAAGATACAACGCGGCGACTATCTTGAATTATACCAAATGTTGTTGAGTCAGCATTGATGGTGGTGAATATAACACCTTCATCGTCACAGGCTAATACCTCTTCACTATCTGGGTTCGTACATAAACGCGCGCCGACTAATAGGCTACCTGAGTTTTGAGTACCAAAATCAGCAGCATTTACACTGTTGATGGCATAGTCGTATGACTTGTTATCTTCAGTTTTAACAGAAACGGTGCCACTTTCAATTAATGCAGACGAAGCAACATTCCACGACTTTCTATTTTTATGGCTTCTGTCATAGTTATTGAAATCAGTTTCTGTCGAGCCTGCTGCAATTACGTTTAGGTCTTTAAAGAACGACAACTCGCTAGGCGATGACTCAAGTGCAGTATCAAATGTGACGGTAAATGACAAGGTTGCGTCAGTTGCATCATCAAACGATATTGCGCTATTAGTGACTTCGAAATTAAAGTCTTGTTTAACTATTGCGCGTTCCAACTCACTTCTTAAATGGAACTTCGCCGCGCCCATAGGGTTACTGTCATCGGCATGACAAGCTGCGCAATCACGTTCAACGTATTGTGGGAACTGCTCAGAGTGGAATAGACCACGGGCTGTACCATCCCATTCAGGCGCTGCGAATTTTTCGTGACAACTTAGACAGGCTTCCTGTCTATGGAAGTGAAACTGCTCCGCTTGAGCTGGCGCGTTTTCGCCTTCGATATGACAAGATTGACACGCTTTAGCATCTGCTGGGAAGGTGACTTCACTGTAGTCGTGCGCTTTTCCGCCATAACCAATCATAAAGTATTGACCTTTGTGGATCTGGTGCAGCATAGAGCCCATATCGATAGTCGCGCCAGTTTCTGGATCACCTGAATAGGTGGTATGGCAGACGGCGCAGTTCTCGATTTCAATGCGCTTACCACCATGCATTGATAGCTTAGGTGCCCATGCGTGCTCGTAGTTGTCATTGTGGCAGCGAATGCATGATTCTTGTAGATCTACCAAGTTACGGGTTTCATCCGCTTCGGCTTCGCGATCAAGAGCTGGAATGAAATCGTAATGGGTGTTAATTAAGGTTGCGTTACTGACTACATTGGTCGGCTTTAGTTCTAGCGTGATGCGGTGAGTTAACTCACTTTTAAACTCGGTATCTAAGCCTTCAATTTGCTCGTATTGGTTGAGCGCTTTAGAAAAGGTGTAGCGATATTCACCGTGAGCGAGTACTTCGATGCAGGCCGTCTTACAGCTAGTTTCAATATTCGCTTGAATTTGTGGGCCTTGATGTTTATCCCATCCTTCTGGTAACGCTTGACCATCGGCGATACTACCAGGGATTTTGATGCTATTAATATAGCTAACCCACTGTGATGATTTCTCTCCTTTCATCGGCGTCGCTTCCGGCTCAGGGCTGCCAAAGCCTGGCAACGGACGGTCGCGTTTTTGCAATGCATCAAGCTTTGCGATACCAAAGCCTAAGGCGTTAATGTCATCGAATGACTCTAAGCCTGATACCGCAACGCCATTAGCCGTTAGCAGTTCAAAGTCTACGGCAACAACACCTTCAGTGATTGTTGCATGTAAGATATTGGCTTTGAGGCTAGTCGCTTGTTGGATATCGATGCCGATATTGCCATTATTACCGTCTTCGCCATCTTTGCCGTCGCTGCCACAACCGATCAGAGCAATTGCAAACGCTCCGATGCCGATGGCTGATTTTACAGCGCTTGTAAGTTTATACCGATTCATCATCATTTTTATTCCCTGCATAGGTTATATCTGCTGTGAGGTTTGTACCTCTTTAAGCATGAGGATCTTCCTCAACATGATCTTACTCAAAAGAGGTCGCTGACTTTGAGGTGAGGGGATTAAATGTGAACTGAGTCATCTGCTGAACAATAGGGTGTTAAATTATGTTAATACCCATTATTTACATATAGTTATATCGTGTCTAAGGCCAGCTTTAAACCAGTGTTAATTTTGAGCGGTTAAAGCTTAAGTTAGGCTTAAGCAATTAGGTTAATTTGTATAGGAAATTGATTTGAATCAAACATGCCGCCATGGATGAGCTTTGAGGTTTAACCAAACTTTTACATTGTAGGGGTTGAATGTTATTCAGTTAGCGTTTGATGTTTGTGTTGAGTTGAGCCTTGTTAGTGGTAATGTTAAATCAATCAGCTTGCTGTTGAACTTAATGTTTGTCGAAGCGGTGAGAGGGCCATAAAAAAGAGGCCGTAGCCTCTTTTTAGTTTTACTTTAGCGAGTGTTAATCATATCCACAATTAGTTACCATGGATCTGCATTAACTGCGCTGGATTATGACAGGTAGAACAGGCCTCTGAAGCTCGAGTTCTCACATCATCTGCGCTCATACCATCTAAAATACCACCGTTCGCAACGATATGATTTGCACCAGAGTCACTTAGGTACTTCTGGTGACAGCTTAGGCAAGCGCCCGCATCAGATGAAACCCATATATCAGCGCCAGTTGTTGTATCACCGTAGCGCCATACTCGATCGCTAGCTCGACCTAATTGAATACCATCAGAGGTGTGGCAGGTTGAGCAGTCAGTTTTCAGCACAGTACCAGATTGGACACCAGCATATTTTAGGTAATGTCCATCAGCTTCGTGTGCTTTAAATGCATAACTAGTTGCTTTCTTACCACCAGGGTAAGTGCTATCGGTTTTAGTTGTCTTGTCAGATGTATGACAGGTCTGACAGTTATACCCATTGTTGTAATGGTAATTTTCCTGGTTGTGACAGCTTTGACATTTTGCGGCGTCAATAATCGAGCGGCGCATAGCTGCCTGCATAGTGTCATCGACTCCTGTGCCGGACCACACAAATTGATAAGGCGCTTCTTTAACCGCTACCGAGCGAGTTTTGTCGGAGCACTCTGTCATAACGATTTCTGCTACACCGTAGCCACCATTATTGAAGCAGACCTCGATTGCTGACCAAAGCTCAAAGGTCTTTCCATCAGCATCTGCTGGCATATCAAATGTGCTACCCACAATCGTGAAGGTTTTCGTTGCCGCATCATAGGTGCCGTCTGATAGCTTGAATCGACGCAGGCTATATGGTGCAGTGGCATAAGCAGGGAAGTCTTTATTAGTGTCCCAGGCTACAACTACACGGGTGCCTGTTTCGATAAACTCAGAACCAATTGCAGCGCCATTGCTATCTTGAATTTGAACGTCAAATGTGAGTTTACCATTACCGTCAAGGCCGACATTACTGAACATGACTCCCATGGCTTTGGCGTCAACGTATGCCTTTAATACATCGCCGTGACGTTTTTCTGCACTACCTGTACCCGGGTAAGTGTCGGTTGAGTTATGACAAGCTACGCAATTGGTACTGCTATGGTTTTGAGATGGCTTCTCTGTATGACAACTAATACAAGCTGTGTTACTTAAGTCAGCTTTAAACAAGTCTGCATTTGCTGGTGCGCCTTCGCCTTCAACGTGGCAAGAGGCACAGTTTGCAGCAGGCTTTTGCGGGAACATAACTTTACCGTAATCGTGTACGCTACCACCGTAACCAACAATTTTGTATGGCGCTGGTACCATACCGTCGGGTGTGCTGGTTTCTCTATCTTCGCCTTTATGAATTGCGTGGATCATGTAGGTAAAGTCAACACTATTACCACTTTCTGGGTCGCCAGAGGTAGATGTATGGCAGCTAGCACAATTGGCTAGTGCAATACGTCGGCCACCGTGAAGCTCAAGACTCTCTGGCTGATGACAGGTATAACAGGTTTCAATTGTCACGACATTACGCGTTTGAATGTCTGTCGTAGCACCTGTTGAGGGTTGCCAATCGTAGTGTGCGTTTGCCGTTGCTTGGGGAAGTTTTAACTCCATTGTTGCTCTATGGGTATTATCTTCACCGTAGGTGATTGCGAGTGGTTCAGTAACGTTGGCAATATTTTGTTGAAAGGTGTAGCTGTAACTACCATCACCATTATCGACCAGACAATCTTCACAGTTCTTGGCAGCTTCAACGTTGGCTTGATATTGCGGCGATGGATTTAGGTCGCTCGTGTCAGCAGGTGGAGTGCCAGGCTCTTTCAGTGCATTAATATAAGCCTGCCATTGATAACCTCTGTCGTACTCGACCTCATCAATGGTTTCAGTTACTTTGGCAAGCTGTGCAATACCAAAGCGTAAGTCATAGTCTTTATCTAGACCCAGCACAGCTACGCCGTTAGCGTTTTCTAGGTTGAAGTTCACTGTTACGGTACCATCAGTGACAGTCGCTTCTGAAAATTGCGCCTGGACGCTAGTGGCTGAATCGATATTGACTCCAACTACACCATCTTTTCCGTCGGCTCCGTCATTACCATCGCTACAACCAAAAAGCAGCGCTGAAGCGGTGAGTGCAAGTAAACTCAGTTTTAAGTGTCGAATTTTGTTATCCATAATTATGCGTTCCATTCTTTATGTCGCTAATTGTTTTACATCACAAACTGTTTATTTAAAGAACAGGGCCTAAAACCTCAGTTCTAGGCCTCTGCGCTTACTGTATTGGGTGAACCTTTAAGACATCGAACGCAGCCCCTTGACCGTGACATGTGGCGCAGCTTTCAGTGCCCGCCATAGCGTCAGCTTCGGTACCATTAAATACACCACCTTGTTGAGTCATATGTGATTTGGCCGTTTCACTTAAATGGCAATCACTACAAATGGCAGATGTTGCACTGGTAAAGGTTCCGTTATTAAAGGCCAAAGGTTGCACGGCTGTGTTTAGAGGCAGGGCGGCTGTTAATGTGCCGGCTTCATCAGTTGTATGGCATTGAGCACAATTGCCAATATTGCCTGGGTAGTTGATGTCAGGGTAACTTTCCCTGGAGCCTGCGTGCAGAGTATGAGCAAGATGCTTATAATCGGCCGTTGATGCACCAGGATTATCAGAGCCTGCGTCAGCTTGCATATTACGGTTATGGCAAACTTGGCACTGGCCTTCAAGATCGTTGCGAGAGCCGTGATAGTTCAACTGTTGATCGCCATGACAACTGCCACATGTTTGGTTGGTGACGATGACTCTTCGACCGACCTCTGTAATGGTAGTGGCGCTAAAGAATTGATGGCTAGACTTTATCGTGGTGGTTGAGTCGGTATTGTCACAACTCGCTAACATAGTTGCATCGCTACATAACTTACCTTGAAGGGCGAGTGTGCCTTTATCTGTTGCTGGATCGGCGCTTAAGGTGAGCCCAGCAATTTGGTAATGGTAAATGCCGTTGCTGCCAGAGATAGGCTGTGCGTCTTGCAGCTTTATCGATTTAGCGCTGCGAGTCGTATAATCCACACTAATGCCCCAGTTGGCATAAACACGTAGATCATTTATAAAGTTAAGCTTATCGGCACTGTCTGCATAAACCTCATTCGTTGCTGGGTTCGATAGTCTTATCGAGAAGTTAACGGCATCGCCAACGAGCTCAGCGCTGACCACTTCGGCCTTAAACTGCCCAAGCACTGCGTCAGTATTCGCTTGGCTATGTGCATTCATCGTCCAGTCTGAGTTATGACACGCAACACAGTTGCTATTATCGACCTGAGTTGGATGACCTTGACCTGCTGGAAAATCGATATTGGTATGGCAGCTACCGCAAGCTTCCATTGTCGGTACGCGAGTCCAATTCATGTTTTGGGCGAGCGACTCATCGGGAGCGTGACAGGTTTGACAGTCAGCCAGAGACACTGGAAATCCAGCTAAGTGCTTAGTGTGGACCATAGGAGCAAATACATTACTAGGATTGCTGACTCTGTCAGTGTTATGACAGGTGACACAAGCTTGTATCTCGTTATAACTTCCTTTACCCGCGGGCCCGTGGAATGACAAATCATCATGACAGGTGTTACAGCTCTGCATGACGAGAATATCTCGGGTATATGCAGGCTCACTGCCCTGATTTTGCCAGTCTAAATATTGGTTGGTGATAGGTAAACTCGTGCCATCACTCAGTGAATCACCGCCCACTTTGATAACCATCCTTTGGGTTGCTCCGGGGATGAATGAAAAGCCGTTATCGCGATCGCTCACATAATCAAAGGTATAGCTGTATTTTCCGTTTTTATGGTCGACAAACTCTCCAAGGCATTTAGAACCAGGGCAAGATTGCGACGTGATATATTGCCATTGGCTGGCATTACCGGCATTGGTATAGCCCATTGGTAATAGCTGAGCGGCAATATACGTAGCAGAGGGAACACCCACTACCGGTTCGTCGCTTTCATTGGTGATGCGATAGTTAACCGTTGCTACACCTGAGTCGAATAGCACTTCATTTACAGTGATATCCAGGCTGTTAATTTCACTTGCAGGTGGCCCTCCTGGTTCTCCTGGGTTACCCGGGGAACCATCGTCGCCACCGCAAGCCGTTAACATGGCAATTAGCGTTAGAGGAATACTTTTAGCTAGTAGTGATTGAGTGACTCGTTTCATATTGATGTCCTTGAATTCCTTTTAATTGACATGGCTATAGTTGGTAACTGAACGTTAGGCCAACATAGTGAGCACTATAATTGTGGCTAAGGTCGCCGAACGTTAAGACGTTGGGAATTGAATCGACCGTTAACCCCTGGTTTAGCCAATCAGAATCTTTATAGTTTTCAAATATCCAATCAAAACGTAACGCCATTTGCTCGCCAAGCTGATACTTGGCAAAGGCATTGATGTTATGTTTCTTTGCAAAATAGTCACCGTAGGGAGAAGTGAGACCTTGGGTTATCTCAGTATCACTTTGACCATCGGAGTAGGTGTAAGCGACCCCTAAATCGAGCTTCTTATCTAATAGCTGAAGGTAGTCGAGACCTGCGCCGACTAAGGTAGACTCCTCGTCTGTATTGACGTACCAATTTGGCAGGCCAAAATTGCTACTACCGGCTTGATCGCTATCACGCCAATCTTGATTGAGGAAGGCATTGATGATGATATCGTCGCTTAATAGATAATTAGCAGAGACGTCATAACCTTGAGTATTGACCTTTGTTAAGCCAACTAATGTATCGTCGTAGTCGTCACTGGTGACATTAAGGTTTGCACTCGCAGAGAGGTTGGACTCTGAGCTATAGTTCACACTCAGCTGGTACTCTTGGCGCTCTCTATCGGCTAAATAGGATTTTCTAAGGTATGGGTTACTTGGGCTACCAGTGGTAGTGACTGCTTTATAAGTACTACCTGTACGGTCACTAAAGTCAGCTTTTAACCAGGTGCTCCAAGACGGTGTAATTTGATAGCTCACTCGAGCAAACAGTCCGTTTTGTTGCAATGAGTCCCTGTCTAAATCACTATAGTCGTTATGATCATATTGATAGCCTGCATCAAGATAGATAGTCCGAGTAAAGCGATATTTTGCACCTACCTTCGCTTGTTGCTTGGTTCTATCGTACTCAGGGTTGATTGCGTTACCGGCATAATAACTGTCGGTTATGACTTGAGGGTAGGGGTTAAGTGCCGTTTTGTTGTCTCTATCGGAATAGTCATAGCTCGCCCTGATACTTAGCCCGCGCATGACACGACCTGTGTATTTGAGCTTCATATCTGTGGTATCAACTTTGCCGTCGAGGCTGGTTGTTGGCAAGGCGGGGCTTGGTCCATTGATTGTCGCAGGCAAGAAAGCTTCGTCTTGGGTAAAGCTTGCAACACCTAAATGCATCAGTATTTGATGCCCGTTGCCGCCAAGTTGCGCATTGGCGCCAATACGATAGGCTTTATTATCGGGTGAAACAGCACTTTGGCCTGCGTAGGCGGCACCAAATGTAGGCGTAAAAGCATTTTGCCAATTGAGAGCGTTATGGTCGTTTTTATATTGACTAAAGCTTGAGTCAAGGCCAACGAGCCAGCCGTTACCATTAAAGTAAATTTTTGCACCTAGCTCACCAGTGCTGTCATCGATTGGTTGTGCGAGCATTGCACTATTGGTGAGAAAGTTTCCAGAGAAAGTCCGTTTTCCTTCTCGCTTATCATGTCGGTAATTGATGTCAGCTTGATAAAATGAGCTTTTGTATTGCGCATCGACCAAAAAACGTTCTCGTTGGATTTTTAATTCAACGTCAGTGACATCCTCGAGTAAGTTAGGCATTTGTGAGGTAACTGCGCCCGCTTGCCAGTTTGCTGGCAACAATAGATCGTCACCGCTATTGGTATAGGGGCTTAGGGCATAATTTGTGTCGTATAGGGCAAAACCTCGATAACCGAATGCCAGCTTATATTGCCCTGGACGTCCAGTTTCTAAGCGAGCACTGCCAGTGTCGTAACCCAGCTTGTCAGCAACAAAAGAAGTTTGGTAGCCAGACTCGGATTTGTTAGTTAAGTCTGCTTCTAGATGAGCTACTGCACCATCTTTATCTGTACCGGTCGTATTGCCAAAGTGAATATCTGACGCATCATTATAAGCAGCTCCTACGCCGACGCTGCCTTTAAAGCCAGATTCAACGTTACAGCGTTTGCACTCCCACTCAGCGGTGTTTGCTTGGTCTCTATTGACATTCTTTAAGCCATAGCCGTCTGCAAACACAGGGGAAATACTGGCACTGATGGCCAGCGCTAGTATTGATAGTTGCTGCGGCGTGTTGATATTTTTGTTTATTCCAAACATAACGGCCACTCCTTGTTAGCGCTGCAGTAATTTGCCAGACGGGTGATTTGAACCATGAACTTGTGAATGGCAGTTCATACAGCTTTGCCCAGCGTTAAACGCGTTAGGCTGACCACCAAAGACGGCATTCGATGTGTGACCTACCGATGCGTGACACTGCTGGCAAAGCATGGGAGGTTTTGTGGTTAACATGGCTTCATTGACACTGCCGTGAGGATTGTGGCAAGTCGCACAGTCATCAGTAACCGGGGCGTGCTCCCAAAGTTTGGGTCCACGTTTTTCTGCATGACACGAGTAACAATTTTCATTGACGCTCATCTGCTTTAGATTGGCGTCAGCTAAGCTTCCGTGAGGGTTATGGCAATCTGTACATACCATTTGTTGCCATTTTAATGGATGCGATGAGCGTTTATTCATGTCTGCTTTTTGCTGAGTATGGCAACTGGTACACACAGCCACTTCCGTGCTTCGCTGTGCAATTGGGTCTTGCCCTGTATGGACTAAGTGACAGTCGGCGCAGCTCACATCGGCATTGTCATGATGATTGCCTTGCCAAGCCATGAAGTTGTCATTGTTATGGCAACTCTGACAAACACTATTTTGCTTTTCAGCTGGGACGGGAGAATTTGAACCGAAGGTAATCATGGGCTCTTTACCACCACGATTATGTTTACCTTGGGGACCATGGCACGCTTCGCATTGAAGATCGGCCATTGGTGATCCTTGAACACTGCTGCCGTGGACACCGTCAAATAGCGCCATGACAGTTTCATTTTTCCGATGACACATCAAGCAGGAGTCAGCGCCTTTTGGGGAGTATTTCCCTTCAGCAAACTTTTTGTCGAGTATAGCTTCTACTTCTTGTGGATCTTGGTCGTCCCACGGAGCGGAGTAAACGCTTGTACTTAATGCCACTAAGGTTATTAACAGCAGACGCACCAAGGCGCTAGAGAACCATCCAGTGTTCTTGTTCATCATCTCATTCCCATTCGCCTTTAAAGCGATTATTTTTTGATAATTTAAAATTAGTAATTATGTAAATTACTAATGTTTAATTATAGGGTGAGTTTATTACAATCCCATAACAAAAATGTGTGTTTAATTTACTGGATAAACTGATTTATATAGAACTAAGTCGATAAGTGTGACGCCGATCACACTTGCCGTTTGTTGAATCAATGAACTGATATTTATTAAATAATAACCATTCTTAATTAGTGTGGTGGTTCGGCAGGAAAATTTATCTCGGCGTAGGCATTTATTAGTTGAGATATTTGTCACATAATGGAGAACACAATTGAAAATTATTATCGTTTACAGTCCGAAATGTTGATCTAGGTAAAGTTATTACTCTTTTGTCTGCTTTAGAATCAGCATTAATTTCAAAGAGAGTCGAGGCCTGTAAATAGGTGGAATGCACAATGAAGTTAAGTGAATTGAATCCAGGCGATGTAGCCAGAATTTCTCAAGTGGGCCAGATAGATTTGCCCGCGGTAGTTAAACGCAAACTCCTTTCGATGGGGATCACCCCAAATACTCGATTCTCCTTGATCCGCAGAGCGCCGATGGGCTCGGGCGTAGAGTTAGATATCCGTGGCAGTAAATTATGTATGCGTCGCGATTTAGCAGATATTATTGAGGTTGAAAAAGCGAATGGCTAAACAATTTAACTGCGTAACTGTTGGTAATCCTAATGCGGGAAAATCCACACTGTTTAATGCATTAACGGGTTCTAACCAGCAAGTGGGTAATTGGTCGGGTGTGACGGTTGAGAAAAAAACTGGCCAGTTTGCACTGCAAGGCACCGATGTCTTCTTAACTGACTTACCCGGTATTTACGATCTGCTTCCAGCGGGTAATAGTTGTGATTGCTCGTTAGATGAGCAGATTGCACAGCAATACCTAGCTGAACAATCTATTGATGGCATTATCAACCTTGTTGATGCAACTAATATTGAACGCCATTTATACCTAACGGTACAGCTTCGTGAGCTAGGCATTCCGTTGGTCGTTGTGCTGAACAAGATTGATGCGGCGCTCGAACGTGGTATTAAGATTGACGTCGCTAAAATGAGCGAAGAGTTAGGTTGCCCTGTCGTCGCAGTGTGTTCTCGTGAAGAAAAAGATATTGAAAAGATAAAGCTGCAATTTGTTGCTTTACTCGACGGTAAGGTTTCTGAAGCGCCATTAGTGCTTAATTACGACGCAGAAATTGAAGCGGGCGTGACCAATTTATTGGCTCAAGATGACTCATTAAGTCGCGGTCGTGCTCTGGCTATGCTGGCTAATGGATTAGGCTGTGGTAAGTGTAAAAACAGTCAAATGGCGAGTGAAGTAGAGCAATACTCTCAGGCATTATCTAGCCAAGGGAAAGACATTGAGATCATGGTTGCGACAACGCGATTTGATTTCGTTGAGCGTGTATTTACCGGCTCAGTAGATAGCGATAATCGTGAAACATTCACCGATAAGTTAGATAAAATTGTACTGCACCCTGTAGCAGGTATTCCTGTTTTCTTATTTGTTATGTACTTAATGTTCATGTTCAGTATCAACGTGGGCAGCTCATTTATTGATTTCTTCGATATTACAGCAGGTGCGCTTTTTGTTGATCATTTAGGCGCATTCATGTCTAGCCTAGGTTCTCCGGCCTGGTTGGTCACCATTATCGCTGGTGGTGTGGGTCAAGGTATTCAAACTGTTGCGACCTTTATTCCGGTCATTGCAGCGTTATTTCTAGCGCTGTCAGTGCTTGAAGGTTCTGGCTATATGGCGCGTGCGGCATTTGTTGTTGATGGTTTAATGCGCCGTATTGGCCTTCCTGGACGTGCATTTGTGCCTATGATTGTTGGTTTTGGTTGTTCGGTACCTGCGATTATGGCAACCCGTACCCTAGGCAGTGAGCGTGAGCGTATCGTTACTGGTATGATGGCGCCATTTATGTCTTGTGGCGCAAGACTACCTGTTTACGCATTATTTGCAGCAGCCTTTTTCCCTGAATCGGGTCAGAATTTAGTTTTCTTGCTCTATATTATTGGTATCTTTGCTGCTATCGGTACTGGATTATTACTTCGCTCAACCTTACTTCCAGGTTCTAGCAGCGCAGTGGTTATGGAGCTACCTAGCTACGAGAAACCAAAGTTCAAGACCGTCATGGCGCGAACGGGTAAGCGTACCAAGAGCTTTATCATGGGCGCGGGTAAAACGATTGTGATTGTAGTGACTCTGCTTAACTTTGTTAATGCAATCGGTACTGATGGCTCATTTGGTCATGAAGATAGTTCAGAGTCAGTATTGAGTGTAGTGAGCCAAAAAGTAACCCCGTTATTTGCCCCTATGGGCGTTGAGCAAGATAACTGGCCAGCAACAGTAGGTATTATTACGGGGATTTTTGCAAAAGAAGCCGTAGTAGGTACTCTAAATAGCCTTTATTCAGATGCCGGTGCGGGTGATGAAGCTTTAGCGCCAATAAGCGACACGTTTAGTGAAGCGCTAGCAACAATCCCTGAGAATTTATTTGGTATTGCCCCTGATGATCCGTTATCGATTTCAGTGGGGGATGTGTCATCGGTAGAGGCTGCATCTGAAGAGCTTGAAGTGGATACGTCGACCTTTGGCGCACTGCAGGCTGGTTTCGCTGGGGTCACTGCTGCATTTGCTTACTTATTGTTTATCTTGTTATATACACCTTGCGTAGCAGCTATGGGCGCATTGGTGAACGAGTTTGGTAGCCGTTGGGCAAGATTTGCAGGGCTTTGGACATTTGCTTTAGCTTATGGTGTTGCTACCGTATTCTATCAAGGCGCAACGTTTGCACAACACCCATTGCAATCAAGCTTATGGATAGGATTTTTCGTAATAGCTTTAGTTGTCTTCTATCTCTGGCTAAAGAAAAAGGGTAAGAAAACACAGACCATTATCCCTGGCATTAAAGTGATTACTGAATAACGCGAATAGCGTATACTGTGATCAAATAATAAAAAGCAGCGATGATTCGCTGCTTTTTGCGCTATAAAAATAGCCATTAGAGAGGTTTTTAAACCTCAGTCGTTGATCCTTTACAAGATCTGTAGGATTATGCATTTTTAGTCTTTAATCATCGTTCGCAAAGAGGAATTCCATGAGTCATGTGGACACTGAAGTACGTCCTAGTAACTTCATACGTAACATCATAGATGAAGATCTCGCTACTGGTAAGCACACGAGTGTTCAAACTCGTTTTCCACCAGAGCCAAACGGCTTTCTTCATATCGGCCACGCTAAGTCTATCTGCCTAAACTTTGGTATTGCACAAGACTATAAAGGTCAATGTAACTTACGTTTTGATGATACCAACCCTGAAAAAGAAGATATCGATTACGTTAATTCTATTCAGGCTGATGTGCAGTGGCTCGGTTTTCAGTGGGATGGTGATATTCGTTATTCATCAAACTATTTTGACCAATTACATCAGTACGCGGTTGAATTAATCACTAAAGGCTTAGCTTATGTGTGCTTCTTAAATGGTGAAGAGACTCGCGAATATCGCGGTACGCTTAAAGAGCCTGGTAAGAACAGCCCATACCGCGATACCTCAGTTGAAGAGAACTTGGCGTTATTTGAAAAAATGCGTTTAGGTGAGTTCAAAGAAGGCGAGTGTTCGCTTCGAGCTAAGATTGATATGGCATCACCATTTATGTGTATGCGTGATCCAATCATCTACCGTATTCGTTTTGCTCATCATCATCAGACGGGCGATAAGTGGTGCATTTACCCAATGTACGACTTTACTCACTGTATTTCTGATGCGATTGAAAACATTACCCACTCATTGTGTACGTTAGAATTCCAAGATAACCGTAGACTGTATGATTGGGTGCTAGATCAATTAGATGACTTCCAAGCGCCAAACAGAACACGTCAGTACGAGTTTTCAAGATTGAATCTTGAATACACATTAATGTCAAAGCGTAAGCTTAATGACTTAGTGGTACGCAACCTAGTAACAGGTTGGGACGATGCGCGTATGCCTACGATTGCGGGTTACCGCCGCCGTGGCTATACCGCTGCGTCTATTCGTGAATTCTGTAAGCGTATTGGTGTTACTAAGCAAGACAACATGGTCGAAGTTGCAATGCTTGATGCGTGTATTCGTGAAGAGCTTAACGAGTTCGCTCCTCGTGCAATGGCAGTGATTAACCCGGTGAAAGTGGTTATCGAAAACTACCCAGAAGGTCAGGTTGAGATCATTAACGCAGCAAATCATCCTAGCAAGGAAGAGATGGGTAAGCGCGAGCTATCTTTTGGCCGTGAACTATTTATCGATGCAGATGATTTCCGCGAAGAAGCAAACAAGAAGTACAAGCGTTTAGTCCAAGGCAAAGAAGTACGTTTGCGTAATGCTTATGTGATTAAAGCTGAGCGTTGTGAAAAAGATGCTGATGGTAATATCACTACGATCTTCTGTACTTATGACGATGAAACGTTGGGTAAAAACCCAAGTGATGGTCGTAAAGTTAAAGGCGTTATTCACTGGGTTGAAGCAACGACTGCAAAACCAGCAGAGTTCCGCTTATATGAAAGATTGTTCAGCGACCCTAATCCAGCTGCTGCTGAGTCTGTTGACGAAGTGCTAAACCCGCACTCGTTAACAACTAAGCATGGTTTAGTAGAAGCTAGCCTTATCACTGCAGAAGCTGAAAAAGCTTATCAGTTTGAGCGTGAAGGTTACTTCTGCGCAGACAGTAAAGATTCTACAGAGGACGCGTTAGTGTTTAACTTAACCGTGCCACTAAGAGACTCTTTCGAGTAAGCCTTATCTAAGTACTTATTAACACTAAAAAAGCCGACATAATGTCGGCTTTTTTGTTGCTTGTGTTTTGGAGTTCGCTGGCTTACTTTGTGATATTGATTGGTATGAATACCTATCAATATAAAGAGTTGAAAGTAGTCAAAGTGAGTTTATTGATACATAGGGCCAAAACCGACACTCCAAAGAATGACGCTCGAAGCCATTAGCCCGACCAGCAAGACTAAGCCAGCAGTCACAACAGAGCTTGCGTAAATAAAGCCTTTTTCCTCTGGGATATTCATAATAATCGGTACACCGGTATAAAGCAGGTAAACCGAGTAGGCAAGGCCTGCAAGCCCGACAACCATGATAAACCACAGTGTAGGATAAAGCGCCGCTAAGCCCACCATAAACAGCGGTGTAGCAGTATAGGCTGCAAGCTCTAGTGCTTGGGTATAACTCGGTTTTGCATCGAAGGTTTTTGCCATCCAAAAAGCGAGGTAGGCGAGGGCAAACACTCCGGCGATTAGGCCAAAATACATTCCAGTAGACATGATCATAGCACTTTGCGCAGTTAGGAACTGACGGTCACCAACGCCTAAGTCCCAACCAATTTGAGATGTGCCGATAAAAGAACAGATAGCTGGAATAAGCGCAACAATGACGATATGGCTTAAGCTACTGCGCAGTGCTTCGTGGTTTTTTTCAATAGTGTGCCACTCTTCCTTTGGATGAGTGTATAGCCCCATTAAGTGATTCAATATCATTATAATTATCCTCGTTTAGCATTTAACTTTTATATTAAATTGGCTCGCCAAACTGCAGACGAACTTGTTACAGCTCTAAGGTTATTTATTGAACAAAATCTGCTAAGAGTCAAGCCTGTCAAATTAATCATAGGTGTTAAGCTAGGACTCTGCTGAAAATTGCTGATAAAATAGTGTCCTATTGACAAGGTCGAGATGGGACCAGGATGAACTTAGCCATGCAGCAGCTATTAGCGCCAATTTACAATTTTTTAAAATGCGAAACGCCAGATAGTTGGGTTGAAGAGGCAAAGAAGCCTGAGCAATTAACAGGACTATTAATCGATCATTGTAACTGTGAGCTAAAGGCTGCGCAGACGGCTCTGTTTTTAGTCCGTAAATATGCCGTAGATAAACAAAGTGGCCAAGTGCTGCTTGACTGGGTAAAACCCTATGAAGAATTTGTTTATGATAAGGGCAGAAATACAGAATCTTTTTTGGCCAAAGACAGTAAAAAAAATGAGTTTTCAGCAGAGCTTATCGCTCGTGATGATTTCGAACACGGCAGGGATTTAATCAATAAGATGGTACGCTTGATCAAAGAAGAGTTTCATCACTTTGAGCAGGTACTGGGCATCATGCATAGTCGAGGTATTGAATACCAGAACATTCGCGCGGGGCGTTATGCCAAAGGCATGATGAAAGAGGTTAGAACTCATGATCCTGCCAAGCTTGTCGATAAATTAATTATTGGTGCATTTATTGAGGCACGTTCTTGTGAGCGTTTTGCTAAGTTGGCACCGCATTTAGATGAAGAGCTAAAGAAGTTTTATAATTCCTTGCTGCGCTCTGAAGCCCGTCATTATCAAGATTACCTGACATTGGCGCAGGCTATTTCAGCTAACGATATCAGTGATAGAGTAGCCCATTTTGCCGCAGTAGAAGCGGAGCTTATTTTATCTGATGATGAAGATTTTAAGTTCCATAGCGGGGCGCCGCTGGCAACAGTGACAAGCAATTAAATTGCTTGTCTTTACTTAGGCTGTCATTAAAGGGGAATCCTAAAGAGGCAAGCAGTAAACTACTTGCCGAAAGGAAGTTCTATCAGTTCAACACAGTCTTTACTAACACTTAGCATGCTGCCTTGATCATACCAATCCCCAACAACAATACGGCGTTTACCATTGTTAAGTTGATGAATTGCGGGTCTATGAGTATGACCGTGGATCATCTGCTTGGTTTTCGTCTCATCGAGTAGCTCAAGCACAGCCTCAGGTTCAACATCCATAATGCTATAACTTTTTTGTTGATTACTGCTCTGACTTTTTACTCGTAGTTTACTGGCAATACCAAGTCGTTTAGATTGCGGTAAATGCGCATAAAGCCACTTGGCCCAGCTCATATTTCGAAATTTTCTAAAACGCTGGTAAGGTTTATCTAAGGTACAGAGGCTATCGCCATGCAAAATCACTGTAGCTACCCCATATAAATCTAAAGTATAGACTTCAGGTAACAGTGTCATACCGCTACGTGTAGCAAATGCATTGCCAATTAGGAAATCCCGATTGCCATGAATAAAGTAAATAGGCAGTTTTTTTGAGGCTTGTTTTATTGCATCAGCAAGTTGGTTAGCAAAAGGTTCAGCGATGTCGTCACCAACCCATACTTCGAAGAGATCACCAAGGATGTATAATGCATCAGTGTCGTGAAGTTGAGTATCGAGAAACGTAAGAAAAGCTTGGGTGATATCGGGGCGATCGGCACTTAGGTGCAAATCGCCCACAAATAGAGTTCGCATCGAGGCAATGTTACTCTTCGATGGTTACTTTTTCGATGATAACAGCTTCAAGAGGAACATCTTGATGCATGCCACGGTTACCAGTGCTAACGGCTTTAATCTTGTTAACAACATCCATGCCTTCAACTACTTCACCAAATACACAATAACCCCAGCCTTGAGCTGACTCAGACTTAAAGTCTAGGAAAGTGTTGTCGCCAACGTTGATGAAAAACTGTGCAGTTGCTGAGTGTGGATCAGAAGTACGAGCCATTGCGATAGTACCGATTTTGTTCGATAAACCGTTATTTGCTTCGTTTGCGATTGTTTCGTTAGGGCGTTTTTGGCCCATATCTTCAGTAAAACCGCCACCTTGGACCATGAAACCGTCGATTACACGGTGAAAAACAGTGCCATCGTAGAAACCTTCTTTAGCATAGTTTAAGAAATTAGCGGCAGTATTCGGCGCTTTTTCAGTATTCAAAGCTATTTTGATTTCGCCATGGTTTGTATGAAGTGTGATCATATTTAAACTCTCGTCATTTAACACGCTGTAATAATGGTTGGATTCTAACGTAATTGCGTAAAACCATAAAGCATTGTGTGTTTGGCTAATTAAATTAAGCACCATTTATGCGATATTGGAATCGAAAGTGCACCACAGCATTGTTGTAACGCTTGTGAATCATCGGGATAAGATCGCAAACTTGCTTAGTTGCGGTATATCTGCTCAATTTTGCGGGCTTGGTGTACGAAAACAGCTTGGAACAGCGACTTTTGCAGTGGTAGACTGAACAACTAATTTCTAAATATAGCCGTTGAAGAGAATAATCAATGTTGAAGCTTTACAATAGTCTTACCCGCCAAAAAGAGCAGTTTGTGCCAATACAGCCAGGAAAGGTTGGCATGTATGTGTGTGGGGTGACCATCTATGATTTATGTCATATTGGCCATGGGCGTACATTTGTATCTTTCGACATGATTGTTAGATACCTAAGATACAGCGGATATGACGTTAATTTTCAACGTAATATTACCGACGTTGATGACAAAATTATTAAGCGCGCGAATGAAAATCATGAAAGTTGTGATTCGTTAACTGAGCGTCTAATTGCTGAAATGCATAAAGATTTTGATGCCTTGAACATGGCTCGTCCAGATAATGAACCTCGTGCCACACAGCATATACCTGAAATCATCGATATGGTCGAAAGACTCATAGAACGTGATCACGCCTATGTTGCTTCAAGTGGGGATGTGCTATTTAGCGTGTCATCATTCCCTGAATATGGTCGTTTATCTGGGCAGAACCTTGAGCAACTGCAAGCGGGTGCTCGTGTCGAGATTGAAGACACTAAGCGCGATCCAATGGATTTCGTATTGTGGAAAATGTCAAAACCAGGCGAGCCGACTTGGGATTCTCCATGGGGACCTGGTCGTCCAGGTTGGCATATCGAATGTTCAGCAATGAATAGCAAGCATTTAGGGATCCATTTCGACATCCATGGCGGCGGTAGCGATCTTCA
Organism: Shewanella sp. 0m-6; assembly: GCF_052977325.1. Lineage (NCBI taxonomy): Bacteria > Pseudomonadati > Pseudomonadota > Gammaproteobacteria > Alteromonadales > Shewanellaceae > Shewanella > Shewanella sp. 0m-6. Next base: position 74,852 of record NZ_JBRIMD010000019.1, read on the forward strand.
GTTCCCACATCATGAAAATGAAATCGCTCAGTCTTGCTGTGCTCATGATACGCCATATGTAAACTATTGGATGCATACTGGTATGGTGATGGTAGATAAAGAGAAGATGTCAAAGTCTTTGAATAACTTCTTCACTATCCGTGATGTGCTGGGTCACTACGACGCTGCAACGGTTCGTTACTTCTTGTTATCTGGTCATTATCGCAGCCAGCTAAACTACTCAGAAGATAACCTTAAGCAAGCTAAATCAGCATTAGAGCGCATTTATACTGCACTTAAAGATTTAGACCTAACGGTTGAAGCCGCACCTGCTGAAGACTTCGTTAACAAGTTTAAGTCGGCGATGGATGATGATTTTAATACGCCTGAAGCTTATTCGGTATTGTTTGATATGGTGCGTGAGATCAATCGTTTAAAAGCAACTGACATGGCAAAAGCCTCAGCATTAGGTGTCGCACTTAAAGAGCTGGCGGATGTACTAGGCATTTTAGGTCAAGATGTTGATACCTTCTTTAAAGGAGAGGGGACTGATGACGAAGTGGCAGAAATTGAAGCCTTAATTGTTGAGCGTAACCGTGCTCGTGCAGAAAAAGACTGGCCTGCAGCCGATGTTGCACGTGACGGGCTTAATGCATTAGGTGTGATTTTAGAAGATGGTCCAGAAGGCACCACCTGGCGTAAGAAGTAATTCTTAACCACTGATTGCTCTGATGTAAGACATCAAAAAAGCCTGCTTAATGCAGGCTTTTCTTTTTGAGTAACTAGGTCTGGAACACTTATGCCACACCCCATGGATGGAAAGGTGTGGTATCTCTTTTTTGAGTAACTAGGTCTGGAATATTTATACCACCACACATGGATAGATGGAATATCATGGAAATAGCTTTTCCGTCTTGGCTGTTAGCTGCTTTTCCTAGGACCTTGTTTTAAACCTAGAACCTTCTGTTAATCGTGATACTGCTCGCAAGCATATAGCGTGTTTTCAAGTAGGCTTGCGATCGTCATCGGACCTACACCGCCAGGTACTGGCGTGATAAAACTTGCACGCTCGGCAGCTTCATCAAACTGTACGTCACCTACAAGCTGACCGCTTTCCAAACGGTTAATACCTACATCGATAACGATTGCGCCGGGCTTTATCCAATCGCCAGGAATAAACCCAGGTTTACCCACTGCTACAATGACTAAATCGGCTTGTCTTACTTTATCTTCAAGGTTACGGGTAAAACGATGGCATGTTGTGGTCGTGCAGCCTGCTAATAGCAGCTCCAGTGACATTGGGCGGCCAACGATGTTAGATGCGCCGACGACAACAGCATCTAAACCAAAGGTATCAATACCTGTCGATTGGATCAGTGTCATTATCCCCATGGGAGTGCATGAGCGAAGTACTGGGATCCGCTGAGCTAAACGGCCAACGTTATAGGGGTGGAAGCCATCTACATCTTTGTCTGGGCGAATACGCTCAATAACTTTCGATTCTTCGATATGCTCTGGAAGAGGTAGCTGAACTAAGATCCCATCTATGCTTGGATCGTCGTTACATTCATCAATGAGTGACAATAAGGCGTCTTCTGATGTGCTGCAGTCTAGATCGTAAGAACGAGATATAAAACCGACTTCTTCACAGGCTCTGCGCTTGCTGCCGACATAAACTTGCGATGCAGGATCTGCTCCAACAAGAATTACGGCTAAACCTGGGGCTCTTTGACCAGCCTCTTTACGGGCGGTGACTTTATCTTTGAGCTGTGTTCGAATGGTTTGCGCAATCGCTTTACCATCGATGTTTTGGGCTGTCATTGGGGTTGGTGTCCTTTATACGACGCGATAATGGAAAACGGCTGCATTTTAACAGGACAGACCAAGGGTGTCATTGATTTAGACTGTTAACAAACAATTCTAATATACGGATAATAACTTTCTGTATGGAACAAGGTTAGCTTAGTCATTTGGTTGCAGTATTAAGCTTTAGGCAATTGATTGCAGTATTAACTGTATTGAAGTTTGGTTTTAAATACCAGTTATGTCACTTTAGTTAGTCATTAGCAGCAAATCACTCTGCGTAGTCTTAATTTTGGCCACAATGGTCAAAGCTGCACCCGTTAGTGTGTTAAATAGCCATGTGAGTGTATTTTTTAAAAAAGTCATTGACGACTTTTAGGTGCGGGGGTACTATGCGCTCCGTTCTCAACGAGCAGCAAGTTGTTGTCCTTGAGAGCCAGAAACAGTAAAGGGTGTCCCAGCGTGAAAACGTACTTTACATTAGGTTTCAAATTTCGGTGATTAGCGCAGCCCGGTAGCGCATCTGGTTTGGGACCAGAGGGTCAGAGGTTCGAATCCTCTATCACCGACCACATTTAAACTAGCGTGACACGTTAGTTGCCCAGTTCAGGAAATGGAATTTATTTCATTACCGAGCGCCCGTAGCTCAGTTGGATAGAGCACCCGCCTTCTAAGCGGGTGGCCGCAGGTTCGAATCCTGCCGGGCGTACCATTTTTGTGGTGATTGTAGCTCAGTTGGTAGAGTCCCGGATTGTGATTCCGGTTGTCGTGGGTTCGAACCCCATCAGTCACCCCACTCATTCTGCAAAGAAGTTAAGAAAGCGACCTCAGGTCGCTTTTTTTACACCTGTAAATCACGCTTTGAGGCTCGACTCTGGCGCATTCCATAGCTATAATGTCGCGTCTTGATAATTATCAACTAAAAGATACCTGTGCCGATCTTCAGTAATTATGGGCATTTTGGTGAAATTTACGGATCAAGAAACGAATACCTGAATAGTTGATTTTTCGACTATTGCAAAGGACGATAGACATATTTCGAGGTAAAAAAATGCAAGTTTCTGTTGAAGCCACACAAGGCCTAGAGCGTCGCCTAACAATTTCTGTACCTGCTGAGCAGATCGAGAACACTGTTAAAGAAGCATTAAAAAGCGAAGCTAAGCGTGCCCGTATCCCAGGTTTCCGTCCAGGAAAAGTACCTGTAAGCGTTATTAATAAGCGTTATGGTAATGCAATTCGTCAAGATATCACTGGTGAAGTGATGCAGCGTAACTTCGTTGAAGCAATCATTGCTGAGAAGTTAAACCCAGCAGGCGCACCAACGTTAACTCCTGGTTCAACTGAAGGCGAAAACTTTGAGTTTGTTGCTACTTTTGAAATCTACCCAGAAGTAGAGCTAAAAGGTCTAGAGTCAATCACTGTTGAGCAGCCTACTGCTGAAGTAACAGAAGCTGACGTTGACGCTATGATTGAAACGCTACGTAACCAACACGCTACTTTTGAAGTAGCAGACCGCGCAGCGGCTGAAGGCGACAAAGCTAAAATCAACTTTGTTGGTTCAATCGACGGTGAAGAGTTTGAAGGCGGCAAAGCTGACGATTTCGAACTACAACTAGGCAGCGGCCGTATGATCCCAGGTTTCGAGTCTGGTGTTGAAGGTCACAAAGCAGGTGAAGAGTTCAATATCGAAGTGACTTTCCCTGAAGATTACCACGCAGAAAACTTGAAGGGTAAAGTAGCAACTTTCGCTATTACTCTGAACGAAGTTCAAGCGGCTAACCTTCCTGAAGTTAACGATGAGTTTGCTACATTATTCGGTATCACTGAAGGTGGCATCGATGCTCTTCGCGCTGAAATCAGCAAAAACATGAGCCGTGAGCTTGAGCAAGCGCTTAAAGCGAATGTTAAAGAGCAAGTGCTTAATGGTCTAGTTGAGCAAAACGACATCGAATTGCCAACAGCACTAATCGACGGCGAAGTTGAAGTATTGCGCAAGCAAGCTATGCAACGTTTCGGCGACCAAGCTGCAAACATGCCTGAGCTACCAGCTGATCTATTCACTGAGCAAGCTGCACGTCGCGTTAAAGTAGGTCTACTACTTGGCGAAGTGATCAAGACTAACGAGCTTAAAGCTGAAGATGAGCGTGTTCAAGGTTTGATCGCTTCTATGGCTTCTGCATACGAAGATCCAAGTGAAGTTGTAGCATACTACAATGGTAACGAAGAACTTATGCAGAACATGCGTAACGTTGCTCTAGAAGAGCAAGCGGTTGAAGCTTTGTTAAAAACTGCAACTTTGACTGAAAAAGCAGTCAAATTTGAAGAATTTATGAACAAGGCTACAGGTCGCGCGTAACCATCGCTTGACTTAAATGGCTATTAGCCATTTATAATGGCTCGTATGAGGTTCCTCATGCGGGCCATTTTTATTTAGGGAAGTTAATCATGCACAAAGCGCCAGAATCAGTACTTAACGCACTCGTTCCTATGGTTGTCGAACAGACAGCTAAGGGTGAACGTTCATATGATATCTATTCTCGCCTTTTAAAAGAGCGAGTGATCTTTCTCGTTGGCCAAGTTGAAGAACATATGGCTAACCTTATCGTTGCTCAGTTACTGTTTTTGGAATCAGAGAGCCCAGATAAGGATATCTATCTATACATTAACTCACCAGGTGGCAGCGTGACTGCGGGTATGGCTATTTATGACACTATGCAGTTTATTAAGCCAAATGTGAGCACAGTGTGTATTGGTCAAGCGGCGAGCATGGGCGCATTTTTATTAGCAGGCGGTGCAGAAGGCAAGCGCCATTGCTTACCAAATTCAAGAGTAATGATCCATCAGCCATTAGGTGGCTTCCAAGGTCAGGCATCAGATATTGCTATTCATGCTCAAGAGATCCTGGGCATTAAGAACAAGCTTAACTCTATGTTAGCTGAGCATACTGGCCAGCCTCTTGAAGTGATTGAACGTGATACAGACCGTGATAACTTCATGAGCGCAGCTGAAGCTGCTGAATACGGATTGGTCGATTCAGTGATAGCAAAACGAGGCTGATTTTTACTCTCCTCTGAGCTATGCTCAAATATGAAGTAATGAAAAGATTTAGGCAGTAGGATTACTGCAAACAGAGGTAAAGTAATGGGTGAAGACAAAGGTAACGGTGACGGCGGAAAACTGCTGTACTGCTCTTTTTGTGGTAAGAGCCAGCATGAAGTAAGAAAACTCATCGCTGGGCCTTCTGTATATGTTTGCGACGAGTGTGTTGAACTCTGCAATGACATTATTAGAGAAGAGATTAAAGAGATCTCACCAAAGCAAGATCAAGACAAGTTGCCTACGCCTCATGAGCTAAGAGCGCATTTGGATGATTATGTAATCGGTCAAGATAAAGCGAAGAAGGTGCTTGCAGTCGCAGTGTATAATCACTACAAGCGTCTTAAAAATGCGAGCCCTAAAGATGGCGTAGAACTTGGCAAGAGTAACATCTTGCTAATTGGTCCAACCGGTAGCGGTAAAACCTTGTTAGCCGAAACGTTGGCACGTGTTCTTGATGTACCATTTACGATGGCAGATGCGACAACGCTAACTGAAGCGGGTTACGTAGGTGAAGATGTCGAGAACATCATTCAGAAGCTACTGCAAAAGTGCGACTACGACGTTGAAAAAGCGCAACGTGGTATTGTCTACATCGACGAGATTGATAAAATCAGTCGCAAGTCTGACAACCCATCAATTACGCGTGACGTATCGGGTGAGGGGGTGCAGCAAGCACTACTTAAGCTGATCGAAGGTACTGTTGCAGCAGTACCACCACAAGGTGGTCGTAAGCATCCACAGCAAGAGTTTTTACAGGTTGATACCTCTAAGATCTTGTTTATTTGTGGCGGTGCGTTCGCAGGTCTGGAAAAAGTCATCGAACAGCGTGCTCATGTCGGTACTGGTATTGGTTTTGGCGCCAAAGTAAAAGGTGAAGCTGATAAGAAGACTATCTCGGATTCACTGTTAGAAGTGGAACCAGAAGACTTAGTTAAGTTCGGCTTGATCCCAGAGTTTATCGGTCGCCTACCTGTACTTGCGACACTGTCTGAGCTTGACGATGAAGCGTTAATCCAAATTCTGTCAGAGCCAAAGAATGCGATCACTAAACAGTTTGCTGCATTATTTGAGATGGAAAATGTAGAGCTTGAGTTTAGAGAAGATGCGTTAAAGGCGATTGCCCTTAAAGCGCAAACTCGTAAGACCGGTGCTCGTGGTCTTCGCTCAATCGTTGAAGGGATCCTACTTGATATTATGTATGATCTTCCATCGACAGATGATGTTGTTAAAGTGGTTATCGATGAATCAGTGGTTAAAGGTGAATCAACACCTATACTGATTTACGCTAACAACGAAGCGCAAGCTGCAACAGCTGAATAAAATTTCACCTATAGTTTGATGGTGAGTTGAAAAGGAGCCAAATTGGCTCCTTTTTTGTACACTTTTTTAAATAATTTTTTTTCGCCATTGAATCCTATCCAATCATCCCAATATACTCATTAGTAATCATAAAAAACGGAATCGAGCTATGACCCTAGAGCGTGATGCGCGAATCGAACTACCCGTACTACCACTAAGAGATGTGGTGGTTTATCCCCACATGGTAATTCCGTTATTCGTCGGTCGAGAGAAATCTATTCGTTGCTTAGAAAAAGCAATGGAGCAAGATAAGCAAATCATTTTAGTCGCTCAGCGAGATGCAGAGTTAGACGATCCAACTAGCGATGATATTTTTGACGTTGGTACAGTCGCGTCGATTTTACAGTTACTTAAGTTGCCAGATGGCACGGTAAAAGTATTGGTTGAAGGCGGGCAGCGTGCACGCATCGACAACTACTCTGAGCAAGATGAGATTTTTCAAGCGACTGCTCACTTCCTTGAGTCAGAACCTCTGTCTGAAAAAGAAGAGGAAGTGCTTATTCGTACAGCTGTTGGGCAATTTGAAGGTTACATCAAACTCAATAAGAAGATCCCACCAGAGGTATTGACCTCGTTGTCAGGGATCGATGAAGCTGCACGACTTGCTGATACCATGGCTGCCCATATGCCACTTAAGCTTGAAGACAAACAGTCTGTGCTTGAAATGGTTAATGTTAGCGAGCGTATCGAATATTTGATGGCGATGATGGAAGCTGAAATTGACCTGTTACAGGTTGAGAAACGCATTCGTAGCCGTGTGAAAAAGCAGATGGAGAAGAGTCAGCGCGAGTACTATTTGAATGAGCAAATGAAAGCGATTCAAAAAGAGCTGGGTGATATTGACGAATCTCATGATGAATTTGAAAGTTTAGCGAAAAAGATTGAAGAGGCGCAAATGCCTACAGAGGCAAAAGAAAAAGCCTCTGCTGAACTGAATAAATTAAAAATGATGTCACCCATGTCTGCTGAAGCAACTGTGGTGAGAAGTTATGTTGAATGGATGGTCTCAGTGCCTTGGCATAAGCGATCAAAAATTAAACGTGACTTGGCTAAAGCACAAGATGTATTAGATACAGACCACTTTGGTCTTGAAAAAGTCAAAGAACGCATTCTTGAGTATCTAGCGGTTCAAAGCCGAGTAAAGCAGCTTAAAGGCCCGATTCTTTGTTTAGTTGGGCCACCAGGTGTAGGTAAAACCTCTCTGGGTCAGTCAATTGCTAAAGCAACCGGTCGTAAGTATGTACGTGTTGCCTTAGGCGGCGTGCGTGACGAGGCCGAGATCCGTGGTCATCGTCGTACTTATATTGGTTCAATGCCAGGTAAGGTTATTCAGAAAATGGCTAAAGTGGGCGTTAAAAACCCACTGTTCTTGCTCGATGAAATCGACAAGATGAGCAGTGATATGCGCGGTGACCCGGCTTCTGCATTGCTTGAAGTGTTAGATCCAGAGCAAAACTCAACGTTTAGTGATCACTATATGGAAGTCGATTATGACTTATCTGATGTGATGTTCGTGGCGACATCTAACTCGATGAATATTCCTGGTCCATTATTAGATCGTATGGAAGTGATTCGTTTGTCGGGCTACACCGAAGATGAAAAGCTCAATATTGCTAAGCAACACTTGCTGCCGAAGCAGATTGAGCGTAACGGCCTAAAAGCGAAAGAAGTGACAGTAGATGACAGTGCTATTATCGGCATTATTCGTTACTACACTCGTGAAGCGGGCGTACGTGCATTAGAGCGCGAATTATCAAAAATTTGCCGTAAAGTGGTTAAACAGATTTTGCTGGATAAGAGCATTAAGCACGTTGAAGTTAACCAAGATAACCTTAAGTCATTCCTGGGTGTACAGCGTTGTGACTACGGTAAAGCAGAGTCTAATAACCAGATTGGTCAAGTTACTGGCTTGGCATGGACTGAAGTCGGTGGCGACTTGCTAACGATTGAAGCCACTTCAGTGCCCGGTAAAGGCAAGCTGACTTATACCGGTTCACTTGGCGATGTAATGCAAGAGTCGATTCAAGCGGCAATGACAGTTGTTCGTGCGCGTGCAGAGCAGCTAGGCATTAACCCTGACTTTTACGAAAAGCGTGATATTCACGTGCACGTACCAGAAGGTGCGACACCAAAAGATGGTCCATCGGCTGGCGCAGCAATGTGTACAGCACTGGTATCGAGCTTAACAGGTAACCCTGTGCGTGCTGATGTAGCAATGACAGGTGAGATTACTCTTCGCGGTGAAGTATTACCTATCGGCGGGTTGAAAGAAAAACTACTGGCTGCCCATCGTGGTGGAACGAAAGTTGTTCTTATTCCAAAAGAAAATGAGCGTGATTTGGAAGAAATTCCTCAAAACGTTATTGCCGATCTGAAAATTTACCCGGTGAAATGGGTTGATGAGGTACTTAAGTTGGCGTTAGAGCGACCAGTTGAAGGCTTCGAAGTCGTAGAAAACGTGGACTAACGCAATAAATTGCAGGAATGCTTTAAAAAAACAGTAAAAAGGGCTTACCTAGCTATCAAGCTGTGGTAGCCTAAGTCTGTGGAGAGTCAGTCGCTCCAGCCCTTGGAGTGACTGGTTTTGAGTAGTATCCTAATTTATTTATTTGGTTTTCCTATAAGGCTTGAACTTTGGTTCTAAGCTTGTTATAAAAAGCCTCCGCAGACCGCTCTAGACAAGAATTTGGGTGCGGCGCAAAAATTACATTCAAGGGGATGACATGAACAAATCTGAACTAATCGAGAAAATCGCTTCTGGTGCTGACATTTCTAAAGCGGCAGCTGGCCGTGCATTAGACTCTTTCATCGGCGCTATTACTGACGGCCTTAAAGAAGGCGATAAGATTGCTCTTGTTGGTTTCGGTACTTTCGAAGTGCGTCAACGTGCAGAGCGTACTGGTCGTAACCCACAAACGGGTGCTGAGATCAAAATCGCTGCAGCAAATATTCCAGCGTTCAAAGCTGGTAAAGCTCTAAAAGACGCTGTTAACTAATAAAGTTAGCAATGCAGCCTTTGTAAGGCTTTTGAAGAAAGCACTGATTGTCAGTGCTTTTTACAAATAGAAAGGGCACAAGTTAAGTATCACCTTAATTTTGCCAGCAGGAGTCTGAAGGTTTTTTATTTTCTCCTCCTTTAAATTACAAAAAGGCGCATCCAAACAGTGATGCGCCTTTTTATTTTATTAATCGCAACAAGCGAGAAGTCTGATGTTAGAAAAGATTCGCGAAGGCTCACAGGGTGTCATTGCTAAAAGCATATTAGTCCTAGTGATACTTTCATTTGCATTTACAGGTGTAAGTAGTTATTTGGGTTCTTCAACTGAGGTTGCAGCTGCTACCGTAAATGGTGAAGAGATCAGCAACTCAGCTTTAGAACAAGCATATCAAAACGAACGTAGTCGTTTGGAGCAACAGTTAGGCGACATGTTTGCCACCTTGTCTGCTGATGACAACTATATGCAAAGTGTTAAGCAAAGTGTGTTGGAGCGTTTAGTGGCTGAGAAGCTGCTGGATCAAAACGCAGCAGAGTTAGGATTGCGCGTATCTGATGCACAGGTTATCGCTGCTATCAAGGCTGAGCCAGCATTCCAAACTGATGGCCACTTTGATAATGACCGTTATCAAGCTATTTTGCGTCAGCTAGGCTACCAAGCCAACTCTTTTCGCGACATGATGCGTACTGATATGACTCGCCGCCAACTTGTTGCGACGTTAATAGGCTCTGAATTTGTTTTACCTGGTGAAGCTAAGTATTTAGCTGATCTTCAAGGTCAAACTCGTGACATTGATTACAAAGTTATCGATGCAACACCGTTCCTTGCTGATATCAGTGTGACCGATGAGCAGATCAAGACATATTACGATTCAAACCTTGGCCAATTTATTCGCCCAGAAGTTGTGAGTCTTGATTACATTGAACTTGATGCAAAAGACTTAGCTAGCGATGTAACTGTAACAGATGCTGACGCACAAGCTTACTACGACGAACACCAAGCTCAGTATACTCAAGCAGAGAAGCGTTTAGCTGCGCATATTTTAGTGCAGTTAGGTGATGATGATTCTGCTGCGAAAGCTAAAGCAGAAGCAATCTATAAGCAGCTTCAAGACGGTGCGGATTTTGCTGAAATAGCCAAGACTGAATCTGAAGATACCTTTAGCGGTGAGCAAGGCGGTCAACTAGATTGGTTTGAAGCGGGCGTAATGGAGCCTGAATTTGACCAAGCGCTATTTGCACTTAATAAAGGTGAATACTCAAATGTTGTGAAAACAAACTTTGGTTACCACATTATTAAGGCGCTTGATATTCAGCCTGGCGCTCAAGCACCATTTGCTGATGTTAAAGAGAAAATTATTGCTCAGCTGCAAGATAAGCAAGCGGTAGATAAGTTCTACGAGCTACAGCAAGTATTGGCTGATAGCAGTTACGAAGTACCTGATACGCTGGTTGAAGCGGCGAAGGATCTTGGTGTTGAAGTTCAAACCACCGCTGAGTTTACTCGTTCTAATCCGCCAGAACTATTTAGCAAGCCAGAGTTGCTCAATGAAGCATTCTCTTCGAATGTGCTACTCGATGGTATGAACAGTGATGTATTAGAAGTTGAGCCGAACCATGTTGTGGTTATTCGCGTCAATACCCATAAAGCGGCAGGCACAATGGATTTAGCTGATGTGCGTAATGCAATTGCTAACCGCTTAAAGCAAGAGCAAGCTAATGAAGCTGCACGCAAGCAAGCACAAGAGCTGATGACTGCTGTGGAAGCGTCTGGTGTACCTGCTGATTTTGTTGTTCAAGATAAGCTTGCACGCTTTGCTCAAGATGTAGATGGCGCGATTGTGAATAAAGCTTTTGCAATGGCACAGCCTACAGATAAGCCATCTGTTGATACTGTAGCGCTAGCAAACGGTTATGCAGTTGTTGTGTTGAAGCAAGTGAATGCGGCTGAAGGCGTTGATGCGTCTTTGCTTGATGCACTGAAGCAACGTTTGAGCTCTCAGTACAGTGAAAACGATTACCGCGCTGTGATTGCAACGCTAAAAGCTAAGGGTGAGGTTTTATACCCTGTTGCTGAATAAGAATTGCTGAATATGCGCTACTAATAAATAGCAGTGCGCCTCATAGAGGCATTAAAAAAACCGGCTGAGGCCGGTTTTTTATGGGCTGAATAAACTGCCACACTATGAAGCGCTCCGCTTTCACGGAGATCATGAAGTAGAGCGGTCGTGAAGTTGAGCAAAAAAGCAAAGCTATTATCTTATAGTTAATCTTGCTGATGCATTTCTTCGTGTAGCGCAGCGCTCAGTGTCCTTCGTGGTGTATCGCATTGGCTTTTACTTTAGAGCTTATTTACCACGAAGCGCTCCGCTTTCACGGAGATCACGAAGGAGAGCAAAAAAGCAAAGCTATTATCTTATAGTTAATCTTGCCGATGGATTTCTTCGTGTAGCGCAGCGCTCTGTGTCCTTCGTGGGGCTTTTACTTTAGAGCTTATTTACCACGAAGCGCTCCGCTTTCACGGAGATCACGAAGGAGAGCAAAAAAGCAAAG
>NZ_JBRIMD010000020.1:0-86283 GCF_052977325.1 Shewanella sp. 0m-6
TTTTCAATTAAATTAGAATAATCGAATCAAATGCATAGTTAACAAACGATACGTACAAAAAAGGGGCTAAAAGCCCCCTTTTTACATGTTTCACAGTAAAGGATCAGTTACCAAAGAAGCGAGATTCTTGCTTTGCTTCAATTTCACCATCATCAGTAGTCACTTTAAAGTTGATATGAGTCATTGTTCGGCTCAGGTCTACAGGGTCAACAGCAACACTAATAGGTAAGGTTAAGACTTCCCCTCCTTTAATGCTCACTTGTTGAGGTCCAATCCAATCATAATTGGCTAGCCCTTCAACACTCATATTGTAAAGGTGGGCCTCTTCTGTCTTATTCAAAATCTTCAACGTAAAGGTGTTCTCTATCAAACCGTCATCGGTTTCTCTATAGAGCTGGTTTCTGTCTCTGATAATGTCGATACGAATGGGGGCTATCGTAGCAGCTGCATAAACAAGAACTAAAATCATCACTGACAGTACTACGCCATAACCCACAAGCTTTGGCCTAAGCACTTTTTCCTTTACGCCCTCTAACTTATTTTCAGTGGTGTAGCTAATCAGTCCTTTATCGTAGCCCATACGTGTCATAGTCGTATCGCATGCATCAATACATGCACCACAGTTTATACACTCATATTGCAAGCCATTACGGATATCGATGCCAGTAGGACAAACTTGCACGCATAAGTCGCAGTCTATACAGTCTCCTAAGCCTAGTGCTTTAGGATCGGCTTTTCTCGACCTTGGCCCTCTGGTTTCACCGCGCTTGGTATCATAACCCACTATATAAGTGTTCTTATCAAACATGGCTGCTTGGAATCGTGCGTAGGGGCACATGTGAAGACACATAATTTCGCGCATCCACCCTGCGTTACCGTAAGTCGCAAAGGTGAAGAAGATAACCCAGAAGTAAACACCGCCACTGGCTGTTAGGGTGAACACTTCTTTATAGACTTCACTGGTCGGCACAAAGTAAGACACGAATGTCATTGCTGTAAGTAAAGAGATTAGCAACCAAGATGCGTGTTTAGCGGTTTTGCGCCACAGTTTGTTGAAACTCCATGGCATCTGGTCGAGCTTAATACGCTTATTACGCGACCCTTCTAGCTTTTCTTCAAACCATATAAAGATAAAAGTCCACACGGTTTGCGGGCATGTGTAGCCACACCATACTCGACCGAGATATGTTGTGATAAAAAACAACCCAAATGCCGCGATCATTAATAATGCTGCGAGTAAGGTAAAATCCTGCGGCCAGATGGTTAAACCAAAGACATGAAACTTTTGCTCGGCAAGATTAAACCACACCGCTTGGCGGTCTCCCCAGGGGATCCAAGGCAGAATTAAAAAGAACAACATTGCCACCCAACCTAGACGGCGACGCAGAGTGCTCCACAAGCCCTCAACAGCACGGACATAAATACGATTACGCGGATTAAAGCGGTCGGCTTTACTGGCATCGGGTTGATGAATTTTGATTCTTTCAGCTTTAGAGAAGTCTTTATTATTTTGTTCTGCGCTCATTTTGCAGCCTTACAGCTTTAATTTTTCTGGAAAACTAGCTTATTATAACGCTTATACTACAAGTTATTCACCTACATAGGACTAAAAGATGAAGGGTTGGATCATATTGGCAATCATCGGTGGCATTCTTTACTACCTTTATACAGAAACCGATACCTTAGACGAGCCAATCGCTGAGATTGAAGGAATATTTCAACAGGCAGAGGACAAGCTTGATAGCATGACAGGCACTCAGATCCAGCGTGTAGATAATACACTCGATTTGTTAAAAACTGATATTGCAGACCGCCTTTCTGCTACGGAGCAACAAGCGTTAACTGTAATTACGCAATCACAGGCCAAACTCAATGAGTTTAAAGCTGATTTCTGTGGTAGTGGCGCCAATAAACATTCAGCTTTTAGTAAGGAAAATCAAACTTACATTTGCGACAAGCTTAATTAAAGGCCTAAAGTCTTTAGTCAAATAACGCAACAGATCTCAGTTAATCGATTAGCATGCAAACTAGATTGACCTGAGATCTGATTAGGCCTAGCCTTTAGCTATTATCGTATTTCTATGAAGAAAAAAGGCTAAAGGCTCATGACACTACCAGTATCTGACATTTTTGATCCCGAATTATGGGATCTTGTTCCAGGATTTGATTTCGAAGATGTTACCTACCACAGAGCCAAAGATCAGGGCACTGTACGTATCGCAATTAACCGCCCTGATTGCTTAAACTCGTTCCGCCCTAAAACCGTTGATGAACTTTACACCGCACTCAATCATGCGCGTCAGTGGTCTGATGTTGGTTGTGTATTACTAACAGGTAATGGCCCTTCAGCTAAAGGTCAATGGTCTTTCAGTGCCGGTGGCGATCAACGTATTCGCGGCAAAGATGGCTACAAGTATGAAGGTGCTGAAGAAGGCACGCCAGATGTGGCTCGTATGGGGCGTTTACATATTTTAGAAGTACAGCGTTTAATCCGCTTTATGCCTAAGGTGGTTATTGCTGTTGTACCAGGCTGGGCTGTTGGCGGTGGCCATAGTCTACATGTGGTATGTGACTTAACCCTTGCTTCAAAAGAGCACGCGGTATTTAAGCAAACTGACCCTGATGTAGGTAGTTTTGACTCAGGTTATGGCAGCGCTTACCTTGCTAAGATGATAGGCCAAAAGCGCGCTCGAGAAATCTTCTTCCTTGGCTTTAATTACTCTGCAGAAGAAGCCTTTGACATGGGAATGGTTAACCGCGCTATCCCTCACCAAGAATTAGAAACAGAAGCATTAAAGTGGGCTAAAGAGATCAACTCTAAGTCTCCTACCGCGATGCGTATGTTGAAATACGGCTTTAACTTACCCGATGACGGCTTAGTTGGTCAGCAGTTATTCGCCGGAGAAGCGACTCGCCTAGCTTATGGCACCGAAGAAGCCAGAGAGGGTCGTGATGCCTTCTTAGAAAAGCGTGATCAGGACTTCTCTTCATTCCCTTGGCACTACTAATTTACAGTTAATCTGTTAATGAAAGCCTAACGTAAACCCATCAGTACACGAACTATATTGATGGGTTTATACCCAAAGTGCATTTCCAATCGACAAAGCCTATCAAACTAATCTATGTAAACCCCTTTCAATTGCAAATGATAACCATTACCATTTAGGCAATTCAAATAGAGGCACTCATTATGATTAAAACCATGACATTCGCAATTCTACACTTTGGCGTCGCCTTCACCATTACTTACCTGTTAACAGGAAGCGTTGTCATTGGTGGTGCCGTCGCGTTAATAGAACCTGCTGTTAATACCGTTGTTTTCTACTTTCACGAAAAGGTGTGGAAAAACATCGAGTCTAAAAACGCACTGCAAACTGCGCCAGCTTAATCTTTATCAGTATTATTTAAACCCAGTTTGTTCGCGAGCGGTCCAATAGCCCCCCCTTGAATAAACACTGAGAACAATACGATAAAGAACACCATGTGCACGATATCTAACGATCCCGGTACACCTGCCGCCGCGGGGATCAATGCGAATACAATGGGGGTCGCCCCTTTTAGACCAATAGAGGAAATAAACAGCCGCTTCTTCCAACTCGCCTTAGTAAAAGGCAAGTAACAAAGCTGCACAGCTAAAGGTCTAGCAACAAAGATCAACAGTAGTGCCGGTAGTAATGAGCTAATAAACACGGCAGCTAATGATTGCGGGAATATTTGTAAGCCCAACACGATAAACATTAAGGCCTGTGCTAACCAAGATAAACTATTAAAGAAGTGCAGATTAACAAGCTGGCCTCGCTTAATACCATTACCTATTACCACCCCCGCTATATATGAAGCCAATAAAATATTGCCACCCAGTACGTCGGCACCATAGGTCGCAATCACAAAGCTTGCGAGTACAAATACAGGGATGAGACCAAACTCTGATAGGTGAATTCGATTTAATAACCAGACCGCGATGCTAGCCACCAGCCAACCGACAATCATAGCGACACCAATTTGCGTGACCAATTCTATAGCGATCTCAGATGCCACTACGGTCTTACTGCTTGAAAGCGCCATATCAGTTAAAAAGATAACCAGTAGCATAGCGACGGGATCGTTAGTGGCCGATTCAAACTCTAATACCGTGTCGGTCTGTTCTTTTAGCTTAAGCTTTTTAGATTCAAGAATTGAAAACACTGCTGCAGCATCTGTCGATGACACAATAGCAGCAAACAATAGGCAGGTAATAAAGTTGAAATCCAACAGCCAGTATAAAATAAAGCCAAAAATAAGCGTGGTAAATAACACCCCAAAAGATGCGAGGATCCCGCCTTCTTTATAGGCGACTTTAATTTTGTCCGTTGAGGTATTAATGCCACCAACGAATACAATCATGTTCAACGCCAAGCCACCTATCCATGCGGTTTTATCTAGGTCGTCATAGACAAAGTTAAACTCGCCATTGCCTAGCATCAAGCCAACACCCATAAAAATAAGCAACGACGGAATACCAAGTGTTCTTGAAGGGTGGTGCAGTAATATGCCAACTAAAATTAACGCCGACATACCAATCATGATCATTTCAGTGGTCATTTATGCACCTTTAATGTGGTTATATAATGTAATTACGAAACAAGTGTCGAGTAATGAAGATAGGCTCAAT
The DNA here is from genome assembly GCF_052977325.1 of Shewanella sp. 0m-6. Lineage (NCBI taxonomy): Bacteria > Pseudomonadati > Pseudomonadota > Gammaproteobacteria > Alteromonadales > Shewanellaceae > Shewanella > Shewanella sp. 0m-6. The sequence goes on from NZ_JBRIMD010000020.1 coordinate 4,652, forward strand.
AGAATCACTCGGCATTGCTATTTGCGAACAGGCGCTATTTGGCTATGGTTTTACAGATAAAAATGCGGTTTTGACTGGCTGTCATAAAAGTTTAATAATAAATTTATCTTACTAACTCACAACAGAAACATAGCATAAATCGGCACTCTTATTGTTAAAATAGTCTTAAGACTAAGTTAATTCCGACCGGAGTTTATTGCAACCATTTAACGCCAATCTCTTCAAGCCTCCCCAGCCTCTAGCTTAAGACGTTATATTATCAATTAAGAAAACTCCCCCTTAATTTTTATTCATTTAACAAAAACCGCCATTTTGTTTTCTACGCATTGACCATAACGCTTTGCTTAATCCCATTTAAACCTGTCGCACTAAAGGTGTTGTCACCTAACTGTCATATTCCTCTGTCTTAATGCGCTTGCCTGCAACGAGGCAACTAACTTGGTTTTGTAAAATAACTGGTATCTAAGCGACCAAACAATAGAGTGGAAATCGTAATGAAAAAAGTATTTGGCTTGTTAACCGCAGTAAGTCTAATGGCTGCACCACTAGCTCAAGCAAGCACTGTTACAGTATCAGGTTCGACATCTGTAGCCCATGTAATGGAAGTGCTGGCAGAAAACTATCAAAACAACACCAACAGCAGTGTAGAAGTACAAAGCACAGGCTCATCAGCGGGGATACGAGCAGCCAAAGATGGCACCAGTATGATAGGTATGTCTTCTCGCAATATAAAAGATAATGAGCTTAGCAGTGACACCAAAGAGATCGTTATTGCTCGTGACGGAATTGCTGCCGCGGTCAATAAAACAAACCCAGTAACAAACTTAACTCAAGAACAGATTTCAAAAATTTATCGAGGCGAAATTAAAAACTGGAACGAAGTCGGCGGTGAATCACGCCCAATCGTTGTCGTCACTCGTGAGAATGGATCCGGTACTCGCGGTGCATTTGAAGAGATAATGAAACTTCAACGCACGATTAACGGCCACAAGGTCACCGCAATTTCTCCGACCGCTCAAGTAGGTAATGGTAACGGTATGATCAAAACCATCGTCGCCAATAACCCTTATGCAATCGGTTACATCTCTTTAGGCAGTGTCGATGCAAGCCTTCGTGCTGTCGACGTCAACGGTGTTGCAGCAACTGATGACAACATCATAGCCGGTGACTATCAAATCGCACGCCCCTTCATTGTATTGATAGATAAAAATGCACCAAGCAATGCTAACAACTTCATTGAATACATCCTGTCTGAAGATGGACAAAACATAGTGGCTGAAGAAGGCTACATTCCTGTTAAGTAAACGATAACGAACAGAGGAATAAATATTCTTCTGTTCTCATTCAATCATTTTTCATCAGTTCGATGTCGAGGATAAGTGATGACGACAGCCAGTAAAGCTGGGTTGCAAGGGCTTCAGCTCGCCCCAGCAAAATCATACGACTTGAAAGAGATGGGGTTTCACCTTCTTTTCTTATGCAGCGCAATGGTCGGCGTACTTTCAGTTGCGACTATAGGTTGGTTTGTCTTTAGCGAAGGCTTACCTGCTTTTAAAGAAGCCGGTGTTTCACAAATGCTATTAGGTAAAGAGTGGCTGCCACCAGCACTATTTGGCTTGCTACCTATGATGGTTGCATCGCTAATATCAACAGCTGGCGCCGTAATGATTGGTGTACCTATTGCGCTACTTACCGCGGTATTTCTTGCAGAGCTCGCACCAAATTGGTTGGCCAATATTATTCGCCCTGCCGTTGAGCTGCTTGCTGGTATCCCCTCTGTGGTTTATGGCTTCTTTGGCTTGGTGATTATCGTCCCCGCCATAGAAACGATATTTAACATCCCTGCGGGTAACACCATACTCGCGGGCGTCATCGTTTTAGCCATTATGATTTTACCGACCGTCATTACGATTTCAGAAACCTCCCTACGCGCCTTACCACCAATCTATAAAGAGGGAGCGCTCGCACTCGGTGCTTCGCATATCTACAGTATTTTTAAGGTACTAATACCGGCTGCACGAAGCGGTATTTACACTGGTATTGCGCTAGGTGTCGCCCGCGCGATAGGCGAAACCATGGCAATCATTATGGTGATGGGCAATGCCCCAGCAATGCCTGGCTCAATTTTAGAGCCCGCTAGAACCTTAACCGCCAATATCGCGATGGAGATGTCATACGCTACAGGCATTCATGCCAGCGCACTCTACTCTACGGGCATAGTGTTACTGGTATTTATCGTAATACTTAACGGTTCACTGCTTTATCTCAACAGAAAGCGAGCGCACTAATGTTAAAACTTTCACGAGACAACCAAGACAAATTGATGATGCTAGCCATCTGGTCTGCTGCGGCTACAACTCTGCTGTTTTTACTTTGGGTGGTATGGCACATATTAAGTAATGGCCTCGCTCACGTTAGCTGGGAATTCATTACTGGCGCTTACACTCGTATTGGTGAAGCATCAGGAATTTGGGCCATGATAGTATCCACCGTGTATATGGTCGGCCTATCACTCGCCTTTGCCGCCCCGATTGGCATTATGACAGCTATTTACCTAACGGAATATGCCGCTCCAGGCAGCCAAGTGGTTAAGGTGATCCGCTTTTGTACCGAATCATTAGCGGGCATCCCATCGATTGTTTATGGTCTATTTGGTATGACCTTCTTTGTCACTACACTTGGACTAGGCTTTTCTATTTTATCAGGAGCATTAACCCTAGCCATGCTAATTCTCCCCGTGATAATCCGTACAACTGAAGAAGCGCTCCTGTCAGTGCCTATGAGCTATCGTGAAGGCGGCTATGCCTTAGGTAGCTCAAAAATCTACACCATTTTTCGCTTAGTCCTGCCCAGCGCCCTACCAGGTATTGTAACTTCAATAATTTTAAGCACTGGACGAGTGATAGGTGAGTCAGCCCCCGTATTTTTAACCGCTGGTATGGTGACACAAATTCCAGAATCGGTGCTTGAATCAGGCCGCACCTTGACTGTACACCTTTATAAATTAACCCAAGAGCTATTTACCCAACATGAGTGGGATCAAGCTTATGCCACCGCGACGGTTTTGATTGTGCTGGTTCTCATCTTAAATATGGCGACGAAAGTGATTGCCTCACGTTTAAATAAATCATCCAAATAAGGTTATCTCCATGAATAAGCTAGAAGTGAACAACTTAAACCTATTTTACGGCGACAACCACGCGCTCAAAGATATCTCTTTAGCCATTCCAGCTCGCCAAGTAACCGCGTTAATTGGCCCGTCAGGTTGTGGTAAATCAACCTTACTTCGCACGTTAAACCGCATGAATGACTTAGTTGCGGGGGTAAAGATTAACGGTGACGTGATGTTTGAGGGCAGCAATATTTATCAAGATGTGGATGTTAAACACTTAAGAATGCGAGTTGGCATGGTGTTCCAAAAGCCAAATCCCTTTCCAATGAGTATCTACGAAAATGTGGCTTTCGGCCTCAAAGCACAAGGCATTAAAGATAAAAAAGTCTTAGATAATGCGGTGGAGGAGTCGTTGCGGAGTGCAGCGCTATGGGAAGAAGTTAAAGATAGACTTAATACTCCCGCGTTTGGTCTATCTGGCGGCCAGCAACAACGATTATGTATTGCCCGAGCCATAGCCATGAAGCCGGAGGTGATTTTAATGGACGAGCCCACGAGCGCATTAGACCCCATTGCAACCCATAAAATTGAAGAGTTAATGGATGAACTGCGTAAACAATTCACTATCGTCATCGTGACTCACTCTATGAACCAGGCAAAGCGGATCTCAGACAAAACAGCATTTTTCTGGATGGGTGAGCTAGTTGAGCATGGTGACACGAGCCAAATTTTTAACCGTCCATTAGATCAACGGACTCAAGGTTACGTTAGTGGCAAGTTTGGTTAGGTTATACATAGCAATGCGCTCACGCCACAGTTGAGCGCATTGCTATCATTCATAGAAATAGAATTAGTGGTCCAGCGTACTAACATCGTTGAAGTTTTTGTTAATTATTAAGTGAATTTTCACGACAATAAACTAGTACCTAAGATGGAAATAGCTAATAAACCTAAAAAAACAAGGCTAACCAAAAAACGTAAGCTTGTTAAAGGCGCATTATTAAGATAGCTTCGGTATATAGGTATATTGAACAAAGAGGCTATCTTACATGAATATGGAAAGAACTAGAGAAGCTCAAGAACACCTGCAAAGAGAATTCGAAATCTACAACAATGCATGCATCAAGAAATTGCCCCCACTAGATATCGATAGTCCAGAGAATCTCGAGACAATGTTAGAGTTTGTCACTCGCCGAGAATCTTTAAAACAAGCCAAGAACCTCAATTCACCACCAGCTGCAAAACTTAAATCAGCCATCGCAGATACATTGTTACTATTAGATAACTTCGACATAAAGCAGTCTAAAGCGAAAGGCGCAGCAGAAAGACAAGAACAAACATAGGCGCAACACTAATACAGGCAAGAATGTACATATACAACAGCATAGCAACCTTCCTTCATTAGGGAATGATAGTTTTAATTTAAGAACTTGCTAACTGAAAATCTGTTCCTATAATGCCTAAAACCGGAGCGCCCCAAAACGCTGCGGTTTTTTTGTGCCTGAAATAAGCTCAGGAATTAATTTAATGCCCGATAAAAAATCTTTTTATCGGCAGTTTTGCTGCGCGCAAAATCCATGTGAGGAATAAACTATGCGTATTGAACAAGATATAAAGTTAGGTTTTAAAGATGTACTTATCCGACCTAAGCGTTCAACGTTAAAGAGTCGTTCTCAAGTAGATCTAAACCGTCAATTTACTTTTAAGCACAGTGGTAAAACTTGGTCTGGTGTACCAATTATTGCCGCGAACATGGATTCTGTAGCCAGCTTTAAGATGGCAGCTAGCCTAGCTACACACAATGTTATGACAGCGGTTCATAAGCATTACACTGTTGAGCAGTGGGGCGAGTTTGTTGCCAGCCAACCTGCTGATGTACTACAACATGTGATGGTTTCAAGCGGTACCTCAGATGCTGACTTCATTAAGTTAAGTGAAATTTTAGCGCTTTCTGATGCGCTTAACTTTATCTGTATCGACATCGCTAACGGCTATTCAGAACATCTAGTCGATTACGTACGCAAAGTAAGACAAGCTCATCCACAAACTGTCATTAGCGCGGGGAACGTGGTCACTGGTGATATGGTTGAAGAACTGATTATTGCCGGTGCAGATATCGTTAAAGTAGGTATTGGCCCAGGCTCAGTATGCACAACGCGTGTTAAAACTGGCGTTGGCTACCCACAACTTTCAGCCATTATCGAATGTGCTGATGCAGCCCACGGCTTAGGTGGACAGATTATTGGTGATGGCGGCTGTAGTTGTGCTGGTGATGTCGCTAAAGCCTTTGGTGGCGGTGCAGACTTTGTGATGCTTGGCGGTATGTTAGCAGGCCATGAAGAAAGCGGCGGCGAAGTTATTGAGCAAGATGGCAAAACCATGGTTAAGTTCTACGGCATGTCATCACAGTCAGCAATGGATAAACACTCTGGTGGCGTTGCTAAGTACCGCGCAGCAGAAGGTAAAACGGTATTACTGCCATTTAGAGGCAGCGTAGATAACACCATTAATGACATTATGGGTGGCGTACGATCTACTTGTACTTATGTTGGTGCTGCATCACTCAAAGAACTCACTAAACGCACCACGTTTATTCGTGTTCAAGAGCAGGAAAATAACGTTTACGGTAAAGAGTAAACTATAAAACAACTCATTTTATAGGGGCTTTAACAGAGCTCCTATTAAGTGGTTAACGCCAAGTTATAAAGATAATGTTCATACTCGATTTTTTGTCATTTGTATTACTTCCTCTAATCCCAACCGCCTTTTATAAATATATTATCTACCAGATTTAAATAATGCCCCCCTCTAGTCACAACACTCCAGATAATACATGACGATTAGCGGTGCTTACTTAAGCATATTTTTGATCTATATCAATTCCAAAACAGCTACCTTTGTTAAGTTAAGGTTAATGGCGGCATGTTCGCCCATGTTTTCGCTAGGAGGGCTTGTGAACTGGGACGATTTTTCCAAGTGGCAGTACTTATTAATAGAAAATATGTCGACGAGAGAGATTAAAGGTGAAGACTTTAGCTATCTATCGAATATTTTGCAGGCTGATGCGACGAGCATTACTGTTATCGATACTTGCCTAGAGAGACAACACACCTGGTCACCAGAGATCTCAACAAAAGATATCCCGCTTTACCAACAACACTGGCGGCATGATATTTTCTTTAATACATACTTACGCAAAGGCCTGATAAATACTTCGCAAATAATGGAGAGCCTAGTTGATCCCGAGTTGATTTCGGACCAAATCTACAGTGAAAACTTACTGCCTTATGTTCGCTATCGTTCAAGCCTAATTCTACTTTTAGGCGTCAACCAGCACCTGTACCTGTTATTTACGGCTCACTCGCTTAACAAGGTATTTAGTCGTAGCGCACGACGATTACATGAGAAGCTAGGCCATTCAATGCAACCATGGGTTAGTGCTTTTCACGCTAAACAATTAGCAAGTATGGAGCAAGATAAAGCCCTTTGTCGCTGCCAAGAACATTTTCCACTGACGATCAGGCATAGACCGATCAAGTTAACGCCTGCTGAATACCAGGTGCTGAGCTTATTAATCAGTGGTCATTCGGGCTCTGATATCGCAGATATTCGAAACGTCAGCAAGGAAACCATAAAGAGCCAGATAAAAAGCGTACTACACAAAACGGGCTCTAAGCATCAAAATCAATTGTTGTGGCGCTATAACCATGATGAGCTGGTGGTGACTATCGGCCTTAATAGTTAGGTCTCGTCAATTGGCTATTACAAAAAAAGCCTGCCGATATCTGCAGGCTTTACTCATTAAAGCACTAAAGAGAGTTATGGCTTAACTTGCTTAATTGCAATAGCAAAGGCCGAGAACTCATCAGCCCCATCTTGCCATTGAGATACCACCACCATTAGGTCTTTATCTTGGTTCATAGCCCACTTATCTTCGTCACCAACAAATAACCCATCCACTAGACTCATCTGCATAGATTGGTCAGTTAACGTCTCATTTTCGGACGTTGCCACATGGCTCCACACAGCAAGACCATCAGCATTAATATTCAGTTCGACAATCCAATAGCCAAAACCATCGGTGTTCATGCTGCCATCGTCTGGCATCTGTAAGTTATATAGGCGCCAACTTCCCTCTAGATCCGCAATAGTTGGATTTTCATTGGCACGCAATAGTACCGACATATTCTGTCGAGTTGCTTTAAAGCTATGGCGCAAAATGACATCTTTACCGCGAGAAAGGTAAGTCACCGCAGACTCATCGTCATCTTCGATGGTGATCTTACCCATCTCATTCATAGCAAATTGAACCGTTTCTACCTCATTACTCGCTTGCTGATTACCAACTGTTAGCTCTGTAATGTCAGCCTTACCCTGGTCATCAATCACAAGCTTATCGATCCACACACCAAACTCGTTCTGATTAAAGTTAGCGCTCACAGGGGTTTCAACTCCTGTACCCCACCACAGTCCTTCGAGATCGCTAAGCTGTTGGCCACCAGCTAACTTTATCGAAAAGCCAAGTTCCTGCTCGCCCTCTTCACTAAAGTAATTGGCAATCTTGTCTTTATTACTGCTTAAACCCATATCGAGATTGTCTATCTCAGTAAAGCTCAGCATGCCGCTTTCACTTAAGTTAACTTTAAATGTGTCAGTATCTAGATCCCCAGCACTCTTTACCTTAGCCGCCATAGTGACATTACCCGCGGCGTCGATAGTCCACTCTTCAACCACATAATTAAAGGCATCCGGTGAGTATGTGCCGGCAACGGGGATAGAGAAGAAGACCGTATGCCACTGCCCAGTCAAATCCGTTAATTGATATCCCCGACTCTGACCGAAGTGGGCTAACGCATCATCAGCATCGACCAGATCTTCAGCCTCCAATCCAGATGCGACAAGTGCTTGCCCAGCCTGCTCATCAAAATTATCTGCTGTAGGGTCCACCTGATGGCCCGCTAGCGTTTCATGGATATCATCCGCTAATTGAATTCCTGTATCGGGGTCATTATCTGTATCGAGCGACTGCAGTAAGCGCAAGGTGTTAATCACTCCTGTATTATCAGCCGAATCTGTTTGGTACAAATCCATCGGTGTCACTTCTTCCTGACCCGCGACAATTGGAAAACGCGTAGCGCCTATGTAGAATTCTACAGACTCACCCTCGTTATAATTAAACTGTCCCTGAGCGTTCGTGACACCACTATGATCCGCAGTTTCATAGCCCATTCCCGCTACTGGACTATCCGAAAATATTCCCGTCAATACTGTTGGCTGTGGCTCTGGAGCCGGCGGTTGGGTGGCGTTATCGCTGTCGCTACCGCAGCCAGTAAGGGCTAGTATACTACTCACAGCCAAGGCCGATACGCTAAGCCTTATTAGTTTTTTCATTATTTCTCTCCTTGATATTGGCCTATGGATAGCATGTGATAAGCCTGTCATTACAGCATCCCCCTTTAGGGGGATAACATAGGAGAAAGTAAGATCTCTAAAACAAAGAAACCTCCACAAGGGAGGTTTCTAATCATTAAATGATAAATTTAATTCTATCTGTTACTCAACCGTCACTGACTTAGCCAAATTACGTGGCTGATCGACATCGGTACCTTTAATCAAGGCTACGTGATAAGACAGTAACTGTAGTGGAATGGTGTAGATTAACGGTGCCATAAACTCATCACAGTGTGGAACCGGAATCACCTTCATGGTGTCATCCGACTCGAACTCTGCGTCTTTATCGGCGAATACATACATCAAGCCACCGCGAGCACGTACCTCTTCAACGTTAGACTTTAGTTTCTCTAATAGCTCATTGTTTGGTGCAACTACGATAACCGGCATATCAGCGTCAATCAGTGCTAATGGACCATGCTTAAGCTCACCTGAAGCGTAAGCCTCGGCGTGGATATAAGAGATCTCTTTAAGCTTAAGCGCACCTTCCATTGCGATGGGGTACTGATCACCACGCCCTAAAAATAGTGCATTGTGCTTATCGGCAAAATCTTCAGCAAGTTCGGCAATCGCATCGTCTAAACCTAGTGCTTGCTCTACTTTAGCTGGCATAGAAAGCAAGCTTTGGCTGATCTGAGCTTGCATCTCATCAGACATACCATTGTAACGGCCAATAGCAGATGTCAGCATTAATAGACCCGCTAACTGCACAGTGAAGGCTTTAGTTGACGCTACGCCAATCTCGGCGCCTGCTTTCATCATGTAAGCCATATCAGATTCACGAACAAGTGATGACCCTGGCGCATTACAAATCGTCAATGTTGCCTTATAACCCATCTCTTTAGCCAAGCGCATTGCCGCTAAGGTATCTGCGGTTTCACCAGACTGTGAAATAGTAACGAGTAAGCTGTTAGGGAATAGATGAGATTTACGGTAACGGAACTCAGAAGCGATTTCGACGTTACACGATACACCCGCCCAATCTTCTAACCAGTAACGTGCTGCCATACCGGCATGGTAACTGGTACCACAAGCAATAATCTGTACGTGCTTAATGTCTTTTAGGAATTCAGCTGCGTTGTCACCAAATGCAGTATCTAATACTTTACCACCCGCAATACGGCCTTCAAGTGTACGAGCGATAGCTGTTGGCTGCTCGTAGATCTCTTTTAGCATGTAATGACGGTATTCACCTTTGTCGCCGGCGTCATGAGTTACTTCAGACTCTTTAACTTCACGCTCAACCGCATTGCCATCTACATCATAAATACTCACGGTCCGACGCGTCACTTCAGCCACATCGCCTTCTTCTAAGAAAGCAAAAGAGCGTGTCACAGGTAAAAGTGCTAGCTGATCAGAAGCAACGAAGTTTTCACCTAGGCCATAACCGATAACCAGTGGGCTGCCAGAGCGAGCCACGATCATACGCTCACTGTCACGACGGTCGATAACCACAGTGCCGTAGGCACCTTCTAGTTGCTTAACGCTTGCTTGAACCGCTGCAAGTAGCGTGTCATGTGCCTTTAACTCATGATGCACTAAGTGACAAATCACCTCGGTATCAGTGTCTGATGCAAAGGTATAGCCTAAGCCTTTTAGCATCTCACGCAGTTTATTGTGGTTTTCGATAATACCGTTGTGAACGACTGCTATATTACCTTCAGATAAATGAGGGTGTGCATTACGCTCACTCGGCTCACCATGAGTTGCCCAGCGTGTATGCGCAATACCTGTACCACCAGCAAGTGGTGCAATATCGAGTGCAGCCGATAACTCTTGTACCTTGCCCACACGGCGAGTTCTATTGAGCTCACCATTATTTAATACCGCAACACCCGCAGAGTCATATCCACGGTATTCAAGGCGTCTTAGCCCTTCCACAAGAATTTCAGCTACATCTCTTTGTGCTACAGCACCAACGATTCCACACATATTATTTACCTAGACTCTCTTTGTGAGAGATAAATTTAAAGTTAAAAATTGAATTTTAAAATGGATAACGCGATTAATCAGAGATGATGACTCTGAATACGTTACCCTGCATAAGGTGCTAGAATAACTCGCACACCATGCTTAGAAATGATGTCTAGCGCTTCACTCGGTAACCTATCATCGGTGACTAACACGCTGATTTTGCTCCAGGGTAGTTCAAGGTTTGGAATGCGTCTACCCAGCTTTTCTGACTCGAGCATCACCACCACTTCTCGTGACACTTCCGCCATCACCTTGCTTAAACCAGTCAGTTCATTAAAGGTTGTCGTGCCACGCTCAAGATCGATACCGTCAGCACCGATAAACAGCTGATCAAAGTTATATGAACGCAACACTTGTTCGGCAATCTGTCCTTGGAAAGACTCAGAATGCGGATCCCAAGTGCCGCCCGTCATTAATAGCGTCGGCTCATTTTCTAGCTCATGAATCGAATTAGCCAGAGCAAGGGAGTTAGTCATCACTAATAAACCACGCTTAGCATTAAGCTCACCAATCAAACCTGACGTAGTACTGCCGCTATCGATAATAATGCGATTATGGTCGTTAATCAGCTGAGCAGCCGCCTTTGCGATAGATAACTTATTCGGTGCTATTTTAGCTGTAAACTGCTGGGTAACTTCATCAGGCACGGCGACGGCGCCACCATAACGACGCAGTAAAAGTCCGGTTTTTTCTAATGTGGCTAAGTCTTTGCGAATGGTGACTTCAGAAGTTTCAAAACGTAGGGACAACTCTTCAACACTCACCTCTCCTTGCTGGTTAAGCAGGCTAATAATGCTGTGACGTCGTTGTTGAGTGTTTCGTTTGTTCATAAAACCTTTCGCTAAGTTTCGATTCGAAAGGCATATTATAGTGAAACGAAACTTATTTGCCAGTTTTTGATACGACTTAACCTCTAAACAAGCCAACGACATTCTAGGGAAACAGATACAAAAAAGCCCCAACCCTAAGGTTGAGGCTTTAGCACTCATTAGACTTGCAGCTTTCGTTAGAACTTAGCTTCTAGCGCTAGGCTAAAGTGACGCCCTTCACCTACAGTCACATCGGTATTAGTACCGCCCGCTAGGTAATCTGCATCGAATAGGTTTTTCACGTTTACACGAACGCTGACATCACTCCCCATTACGTCCATAGTGTATGCAGCGCCCATATCGAAGCGTACATAACCATCTTTACTAATCGTATTGCTGGTATTAGCAAAACGCTCACCCACATAGAGAGCACCAAAGTTTAATGCTAAATCATCGGTCATCTCATAACGCGTCCATACGTTTGCAGACCACTCAGGCGCATCAACAGGAGTCTTACCGTTCAAGCTATCCGTTTCAGGGCGATGATACTCAGCATCGAGATACATCATAGAACCCGTCATAAACCAGCTATCGCTCACTTGACCTTGAGCGCCCACCTCAAAACCTTTATGGCGCTGCTCACCTGACTGAGTCGTAATAGTTTCAGAACTACCTTCAATCTCTTCAGTTACCGTCACATTTGATACTGTGATATCAAATACGGCACCGGTTAACAGTAGGCTACCGTCAAACAGTTCCCACTTAGTGCCCACTTCATACTGCTCGCCGTATTCAGGATCGAGATTCTTACCATCATTAACGTCATCAATGTTGTTTACTATCCCTTGAGGGGTAAAACTCTTAGAGTAGTTAACGTAGATGCTGCCGTTATCCGCAGGTGAGTAGATCACACCAAATTTAGGCGATACCGCATAACTATTATTACCCAAACCTTCTTTCTTCTGTTCGTCGTAACGTACACCAGCAAGCACCTGCCACTCATCGGTAATCGTCACTAAGTCTTGAACATAGAAACCGTAGTGCTTGTATTCACTTTCGTATTTGGTTGCATCACGGTTGTAATCAAGATCTGGCCTAGGGACAGCCTGACCAGGCATGACTAATTGGTTTTTCTCACCCGACTCTTTGAGCTGACCATAGTAGTAATCAAGCATGTTAGCGCCAACAAGCAACTGGTGTTCTATATCACCGGTGTAGATATTACCAGTGAAATCAACAAAGCCGGTTTTGTGCTGCCAGTCGTCATAACGGTCAAATGGACTAATATAATAACCATCTGTAAATGGATCTTCAGAGCCACTGATAAGTGATGGCGAAGAATCTAAACGTTGACGATTAAACTGCTGATCGTTATAACCCGCTTTAACTTGCCAGTCATCGGTTAGGTTATAAAGCAGCTCAGCACCTAAGTTAGAAATGGTGTTATCGGTAAATGCCCATGGCTGATCCCAAATAATGTCACGACCGCCAATCAAGTCACCGCTACTGTTTAACCAACCACCTCGATCGATACCCGTTTTGTCTTGAGTATGATCATATTTAAGTGAGAGTAGTAAGTCATCGGTAATATCAAACTCTAGGTTAAGATAGCCTAACCAGCGATCACGCTCTTGATGACTTCCGTCTTGATACTCTCTCCAGTAAGTAGTGTCTTGCTTAACCAATACCGTACGGTAACGAATGGTCTCAGCTTCGTTGAGGCTACCACCCGCATCAAGTTGGAAACGGGTAGAACCATGCTCATCGGTATCAAAGCCAATATCTAGCATCGTCTCGTAAGTAGGCTTCTTGGTAACCATGTTGATCAAGCCGCCAGGGCCTGACTGGCCATAAAGCATACTTGACGGACCTTTAAGCACTTCAACTTGCTGTAGTGTTTCAATAGGCTGTACGTAGTGAGACCACTGCTGCTGACCATTGATCAAGAAGCCTGAACCAGAAGAAAGTTCAAAACCACGAATATTAAATACTTGGCGATTCCATTTTTCAGATCCCCCCGTCACACTCGAGTCGTTAACCAGCACTTCAGAAAGGTTAGTCGCTAGCTGTTCATCAGTAACAAAGTCAGGGATAACGGTGACAGATTGAGGCGTGTCTAAGATATCGATATCACCACGCATAGCACCTGAAGATGAGCCAACGTTGTAATCGTTAAAGCTACGACCCATAACGCTAATACGCTCGATATTTGGCTCAGCGACAATAGCAGTTCCAACACTAGCATCCTCAGCAAAAACAGAAGATGAAGCCAATCCAGCAACAATTGCAAGCCCTAAACGTGAAAACTTAAATGACGTCCCAACAGACATATCCAACCCCAAAATGACACATGAATGTATTAATTGAGTCGCAATATAAATGAGAATTATTTTTATTTAAGTTTCTTTACACATATTTACAATAGAGAGTGACGCAGTTCAAATATGTACTCAGTATCGGGCATTTACCAGTCTAAAATGTATGCGCAACAACCCTTAATTTAGAGGTAAGACATAGGCAAGCCTCGCGATTAAAGCCGTTACTGGCAGGAGTACTATTTAGTCAAAAATTTAGTCAAAACTAGTCCAGAAAACAAAAAAGCGACCCAAAGGTCGCCTCTTCAATGGCATAAGCCTACTTATTTTTGCTTAACAGGTCGCGCCCAGCCCGTTAAATGCCGTTGCTTAACGCGCGTGATCACTAACTCATCGGCTGCAACATCTTTAGTAATGGTAGAACCTGCACCTAAGGTGGCCCCTTTACCAATAGTCACGGGGGCAACAAGCTGGGTATCGCTACCAACAAATACATTGTCTTCAATGATTGTCTGGAACTTATTGGCACCGTCATAGTTACAAGTAATGGTACCTGCACCAATATTAACGCCGCTACCTATGGTTGCATCACCAATATAAGCCAAGTGCCCCGCTTTGGAACCCTTGCCTAATACCGCTTTTTTCATCTCAACAAAGTTGCCAATGTGAGCATCTTCTTTAAGTTCAGCGCCGGGACGTAAACGAGCAAAAGGCCCAGCACTTGCAGCGACTCCCACTTTAGCGCTTTCGATAATCGAATAGGGTTTAATTACCGCGTTGTCACTAATCTCGCAATCAATAAGAATCGCGCCAGCACCAATGGTGACGTTATTACCAATCGTCACTTTACCTTCGATAATCACGTTAACATCAATCATCACATCCATGCCGACAGTTACATCGCCACGAATATCAATACGTGCAGGGTCGCGCAGGTTAGCGCCCTCAAGCATCAGCTTTTCTGCCGCACGCGCTTGATAAGCTCGCTCAAGTTGCGCTAGTTGTACGCGGTTATTTGCACCTTCAACTTCCACAGCAGACTCCGGCTGTGCGGTGGTAATAGCAACGCCATCATTGTGCGCCATAGCAACGATGTCGGTAAGGTAATATTCACCTTGAGCATTGTCTGATGACAACTGACTAAGCCAGGCTTTAAGTTGCTTACCCGGTGCAGCCATGATGCCAGTGTTGATCTCATTGATAGCAAGCTGCTCGGCATTAGCATCTTTCTGCTCGATGATACCCACGACGTTACCGTTCTCTCTAACAATACGGCCGTAACCCGTTGGGTTTGGTAGATTAACAGTAAGAATAGCCAAACCATTAGCATCACGTGCAGCCAATAATCCATCAAGCGTCGATGCCTGAATCAACGGCACATCACCATAAAGAATAAGCACCGTATCATCGTCGCTAATATTGTCATTCGCCTGCGCTACCGCGTGGCCAGTGCCCAATTGCTCAGCTTGTAGTACCCAATTAAGTTGCTGTTCACCTAAGCTTGCCTGCAGTTTATCAGCGCCATAGCCATAAACTAGCTGGATAGCATCACTGCCCACTTGATGTGCAGTATCGATAACATGCTGAACCATGCTCTTATGAGCGATAGGGTGAAGAACTTTTGGAAGATCTGAGCGCATGCGGGTTCCCTTGCCTGCGGCCAAAATCACTACATTCAGTGCCATTGGTTTATATCCTTGAGCTAATGCTTAAGCTAGTATTTGAGCTAATGTTAGAAAATGAGGTATTTATCAGATTACGATTTTAAGCGATACCAGTATTAAAAGCGACTCGACTTGCTGCAGGATCTAGATTAAAAGCTAATGGTTTTATCTGCCACCAGTACCCATTGAGCAAGATCATCCATAGTCGCTTCCTCGCAACCTTCAATGACTTTCAGATCTGCCAGTCCACGAGCTTGCATGCAAGAACCGCAAAACTTAATTTGTGTTTTTTGTGCGGCAACAATCTCTAGCATCTGTTGAATGTTATAGCCTTCAGTAGGTTTCTGATTAGGTAGAACTGCAGTAACTGCATCAGACAGTAAAAATAGGCTTACTCGAACGGGTGAATAGTCTTGCTCGTTGAGCTGTATAGCCAATCGAAGGGCATTAAACAACTTTTCTGTACCATAGGGGGCATCATTAACAATTATCAGTACGTGCTGCATGGAAGAACTCTCAAGCATAAAATTAATCCATGAGGGTAACACTCAAATTAGCCAAGGGTTCTTACTTAGATCACGTTCTGACGTTATGCCGATTGCGGAAAAGAGTTCTTCAGACAGTTAAATATACCAGCTGCTAGGACGTGACCAGGTCACGGCTAGAGCGTTCCTGCTAAATCCTATAAGAGCAGCATCGGCAGTCCTAAGGTGGCTAATACCAAAGCTGGTGGGCAAAACAACCTAGAGTAGATTGATGAGAAGGGTCACAGAAGCTCTCGCTAAACTTAGCTTTTATCTTTTCCGTGAGTGAGCTTGCGAACGTTCCGTTATCCGTCAGCGAAGCGTTTGCTTTTCCTGTCATCTAGAGCCTTCTTTTCCCATCTTTTCCGTAAGCGTAGCGTTCCGTAAGTGACGCAGTCACGTTCCTTAGGCCGCAGGCCGTTCGTCTTTGTCTTTCCTAGCACCTAGGACCTTTCTTCGCTTTTCCTAGGGCCTGCTTTTAACCTTCTTTTAGACACAAATACCAAAACTAACCATCCATGGGTTTTGGCATAAGTGTTCCAGACACAAAAAAGGCGCCTTAAGGCGCCTTTTTTCTTCAAACAATAACCTTATCTGGCAATGTTCTTCTTGATGGTCTCGACAACACGCAACTGGGCAATAGCTTGAGCTAACTCAACTGCTGCCGCAGCATAGTTAAAGTCAGCACCAGCATCAGCCATATGAGCTTCTGCACGATGCTTGGCTTCTATAGCTGCCTGCTCATCAATCTCATCGGCACGCATAACGACGTCAGCCAATACTGAAATTGAAGAAGGTTGTACTTCCAGGATACCACCTGAAAGGTAAAACACCTCTTCGCTTCCATCTTGTTTGACGATGCGCGCCATGCCAGGTTTGATACTTGTCAACAGAGCTGCGTGACCAGGCATAATACCTAGTTCACCTTCTGTTCCTGATACTTGTAGCTGAGCTACTCGACCAGAAAAGATATGACTCTCTGCGCTTACCATATCAAGCTGTACTGTCATGGCTGCCATCCGTTCTCCTTAAACTAAGTCAAAGACTTAGTTATTTTTTGTTAGCTTTCTCAACAGCTTCGTCGATTGAACCAACCATGTAGAACGCTTGCTCTGGAAGGTGATCGAACTCACCCTCTAGAATGCCCTTGAAGCCACGGATTGTGTCTTTAAGAGAAACGTACTTACCTGGAGAACCGGTGAATACTTCTGCTACGAAGAAAGGCTGTGAAAGATATTTTTCAATCTTACGAGCACGGAATACAGTTGTCTTATCTTCATCAGATAATTCATCCATACCTAGGATCGCAATGATATCTTTCAGCTCTTTATAGCGCTGAAGTACGGTTTGAACACCGTTAGCAACATCATAATGCTCTTGGCCAACAACCTGTGGATCTAGCTGACGTGAAGTCGAATCCAATGGGTCAACCGCTGGGTAAATACCCAGTGAAGCAATGTTACGTGACAATACAACAGTCGCATCTAAGTGAGCGAAGGTTGTTGCTGGTGATGGATCCGTTAAGTCATCCGCAGGTACGTAAACGGCTTGAACAGAGGTAATAGACCCTGTCTTAGTCGATGTAATACGCTCCTGAAGTACACCCATCTCTTCAGCCAATGTTGGCTGGTAACCTACTGCTGATGGCATACGGCCTAGCAGTGCAGATACTTCAGTACCTGCCAAGGTGTAGCGATAGATGTTATCAACGAAGAAAAGAACATCTTTACCTTCGTCACGGAACTTCTCAGCCATTGTTAGACCAGTCAGTGCCACACGTAGACGGTTTCCTGGAGGCTCGTTCATCTGACCATATACCATGGCCACTTTATCTAGAACGCCAGAATCTTCCATCTCGTAGTAGAAATCGTTACCCTCACGAGTACGCTCACCTACACCGGCAAATACTGATAAACCAGAGTGTGCTTTAGCGATGTTGTTAATAAGTTCCATCATGTTGACGGTCTTACCAACACCAGCACCACCAAACAGACCTACTTTACCACCTTTAGCGAATGGACATACAAGGTCGATAACCTTGATACCCGTCTCTAAAAGCTCAGTAGTGCTTGATTGATCTTCATATGAAGGTGCTTCACGGTGGATCACATAACGATCTTCTTCACCGATAGGGCCCGCTTCATCAATAGGCTCGCCCAATACGTTCATGATACGGCCTAGAGTCGCAGACCCAACCGGAACTGAAATAGGTGAATCTGTGTTTGTCACCTCAAGACCACGACGCAGACCATCTGAAGAACCCATAGCGATGGTACGAACTACACCACCACCTAGTTGCTGCTGAACTTCCAGCACCAAGCCTTCACTTTTGATCTCTAGAGCGTCATATATCTGAGGTACGGCATCATGTGGAAACTCAACGTCCACAACCGCGCCAATTACTTGGACAACAGTACCTGTGCTCATGATTAATCCTCTAAAACTTGTATTCGTTACCTAGCCTAAACAGCAGCAGCACCAGAAACAATTTCCGACAATTCCTGCGTAATCGCAGCCTGACGGGCCTTGTTATAGACTAACTGCAAGTCACCGATAAGTTCACCAGCATTGTCAGTTGCAGCCTTCATAGCAACCATACGGGCCGCTTGCTCAGATGCAATATTTTCAACAACGCCTTGATAAACTTGAGATTCAACAAAACGAACTAGCAAAGTATCTAACAATAACTTTGGATCCGGCTCGTAGATATAATCCCACTGATGAGTAAACTCATCTTCTTCTGACTTAGGCAAAGGTAGCAGCTGCTCGATCACCGGCGTTTGCGTCATAGTATTTACAAACTTGTTGAATACTACGTACAAACGGTCCAGCTTGCCTTCGTTGTATGCTTCTAGCATCACACGTACTGTTCCGATCAGGTCAGCTAGCTTTGGAGCATCGCCTAAACCTGAAGCAGAAGCAGAAACAGATCCGCCAAAGCTATTGAAGAATTGCGCACTACGTGCACCAATTGTACAGAATTCAACTTCTGCACCAGCTTCACGCTGCTTCTTCACGTCTGCGACAACCTTCTTGAAAAGGTTGACGTTCAGACCACCACAAAGACCACGGTCGGTTGACACAACAATGTAACCAACACGCTTAGCTTCTCGCACTTCCAAATAAGGATGCTTATATTCGAGAGAACCTTGCGCCACGTGACCGATCACCTTACGCATATTTTCTGCATATGGACGACTAGCAGCCATGCGATCTTGTGCTCTACGCATTTTGCTCGCGGCAACCATTTCCATTGCAGACGTGATCTTCTGAGTGTTTTGAACACTCGCGATCTTGGTTTTAATCTCTTTAGCGTTGGCCATCTTTACTCTCCAATTCTGGACCTGAGGTGCCAGAGGCACCTCTAAATTTTACCAGGTTTGGGTTTCTACGAACTTGTCCAAGCTAGCCTTCAGCTCACCTTCGATATCAGCGTTATAATCGCCAGTATCGTTGATGGTCTTCATTAGGTCAGCATGTTCACTGTTCATGAAAGAGAGCAGAGACGCTTCGAAGTTACCAACTTTGTTCAGCTCAACGCTCTTCAAGTAACCTTTTTCAGCTGCGAAAATAGACACAGACTGATCAGCGATACTCATTGGAGCATATTGCTTTTGCTTCATAAGTTCGGTAACACGCTCACCATGCTCAAGCTGAGCACGAGTTGCATCATCTAAGTCAGATGCAAACTGTGAGAACGCTGCAAGCTCTCGATACTGTGCAAGAGCGGTACGAATACCACCAGACAGTTTCTTGATGATCTTAGTCTGCGCCGCACCACCAACACGAGAAACTGAGATACCTGGGTTAACCGCTGGACGTAGGCCAGAGTTAAATAGGTCTGTTTCAAGGAAGATCTGACCATCGGTAATCGAAATTACGTTAGTCGGTACGAATGCAGAAACGTCACCCGCTTGAGTTTCAATAATTGGTAGAGCAGTCAAAGAACCAGTTTGGCCTTTAACTTCACCTTTAGTGAACTTCTCAACATACTCGGCGTTAACACGTGAAGCACGTTCCAACAGACGAGAGTGAAGATAGAATACATCACCTGGGTATGCTTCACGTCCTGGAGGACGCTTAAGAAGCAATGAAATTTGACGGTAAGCAACTGCTTGCTTAGACAAATCATCATATACGATTAGTGAGTCTTCACCGCGGTCGCGGAAGTATTCACCCATTGTACAACCAGAGTATGGAGCCAAATATTGCAGTGCAGCAGCTTCAGAAGCTGTAGCAACAACAACAATGGTGTTCGCCAAAGCGCCGTGCTCTTCTAGCTTGCGTACCACGTTAGCGATTGTAGAAGCCTTTTGGCCTACCGCTACGTATACACACTTAATGCCAGAATCTTTTTGGTTGATAATCGCGTCGATCGCAAGAGCGGTTTTACCGATCTGACGGTCACCAATGATCAATTCACGTTGTCCACGACCGATTGGGATCATAGAGTCAACGGCTTTGTAACCAGTTTGCACTGGCTGATCAACTGATTTACGCTCAATTACACCAGGTGCAATTACTTCAACAGGAGAGAAACCATCGCTATCGATAGGTCCTTTACCGTCAATTGGTTCACCTAGAGTGTTGACTACGCGACCTAATAGACCACGGCCAACAGGTACTTCCAAAATACGGCCTGTTGTTTTAACTTTGTCGCCTTCTGCCAACGTGGCATAAGGGCCCATTACTACGGCACCGACAGAATCACGTTCTAAGTTCAACGCGATTGCAAAACGGTTACCAGGCAGCTCGATCATTTCACCCTGCATAACATCGGCTAGGCCGTGGATGCGGATGATGCCGTCACTTACTGCAACGATAGTACCTTCGTTGCGAGCTTCACTAACGACTTCGAACTGCTCGATCCGCTGTTTAATCAGATCGCTGATTTCAGTGGAATTCAGTTGCATGCTCAAACTCCCAATTACGATTGCAGTGCATCAGACAGACGCGAAATTTTTCCGCGGACCGAGCCATCAATGACTAAGTCTCCTGCCGTGATAATTACACCAGCAATAAGGCTGGTATCTATGCTGCAATTTAGCTTAACTTTGCGTGCTAGACGCTTCTCTAAAGAAGCGCTCAGCGCTTGTAGTTGCTCTGAGGTTAGCTCAGTAGCTGAAACAATTTCTGCTTCAACTTCTTTCGCGTACTCACGTTGCATCTCAACATATTGTTGAGCAACAGCTGGTAGCACAACTAAACGACCGTTTTCAGCCATTACCTTTAACAGGTTCTGAACTTGCTCGTTGATTTGCTCACCACAAACTCCAATAAAGAGTTCGGCAAGCTTACCGCTGGCAATAGAGCCAGACAGTAAAGGCTGCATAGTTTCGTTTTCACTCACTAATGCGGCAAAGCTTAGCATTTCAGCCCAACTCTCTACTGCTTTGTGTTCAAGAGCTAATTCAAAAGCTGCCTTTGCGTAAGGACGAGCGATGGTGGTTATTTCAGCCATAACTCAAGCTCCTTATTTAAAGTTCAGCAACAAGTTTATTAACTATGTCACTGTGTGCGGCTTCATCAATCGAACGTTCAAGAATTTTTTCTGCGCCAGCAATTGCTAGTACAGCTACTTGCTTACGCAAGTCTTCTTTTACGCGATTACGTTCGTTTTCAATTTCAGCGTGTCCCTGAGCAATAATTTTCGCTCGCTCAGTATCAGCTTCAACTTTTGCTTCATCAACGATTTGAGCTTTGCGCTTATTAGCTTGCTCAATGATTTCGTTTGCTGTTGCTTTTGCGTCTTTTAGCTGCTCTGTTGCTTTAACCTGAGCCAACTCTAAATCTTTTGCAGCACGTCCTGCATCAGCTAGACCATCAGCAATTTTCTTCTGGCGTTCTTCGATAGCGTTCATCAATGGCGGCCATACAAACTTCATGCAAAACCACACAAAGAGTAGAAAAGAAATCGCTTGGCCTAGCAGGGTAGCGTTAATACTCATAACGACAACTCCTTACTAAGGGGGACGATTAGCCAGCTAAAACTGCACTTAATTGACCCACAAACGGGTTAGCGAATACGAAGAATAATGCAACACCAACTGCAATCATTGAGATCGCATCAAGTAGACCAGCTACAATGAACATTTTAGTTTGAAGTGCAGGGGCAAGTTCTGGCTGACGAGCAGAAGCTTCTAGGAATTTACCACCTAGAATAGCAAAGCCAATACCAGTACCTAGCGCTGCTAAGCCGATCATAATTGCAACAGCTATTGCTGTAAAGCTAATTACAGTTTCCATTTTATCTCCGATAAGTATTTAATTTTAATAAATTAATGGTCTTCATGTGCCATGCTTAGATATACAATCGTAAGCATCATGAAGATAAACGCCTGCAGCACAATTACCAAAATATGGAAAATGGCCCAAGGCACTGATAATGCAAACTGTGCCCACCAAGGCATCAGCGCTATCAGAATAAAGATCAACTCACCTGCATACAGGTTACCAAACAGACGAAGCGATAATGAAATCGGCTTCGCAATCAGGGTAACTGTTTCCAAAACAAAGTTAATTGGAATCAGAGCCCAGTGATTGAAAGGCTGCATAGTCAGTTCTTTAGTGAACCCACCAAACCCTTTAACCTTGATACTGTAAAAAACAATTAACGCGAACACACTTAAAGCTAAGCCCAAAGTTACGTTCAAGTCAGTTGTAGGTACAATCTTTAGGTAAGGAACGCCTAATAATCTGTTTGCGGCCTCAGGTACAAAGTCAACAGGGATCAAGTCCATTAAGTTCATCAGGAAAACCCAGACGAAAATAGTAAGACCTAATGGTGCAATAACCGCGTTCCGCCCATGAAATGAGTCTTTAACGATTTTATCAACACCTTCCACGCACATTTCAACAAAACATTGAAGCTTGCCTGGAACACCAATTGTTGCCTTTTGTCCTACTTTGTAGAAAACCCACAAAAATAGAACCCCTAGACCTACTGAAAACAAAAGTGAGTCAATGTGCCAAGTCCAAAATCCCGCATCTTGACATGCATGGTTAAAAGCAATTCCACTATCCGTAGAACACATTTTCGCATTAGTCAGGTGATGCTGGATATAGTCGGAAGCCGTTATAGTTAACGTATCATCCCCAGTTGTCGCCATGATTAATCTCACTTAATTTTGTTTGAAGTATAAAGGGGCTGTCCAAGGTACGACTAACACTAATAAATAACTGACGAATAACGGCATAAATGACGATTTCATCAAGCCAAATGCAAGCGAAAATAACACAATGGTTAACAGCAACTTTACCGCTTCCCCCAGGAAAAAAGACCGTACGACCTTTCCTGATGCTTGTGCTCCCGCATGGGAGAAAGCTAGGGTTGCGAACACAAAATTAGGGAGTACTGCAATAGCACCACCTGCCAAAGCAGATGCGCCATACGGCCCCCCCCACATAGCAAAAAAGAAAACTGAAACACACCCAGCCATCGCTGCCTGTAGCAAAACTATTTTATAGGCTGACCACCGGCCACGACGCGCTAAAACCTTGCTCAATTTACCTTCTCCGCATTATAACTTCTTGTTTCGATGACCGGATTACAAATATCCGTATAAACCCGAGGTACAAAAAGCTTGCGAAAGTATACCGTTTCAGACATTCAAAGCAAGTTTAAGTAGTAGAAAAAGGAGACTTTTAGCGTGATCTACGCCAAAAGTCTAAAAGTGTAAGATTAACGAATGTCACAAAATTACATAATATCGTGTTAACTTCGTTTTTTTAGCGGATTTTGCTGATAATACCCTCTAATTCAGCCAGATCTTGATAGTTAATTACCATTTTACCTTTCCCTTTCTTGTTATGGGTAAGAGTGACCTTAGCGCCTAACCTTTCAATTAGTTGGGTCTCTAAACGGACTACATCGTGATCTTTAGCTGGTTTTTCAGCGATTTCAGTTTGATTTAAGGTTTTATTCACTAATCGTTCAGTTTCACGAACGGTTAATTCTTTCGCGACGACTAATCGAGCTAGATTTGTTTGCTCATCACCACCGATGGCAAGCAATGCACGACCGTGGCCCATATCGATATCGCCGTACTCAAGCATACGCTTTACAGGCTCGTTTAAACCATTAAGACGCAATAGGTTCGATACCGTTGCACGAGACTTACCAACTGCATCGGCAATTTGTTGGTGGGTCAGATCAAACTCTTCAATGAGGCGATTTAATGCAATGGCTTCTTCCATCGCATTTAGGTCTTCACGCTGAATGTTCTCAATCAAAGCAATAGCAACAGCAGCCTCATCAGCCACCTGCTTTACAATACAAGGAATTTTCGTCAGTCCTGCAAGCTGAGATGCACGCCAGCGACGCTCACCGGCAATAATTTCATAGCTTTCAGGCGAGATTTTACGCACAACGATTGGCTGAATAATACCTTGAGCCCGAATAGACTCTGCAAGCTCTTCTAATGCCTCTGATGACATATCTTTACGCGGTTGATACTTACCAGGTTGTAACCTATCAATATCTAACGTAATTAAATCGTCGTTTTTAATATTTTGTTCAACTTCAGTCGCAGTAATAGGTTCTGCGCGCTTACTTGCTGCTTGGCTTGTGCTTAGTAATGCATCAAGGCCTTTACCCAAGCCTCTTTTTTTCAGTGTCATTTTTTATCCTTAAACTTGCTCAGCCTGGGTGAGTTGCTCTGCTCGACGAATAATTTCGCCAGCGAGAGCTAGGTAAGCTTTAGCCCCTGCGCTCGATTTATCATAATACATCGCTGGAGCGCCAAAACTTGGTGCCTCAGCCAAACGAACATTCCTTGGGATCACTGTACGATAAACTTTGTCACCGAAGTGCTGTTTTAGCTGATCGGAAACATCATTAGAAAGTCGGTTACGGGGATCGTACATAGTACGCAAGATCCCTTCTATATGCAGACCCGAGTTAACCATAGCACCAAGTTTACTAATGGTATCCATTAGTGCCGTAAGGCCTTCCAGCGCGTAATATTCGCATTGCATAGGGACTAAAACAGAATCGGCTGCTGACATGGCATTAACCGTTAACATGTTTAGTGAAGGCGGGCAGTCAATAAAAATGAAGTCATAATCATCTTTGATAGGGGCAAGAGCATTACGTAAACGAACCTCACGGGCATAGAACTCCATGAGCTTAATTTCCGCAGCAGTAACGTCACCATTACCAGCAATGAGATCATATTTACCGTTAGTATCTCGGCAAACAACATCTGCAAAGGGTTTTTCTTCAACCAATAACTCATAAGCGGTGTTTTCGACAGTATATTTATCGATGCCACTCCCCATGGTCGCATTACCTTGAGGATCGAGATCGATCAACAAAACACGACGTTTAGTCGCCGCAAGAGAGGCCGCTAAATTTACACAAGTTGTTGTTTTTCCGACGCCACCTTTCTGGTTGGCCACGGCAATCACTTTACCCACAATATCACCCTGTAAGTCACTTTTATTAGATTCCAGTGTGTTGTTTAACCCTGGAAATTAGCGCACTAATCTAATGGTTATTAGTAACAAATTGCTTGAAGCGCCGAAAGATTGCAACTCTTCTGTTCGCATTATCTGCAACTACTGGCTTCACCTAGTCCATTTCTATAGCGACTTAGATAAAATAAGCTAACGGTCATCAAAAGGTGACAACCGCATTAAAAATTAATCAGCCTTGCTTGATGACACGCAATAAATGACGCTGTTCATCCAGTTTTGGCACTTTAAGTTCAAAGACATCGGTTACCACAAACCCAGCTGGCAATTGTGACATTTCTTCTTCACTCAATTGCCCCTTAAGCGCATAGAAACAACCATCCACTTTGGGTAAATGGTGGCACCAGTGCAGCATATCTTGGATTGAAGCGAACGCACGGCTTAATACGCCATCAAATAGCTCTTCAGGTTGGTAAGCCTCAACACGGCTTTCTATTGAAGAGATATTATTGATACCTAACTCAAACTGTACCTGTTTTTGGAAACGGATCCGCTTACCCAAGCTATCGAGTAAGACAAATTCTTTATCTGGGTTTAAGATCGCGAGCGGGATCCCAGGTAAACCAGGACCTGTGCCGACGTCAATAAAACGCGATCCCTTAAGGTGAGGCGATACCACTAAACTATCCATGATATGACGGATTAACATCTGCTCTGGGTCACGTACAGATGTCAGGTTAAATGCCTTATTCCACTTGTTAAGCATGCCGACAAAGTCTACAAGCTGCTTCTTTTGCTGCTCAGTAGCAGTCAGGCCAACTTCGGCCATATAATCATTTAATTGGGCAGATAACACAGTTTGTGTCCTCAAAATAAAGCGAATCAAAAATCAATCAGTATTATGAATCGCAGAAAAGATGAAAGGAAGCCTCAAAGCTTCCCTTTATCATCCAAAACGACCGAATATGTGGAGAATTAAGCGCTTTTACGTAATAGACCACGTTTTTTCAGATGAACCAATAGGATTGAGATTGCCGCAGGGGTCATTCCAGAGATCCGTGAAGCTTGGCCAATCGTTTCAGGCTTGTGCTCATTCATCTTAGCAATCACCTCATTCGACAAACCCGGTACTTCTTGGTAATCCAAATCTAGCGGTAGCAGGGTGGTTTCATGACGAATAGCTTTATCGATTTCACCTTGCTGACGTTGGATATAACCTGAATACTTTACCTGGATCTGCACTTGCTCTGCAGCGCGTTGATCTTCGAGTCCTGGACCGAAACCATCGATAGACATCAACTTTGGATAATCCATTTCTGGACGACGCAGCAGATCTTCAAACGTTGCTTCACGAGTGATCGGTGTATTCAAATTCGGGTTAAGCGCTTCAACTAGCGGTGAGTTTGGATGGATCCACTGACCACGTAAACGCTGTAGTTCAGTTTCGATCGATTCCATTTTCTCACTAAACAATGCCCATCGCTTATCGTCAACCAAGCCTAGCTCACGGCCTTTTTCGGTTAATCGTAAGTCAGCATTATCTTCACGAAGCAGCAAACGGTATTCAGCACGACTGGTAAACATACGGTACGGTTCTTTGGTACCTAATGTCGACAAGTCGTCTACCAAAACACCTAGGTAGGCTTGATCTCGTCGTGGCGCCCAAGATTCTTTACCTTGAACCTGTAGCGATGCATTCATGCCCGCTAACAAGCCTTGTGCCCCAGCTTCTTCATAACCGGTAGTACCATTAATTTGTCCCGCAAAGAACAAACCACTAATGGTTTTAGTTTCTAATGAGTTTTTAAGATCGCGAGGATCAAAATAATCATATTCAATCGCATAACCAGGACGCATGATCTGTGCGTTTTCCATACCTTTGATTGAACGTACTAAGTTCAACTGCACGTCAAAAGGCAAACTGGTAGAAATACCGTTTGGATAGATCTCGGTGGTATTTAATCCCTCTGGTTCAATAAAGATCTGATGCGATGTTTTGTCTGCAAAGCGATTGATCTTATCTTCGATAGAAGGGCAATAGCGTGGACCAATACCTTCGATAATCCCTGAGTACATTGGGCTTCTGTCTAAACCACCACGAATAATATCGTGAGTGCGCTCATTGGTATGAGTGATATGACAAGAAACCTGCTCAGGATGATCATTTACATCGCCGATAAATGACATCACAGGCAATGGATCATCGCCTTTTTGCTCTGTCATTAGAGAAAAATCTATGGTGTTAGCGTCAATGCGTGGCGGGGTACCCGTTTTTAAACGTCCCACACGAATTGGTAATTCTCTTAACCTATTGGCTAACGCAATTGCAGGTGGATCACCTGCTCGGCCGCCGCTGTAATTTTCAAGACCAATATGGATTTTACCACCTAGGAATGTACCAGCAGTAAGAACGACTGCAGGTGCTTCAAAGGCTAAACCCATTTGAGTGACGGCACCAATGACTTTGCCATTTTCGACTACAAGATCGTCTACCGCTTGCTGGAAAATACGTAAGTTTGGTTGGTGCTGTAAAATTTCTTGGATCTTGTGTCGGTAAAGTGCTCTGTCTGCTTGTGCACGAGTTGCACGAACAGCTGGCCCTTTACTCGAGTTCAATGTTCGAAATTGAATACCTGCAAAATCGGTAGCAACGGCCATTGCTCCACCTAACGCATCAATTTCTTTGACTAAGTGTCCTTTACCTATGCCGCCGATAGCAGGGTTACAGGACATCTGTCCTAAAGTATCTATGTTATGGGTCAGTAAAAGTGTTTTGGAGCCCATTCTTGCAGAAGCTAACGCCGCTTCTGTACCAGCATGACCACCACCAACAACGATTACATCAAACCGTTCATGAAATTGCATTCGACAGCCTTCGATTTGTAAAAGGATAAATTGTTTCTGAGCGGATCATTTTAGCATTTGCTTCGCTTAAGGTGAACGATCTATTTTGCTTGTTTTGATCAAGGTGGATCGCCTTAATAGATCTTAAGATCTTTATATAGATCTCTTATTATGTTTACTATTAGGATCGCACTTTTCGGTGGATAACTCTAATTCCTCTTTAGATTTAGTGGTTTACAGTAAAACGATCCTGTGTTCTGATCGCGATCTAACCGGCTTAAGCTTGGGGATAGATCGCCTACTTATCCACAAGGTGGATCATTGAGCAGATCGAGTGTGAATTAATACAGACGTTGATCAGATCAAAATAATAGCTTATCCACATATTTATTAAATAAAAGAGTTATATGTGGATAAGTTAGATCTAATCTGTGCGTTACTAAAAAGATAACCCGTAAAGCTGAGATGAAAGTCGATCTTAAAGTTGATCTTGCCAGCCGCTAACCCATGATAATGCTGGATCTTCTGGGATTGGATCGTATTGCACATCGATCTGGATCTTATCCACATAGACTTGTGCACCGCATAGGTTAAGCTGATCGACTAATTTTTCTGGGCCCTGACAAAAAGTATCGTAGCTAGAATCGCCGATGGCACATAAGGCGAATTTTATTGCGCTAAGATCGGGCTTTTTGGCTTGGATCTCGTCGAAAAATGGCACTATATTGTCGGGCAGATCACCCGCTCCATGAGTTGAAGAAACAATTAACCAGAGTGAATCCTGGCTAAGATCGCTCAAATTTGGTGTTAAATGCACGATAGTTTCATGGCCTAAATCGCCTAATTGATCGGATATTTCATCCGCTACATATTCAGCGCTGCCTAGTGTGGTGCCGACTAAAATGTCTACTTTTGCCATTATTTGTCCTAATTGTTACTGTCGAAAGAGCGCTAAGTTTGCCAATACCCTTGTTTTATTAAGAGCAATATTAAGGGCAAATTATAGATTATTGGCGCTTATTATTTGCGTGCATCATAAGTTAAATTCAATTTTGAATCTTGTAGCTTGACGTGATTTACGCTGAATTTAGCCAGTTAAATGGCAATTTTTTGGTCCAATAAAGCCCAAAGCAGCCATTAGAAACGCGAGTTAAAGCTGAAGATAAGCCAATTATTAGGTTTATTCGGTATAAAAATAGAACTGTGATGATGATTGAATCCAAAAATATAGCCTGTTGCTGTTGTTATGTTGTTGCTCTAGCGCTTAGATCACGTTTGTTAAAAGCGGATAAAGGTATCTTGATCGGCTACCTAGGTTAATAAAATTATAATTATTAGGATCTGAATAAAATGATAAATAAAATAATTCTCGATACTGATCCGGGGATTGATGATGCAATGGCTATCTTGTTTGCTGAAGCTCACCCAGCTATTGAACTTATGGCCATTACCACTGTTTATGGTAATGCCACTATTGAGAATGGAACTAATAATGCGCTGTTTTTAAAAAGAAAGTATGGTTTTAAGGCTGATGTAGCACAAGGGGCAAGTCAACCCATCGTGCGCGATCCGGTTGGGCCAACTGTTGTTGTGCATGGTGAAACAGGCTTTGGTGATGTGCATGCCCCAAAAGAGTTGGGGGTGACTGCCGATCCTCGTCCTGCCTACCAATACATTATTGATAGCGTTAAAGCGGAACCTGGTGAAATAACCTTAGTTGCGGTTGGGCCATTAACTAACTTGGCGTTAGCACTCGATGCGGCGCCTGAGATCGCAGGCTTAGTAAAAGAAGTTGTCGTGATGGGTGGCGCCTTCGGTGAGAATAATCATCGTGGCAATGTTACTCCTTATGCTGAAGCAAATATCCATGATGATCCGCATGCGGCTGATATCGTCTTTACCGCACCTTGGCCAGTCGTTGTTATCGGTTTAGATGTAACAGAGGAGAGCTTCTTTACTAAGGACTTTCTTGATCAACTTAGAGATGACGCCGCTGAAGTGGGTCAGTTTATTTGGGATATTAGTCGTTATTATCTTAAGTTTTACTCTGAAAAAGTCGGTTTAGAAGGTTGTCATGTGCATGATCCATCAGCCATTGCTTATGTTATTAATCCTTCTTTATTTACCTTAAGAAAAGGACCTATTCGCGTTGTGACCGATGGGCCGGCAGAAGGGCTGACAATCCAGAAGTTTGATGGACGTGTCTATCCACATGATGATTGGGAGCTAAAACCTGTCCAGCAAGTCGGAGTAGCCGTAAAGGATGAGGCATTACTGCAGCTTTATCGTGAAACCATTATTGAATATGGTCATAGAAGCTAATTGAAGTTGCTATTAATGCTTGATGAGTTTCATATTATCGGTAATGCGCAAATAACCTAACTAAGCGGGAAACTCCCCGCTTTTTTATTACCCATTTCTGCTTATATCTATTGATATTTCATCGCGACATTCAATATTTCGCTCAGTATCGACGACTGTTCGATAGTTACCTTGTATTCAAGATAATCGTTACCACTGTATTGAGTGGGGCTTTAGCTTTCTTTTTGAGTGTTCTAGAATGCTAAATCACTTATGAACCTTGAATGTAATATGAAGTTAGATGAGATAGTAACGACGCTAAGTCGTGGCGACTTAACAGAGCTCCCGGTTGACGCTATACAAGCCGCTAGGCTGCAGTGGCCAGAATTACTGCCCGTTATTGATGAGTTAATGCAGGCATTTATTGCTAAAGAAGCATTGACTGATCCAGAGGCTAACCTGTTGTTCTTCGGTATTTGTCTTATTATCGATCGTAAGCAATTTAGCTGTTTTGATTCTCTGATCAATTTAACCAATAAAGACGACTGTAATAGTCCTTTAGATGCACTACTGGGTGACTTTATTGGTTCTGAGCTTTCTACTGCTTATTATATCTTGGCTCAAGGGAAACCTGAGCAACTTTGCCTTCTGGTTAACTCTGAATGCGCTGGAGAAATAGTTAAAATGGCTGCTTTAGGGGCACTATTTTCACAGCTTAATAGTGGCCAAATCGATAAAGAGACACTTAATCAAAGTATTCCTGACTTTATCGATAACCTTGTTGCCTATGAACATTCTATAGCCCTGTTTGAGCTGACTAATTTATTGATTTCTAATCAGTTCAATCAATATCATACCCAAATGGTAGAGTTAGTCGTACGTAAAGTGATAGATGAAGGGGTCCTTGAAAATCAATGTATTATTGATTGGGACAACAACAGTATTGGCTACTCTGAATGGGAAAGTGGCCTGATAAGTGGTGAATTCGATATTATTGACTCGCTGAGTCAGTGGGCTGGTTTCAATAATGAATCAGAGATGAGTGATGAAGCTTTAATGGCGGTATTCGATGATCTTATGAATTCGCCGAATGAATTTGACGAAAGCTACTTTGAGAATATTGCTCCTCAGCAACCATTCATCAAAGATACTTTAGCTGGCCGCAATGATCCTTGCCCTTGCGGCAGTGGAAAAAAATATAAAAAGTGTTGTTTGAATTAAATATTGGCGCGATATAACAACAATAAAGAGGTGATAGTATGTCAATCATTGAACGAGTAGGCAAAGCACTAGAGCCTTTAATGTTAGCCATGGGACTGATTAGCCCACTTGCCACTTTGCCGCAATTGTACAAGCTTTTTTTCTCTCACAGTGAGCATGCCGCAGGTTTGTCACTTATTACTTGGGTGCTTTATGCCTTTATCGCATTGTTGTGGACGACATATGGTTTATATCATAAAAATCCAACAATTTGGGTGGGTAATAGCCTTGGTTTTATTATGTATATGGGAATGGTGGTTGGGATTATTATCCTAACAGGAGGCACGTTTTAATTTATATCTGCTTTTCGCTAAATATGCCGTTTTTTCTTTGCCAAAAAGCTGAAGATAGCTTCAAATGTTGACCGAATGCATCATGTACATAAAAAGCGGGATATACCCGCTTTTTTTGATCTCAATTTTGCTTATATCAACTGATATTTTGTACTTGAGAAGCCAGTAACCAAATGGCTAAAACAAAGAAGATCACACCCATAAACTTATTTTGATAAGTTCGGAACTTCTCATTCTTGAGTAATGGCTTGCCTACGCTACCAACTAAGGCCACCAGTAGTAGATTAAAGGCCAATCCCATCACGTTAAGCAGTAACCCAAGTGCTAGCATTTGTTCGCCTGAACTGGCAGTTAATTGAGTTGAAACGAATTGAGGCAAAAATAAAACGAAAAATATTAATGCTTTAGGGTTGAGTAGATTACTGACGACTGCACGGCGATATAAGAGCTTGGCAAGATTGTTCTGCTGCTCAATTTCAGGTGCCTGTGCAGCAGAGCTACGCATACAATCCCACCCCATTTTTAATAGATAGGCTGCACCTAGCACTCGCAGCACTTCGAGTGCCATTGGATTCATCGCTATTACTGCCGACACACCCATAGCGGCCAATAACGTTAAGACAAGTCCTGATGTTGCATTACCAAAGCTCGCGTAAACCCCTACTTTTTTACCGTAGCTAAGGCTAGAACTCGCTATCAATAGCATATCTGGACCTGGGATGAGTAGGAGGGCGACAACGGTTGTTAAATATAGTGGTAGTAAAGCCAAATCGATCATCATAAATGCGCTGTATAAAAGTAAGCAATCAAAACAAGGCGCGGATTCTACAGTGATCGTATTGGAATGAAAGTGATACAGCTTGTAAAAGCGCTCACTAGCTTGGCAGACTTTGTTTACGCATGAGTTATAGGGGGGAGTTATAGGTTGGTGTAATAAGCGATATTGTGTTTTATTTAGCTTTATAGGGCACAATTATGCGCTGTGCTTGTGAAAAGGGGATCTTTAATAAGAGTGAGCAGTATTTATTTCAAATTGTTTGTTAATTCAATATAATACTGTTCTCTTCTTGTTAATTAAAACGATGAACTTCATGCAGAAAAGTGGCTTTACACTAATAGAGTTAGTAGTGGTTATTGTTATTCTAGGTTTACTCGCTGTGACAGCTGCTCCTCGTTTTATTGATCTTCAATCTGATGCCAGGATTTCATCTTTAAAAGGTTTAAAAGCTGAAATGCACGGTGTTATGAATGTGCTTTACTCTAAATCAGTGTTGCAGGGGTTACAGAATAAGCCGCCAGAAGATAAGGATGATGCTACCGATGATGAAAATGTCATTATCATCGATGGCCAAAAAATACATTTAGCCTACGGTTACCCTGCTGCTGACTCCAAGAAAGCCTGGAGTATATTAATTATGGCGACTTTTACTGATTCTGTTTTCAATGCTGATGAGTACGGGGATTGGTATTTTCATAATAACGGCGGCGATAATTCCATTCGCTTTATGACCCAATCAAAAAAGTATAGTGGTGATAGTTGCTACCTAAAATATACAGAGGCCACAAGTCCCACTACCCCGCCTGTTTTTGAAATCGTTGATTCTGGTTGCTAATCAATTAGTTAGTAAAATCATTTTGTTTGAATCTGGATTTTAATATTACTTTAAATAAGTAAAGACTTAAGCTGCATAAGGTTTCACGTGGAACTATTCGCAAATAGTAAAAGATGAGACCGCTCTGCGGTAGTGTATCGCTTCTGAGGCAAGGTCATTAATTGTTCCTCTGTTCTACCTCATACCTCATTATAGTCGTGTATTCATGACATTCGACCTCCATGGTCTTAAGTATTCCTATTCCATACGCCTTAAAGACATTTCCCATATATCCCTGTGGAGGACATATTTTACGTATGTCAGGTAAATACAAGACAATGCTGATCTCAACAAGTTAAGCGTATAGTTGAGCCTAGCTTTATAGAGGGGATTTTGCGCATTTTAAAATTGGCGGAGTGTCAAAATAGGAGTTTAGATCAGCTATCTTATCAATCGGCCATAGTTGCTGATTTTTGTCTGTGATAACTTTTAAATTGAGTGCAATTCCTAGCGCGATCATAGGCTGCTTTTTCTGAGTATAACTTATCTAAGAAGATCAAATAATTCCAAAAATCAATATATTATGATCTTAGGTTTAATTATATAAAACCCATCTAAATCATTAACTTAAAAAGATGTCTAACTGTTGATTTAGATCTATCCACAGATCAATACAGCTTGTTGATATCTCTGTTGATACTTATCTCAGCTTTGATGATCTCGATCATTGTTTTTCTGCTTTTGATCATAATGGATCTTATCTGCAACATGATCGCTATTTAGATAAACAAAAAGCCACAGTAGTTAAGGCTACTGTGGCTTTATATTTTGTGGAATTATTCTTAATTCGAACTGTTTTACTTACCGATACAGAATGAACTAAAGATTTTGCCGAGCAGATCATCTGAGGTAAATTTACCCGTTATCTCAGATAGTGCCATTTGACACATGCGTAGCTCTTCGGCGAGTAGCTCACCTGCTTGATAGACCTCTAATTGCTCTTTACCCAGTAGTAGATGGCTACTTGCCAAGTCGAGTGCTTCTAAATGACGTCGACGAGCGATAAAGCCACCCTCAAGGTTACTTTGGTAACCCATCAATGATTTTAGGTGTTGCTTTAGATCGTCAACCCCTAGGCCTGTTTTAGCTGAGATCCGGTAAACGCTGTGGCCTGACTCGTGAGTTACCGCAAGATCTTCGCCGGTAAGATCGGCTTTGTTACGCACAACAGTTACGCCTAAATTACTTGGTAGGCGATCGATAAAGTCTGGCCAGATTTCGTGCGGGTCAACTGCGGGGGTTGTGGTGCCATCTACCATAAACAAAACGCGATCGGCTGTTTTTATCTCATCCCACGCACGTTCAATACCAATTTTTTCTACGGTATCGACAGTATCACGTAGGCCTGCAGTGTCGATAATATGCAGTGGCATACCATCTAAATGGATATGTTCACGTAATACATCGCGTGTGGTGCCAGCAATTTCGGTCACAATCGCTGACTCTTTTCCTGCAAGTGCATTCAATAGGCTTGATTTACCTGCATTAGGTCGGCCAGCTATCACTACTTTCATACCTTCACGTATGATAGAGCCTTGTTTTGCGCTGGCTTGAACCCCATCAAGCTTGCCAATAATGCCATTTAAAGATGCGGCAATTTTACCATCTGATAGGAAGTCTACCTCTTCATCGGGGAAATCAATTGCAGCCTCGACGTATAGGCGTAGGTTGGTGACCTTTTCTACTAGATCATGTACCTGAGTAGAGAATTCACCTTGAAGTGAGTTTAGAGCGCTTTTAGCGGCTTGTTCGCTAGTGGCATCAATTAAGTCGGCAATGGCTTCGGCTTGAGTGAGGTCAAGCTTGTCGTTCATAAAGGCTTGTTCGCTGAATTCACCGGGTTTGGCAATTCGCAGCCCGTCAACTTCCATCACTCGTTTAATCAGCATATCGAGAACGATTTGGCCGCCATGGCCTTGAAGCTCTAGTACATCTTCACCGGTAAAGGAGTTTGGACCTTTAAAGAATAGCGCAATACCTTGGTCGATAACTTCGCCGCTATCATCTTTAAAATCACAGTAGTCTGCGTAACGGGTTTTAGGGATATGTCCTAAAACGGCCATAGCAACATTACTCGCTAAGTCGCCAGATACGCGAATAATACCTACGCCACCACGCCCTGGAGCGGTCGCTTGTGCCACGATAGTATCTGTTGTCATTACTGTGTTTCCTAATCTGATTTTCAGAGTGAAGTTAAAAAATATTGTTTCTACATAGATAGCAAAAAAGCGGTCAATACTCAGTATTAGACCGCTTTTTGTTAGTCGGAGCTAAAGGTTATTTTAACCCTTTCTTCTCCAGACCAGCATAGATAATTTTCTGCTGGGTAATCGCTACTAAGTTACCTACCAACCAGTATAGAACCAGACCAGCTGGGAACCATAGGAAGAATACGGTAAAGATTACTGGCATCCACTGCATCATCTTAACTTGCATTGGGTCCATAGTCGGTGCCATTGGCTGCATCTTCTGCATAATGAACATCGAGATACCCATTAGGATTGGTAACACGTAGTAAGGATCTTGTACTGACAAGTCAGTAATCCATAGCATGAATGGCGCGTGACGCAATTCAACACTTTCTAGTAGTACCCAGTATAGTGCGATGAAGATAGGCATCTGTAACAAGATTGGTAGACAGCCACCCATAGGGTTCACTTTCTCTTTCTTGTACAGTTCCATCATAGCTTGACCCATCTTCTGACGGTCATCACCAAAACGCTCTTTCAGTTCAGCAAGCTTAGGCTGTAGATTACGCATTTTTGCCATAGAGGTGTATTGCGCTTTCGTTAGCGGGTACAGCAAACCACGAACTGTTAGGGTAATTAAGATGATAGCAAAACCCCAGTTACCAACGATTGAATGGAAGAACATCAATAGTTTGTAGATAGGTACAGCTAACCACCATAGGAAGCCATAGTCGACAACTAGGTTTAGTGATGGAGAAAGTGCTGATAGTGATTTTTGATCTTTAGGACCAACATAGAACTCAGCTGTAATGGTTTGTTCAGCGCCAGGTGCGATATCATGTAGCTCACCACGGAAACCAATATTAGCAAGGCCATTTCGTACACTAGAGAAGATAATATTCTTCTCAGTAGCAGGTGGTACCCATGCAGATACGAAGTAATGCTGCAGCATTGCAACCCAGCCACCTAGTGTAGAATCATCTAGGTTTTTATCAGCCATGTCGTCGAAGCTGTACTTTTCATAGCGAATGTCAGCAGTTGAGAATGCTGCGCCACGATAAGTAGGCATCATCATGCTGCTTTCGCTCTCCTTGATGCTGTGCTTAATCTGTCCATACATTTGAACTTGAAGCTGTGCATCTGAAGTGTTGTTAATTTTGTAATCAACAGCGATGTTGTACTTACCGCGAGTGAAGATAAATAATTTGGTATAAGTTACGCCTTTGTCACTAACATAAGTCAGTGGCACGCTAAGAGTATCTTGGCCATCAGCCAACTTGTACTCACGTGAAGCGCTATCAAAGTGAGCTCGACCTTTTACACTGCTGTCGATACCGTCACGACCAATAAGGCCACTTTGAGCGATATAATAGATATCGTTTGTTTGCTCTAGAAGAACGAATGGCTCGTCGCCGTTTTCCTCAAGGTTATGAGCAAGTAGGGCTGAGTAAACAATATCACCACCAATAGGATCAATTTTGATTTCTAGTTGGTCAGTAAATACGGTGATCAGTTCTTTAGATGCTGTTATCGCTTCAGGTACGGCTGAATCGGCATCAGGCACATCTGAACTATGGGCGTCAGCAACTGTAGAAGCTGGAATTGAAGACTGTGTTTGAGCTGCTGCCACCGGTTGAGGTGCTTTATCTGCTTGCCACTGTTGCCACAGTAGGAAGCTGACAAACAGCAAACCGATCAGCAATATATTGCGTTGAGATTCCATAACCTATTTATCGCACCTATGTTTTTTGTTAGGGACGGGGTCTTCTCCGCCCGGATGTAAAGGGTGACATCTTAATATGCGTTTCGCTGCGAACCAACACCCTTTCACTACTCCATGCAATCGAATTGCTTCGATTGCATAATGTGAACACGTTGGATTGAACCTACAACGAGGCCCCAGCATGGGGCTTATGAGTAGTTGGTAACCACGAATAATCGTAGTTGCTAGCCATTGTAACGGCGAGAGAGTTTTCGCCATAGCTTTTCTACTAAGTTTTTGAGTTCTGCGTTTTCCATATCAAGCACGCCATTTCTGACAAGCACAACGATATCCACAGCGGGTAGATCATGCTGGTGTAAACGAAAATTATCTCTAATTATGCGTTTAATACGGTTACGTTGGTTTGCTTTTTTGACATAACGCTTGGCAACAGTTAGTCCTAAACGAGGGTGTTGTTCAGAATTAGGAATTGCAAGTAAGGTTATTTCAGCGGAGGACGCTTTGATAGGTTTGGTAAATACAGATTTAAATTGCGCGGGAGTTAACAAACGTAACTCCCGCGTAAAGGTATAGCTAGTCACTTGCATTTCTACGGTTACGCAGAAAGACGAGCGCGACCTTTAGCACGGCGACGTGCGATGACCTTACGGCCACCTACAGTAGCCATACGAGCGCGGAAGCCGTGAGAACGCTTGCGCTTCAGGTTGCTAGGTTGAAAAGTACGTTTACTCATTATGGCAATCCGTCTTTGTTAGGTTAATAAACCTTAAACTCCAAAAAAGAGCTAAGGGCAAAAAAGAGGCCGAATTGTAATCACTTTAGTTATGCACGTCAACCATGAATGAGTGCAAGTGATTAAATATTGCCATCTCTGAATATATTCCGAAGCTTTAGAGCCACTAGAATATGTGGATAACTCTGTGAGTTACCACTACATCTTGTGGTTTCATAGATCTAAAAGCTGATCGAAAGCTTTCTATTATAGATCGATCTGGATCGCTTTATAAAGCTGGATTTGCAGCAGGAGCAATATTTTTTGATCGCAAGGGATCTTTTAAGATCGTGATCTTAATGATTAGTTGATCTATCTGGGGATAAATATATTTAAAGGATAGCGATCAGCGTGATCTCACTATAGAATAGGCCTCTTTTGTATGATCTTTTGGGGATAACTACAGTGGCGGTTTCACTTTGGCAACAATGTATCGCAAGGCTGCAAGATGAGCTACCTGCTCAGCAATTCAGTATGTGGATAAGACCGTTACAAGCAGAAATGGAAGGCGACACACTCGTCATCTATGCGCCTAATCGTTTTGTGTTGGATTGGGTTAGGGACAAATACCTAAATATCATCAACCAATTTTTTACTGAACAAATGGGTAGCGATGCGCCAAATTTGCGCTTTGATATCGGTAGCCGCCCGTCGGCTAAGCCAGTTGTTCAAGCCACTGCAGCAATAAGAACTAGCAGACCTGCTAGTAGAGAAGTTGTTAAGCCTTCTTTTAATACTCCGCATGCAGAGCCAATGGCGAATGCTAATCACCGCAGTAATATTAATCCTACTTACCAGTTTGATAACTTCGTAGAAGGTAAATCAAACCAATTAGGTAAAGCGGCTGCTTTGCAGGTGGCTGAAAATCCTGGTGGTGCTTATAACCCATTGTTCCTTTATGGTGGCACTGGTTTAGGTAAGACTCACCTATTGCACGCTGTTGGTAATGGCATAATTAAAAATAACCCGAATGCAAAAGTGGTTTACATGCATTCTGAGCGTTTCGTGCAAGACATGGTTAAAGCGTTACAAAATAACGCGATTGAAGAATTTAAGCGTTACTACCGTAGCGTGGATGCATTGTTTATCGATGACATTCAATTCTTTGCTAACAAAGATCGATCTCAAGAAGAGTTTTTCCACACCTTTAATGCATTGCTAGAAGGTAATCATCAGATCATTCTTACATCGGATAAATACCCGAAAGAGATCGACGGTGTTGAAGATCGTCTTAAATCTCGTTTTGGTTGGGGCCTAACGGTTGCTATTGAGCCACCAGAGTTAGAAACCCGTGTGGCGATCTTAATGCGTAAAGCGCAAGAGAGTGGCATTAACTTACCTGATGAAGTGGCGTTCTTTATTGCTAAGCGTTTACGTTCAAATGTACGCGAGCTTGAAGGCGCGCTAAACCGTGTTATTGCTAACGCTAACTTTACCGGCCGTCCGATTACTATCGATTTTGTGCGTGAAGCATTGCGCGATTTGCTGGCTCTACAAGAGAAGCTAGTCACTATCGATAATATCCAAAAGACGGTAGCGGAATACTACAAGATTAAGATGGCTGACATGTTATCTAAGCGTCGTTCACGTAGCGTGGCGCGACCAAGACAGATGGCAATGGCGTTATCAAAAGAATTAACCAACCAAAGTTTGCCTGAAATTGGCGATGCATTTGGTGGTCGTGACCATACAACTGTTTTACACGCATGCCGTAAAATTGCCCAGTTGCGTGAAGAAAGTCATGACATTAAAGAAGATTATGCTAACTTGATAAGAACTTTATCTTCTTAATATCAGGGATATTGAATCAATGAAATTTTCAATTGATAGGGACGCCTTGTTAAAACCGCTTCAATTAGTCAGTGGTGCGGTTGAAAGACGTCACAACTTGCCAATTCTGGCAAACCTTCTAGTCGAAGTGAGTAATCACTCACTTAAGTTGACTGGTACCGATTTAGAAGTCGAATTAGTCGGTGAAGTTCAGCTCGAAGGTGAGGTTGTAGAAGGTCGTACTACCGTCCCTGCAAAGAAGTTTTTGGATATCGTTAAGTCTCTGCCTGAACAGGTAGAACTTAAGTTAGAGCAGCAAGACAATCGTTTACTATTACGTTCGGGTCGCAGTCGATTTACGTTGGCTACTTTGCCAGCTGAAGAGTATCCAAATGTCGATGCTTTTGAGGCTGAGATTGAGTTTACCCTGAAGCAGGGCACAATGAAGTCGCTGATTGATGCGACGCAGTTCTCTATGGCTAACCAAGATGTACGTTATTACCTCAACGGTTTGCTACTTGAAACCGAAGGTAACGTGCTGCGCGCTATTGCTACAGACGGACATCGTTTGGCGCTAAGCCATCGTATGATCGAAGCCTCGTTACCTGAAAAGCAAGTGATTGTACCGCGTAAAGGTGTATTGGAGCTGATGCGTTCGTTTGAAGCTGACGATCTCGATGTCACTATTGCGATTGGCGACAATGCGATTAGAGCGACCACGGCAACAGCCACGTTTACCAGTAAGTTAGTTGATGGACGTTTTCCTGATTATCGTCGCGTACTGCCAAAGGGTGGCGACAAAATCGTTATTGCTAGTCGTCTTCAGCTAAAACAAGCGCTACTGCGTGCATCTATTCTGTCGAATGAAAAGTTCCGTGGTGTGCGGGTACAGCTTGAAAATAACTTAATTAAGATCACTGCTAATAATCCTGAACAGGAAGAGGCAGAAGAGATCTTAGATGTTGAATATGACAATACACCGCTAGAGATAGGCTTTAACGTCAGTTACTTACTCGATGTCTTAAATAACCTGCCTTCTGATGATGTACGTATTACCTTGATAGACGGCAACTCAAGTGCGCTTATCGACAACCATATAGAGCAAGACTCTATGTATGTTGTTATGCCAATGCGTTTGTAGTCTACAGCTCTCTCTTCTATAGCTATCAATGACTAACCTGATAAAGGCCTAACGGGTTTTTATCAGGTTAACTTCATAATGAGCCATAGAGCTCTCCTTCGTTGTTATAAAGGTCATCAATGAGTCTTAGCCGTCTTCATATTGAAGCTTTTCGAAATATAACCTCTGCACAATTGCTGCCGGGTGACGGACTTAACTTAATTTACGGTCAGAATGGTAGCGGTAAAACCAGCATTCTTGAGGCGATTTATTTCCTTGGAATGGGGCGGTCTTTTCGTAGTCATCTCTCACAACGTGTGATTAAGAATGACGATGATGCTTTGACCCTGTTTGCCAATATGGAGAACGGTGACGAGCAGAGTAAGATAGGTTTA
This sequence comes from Shewanella sp. 0m-6, assembly GCF_052977325.1. NCBI lineage: Bacteria > Pseudomonadati > Pseudomonadota > Gammaproteobacteria > Alteromonadales > Shewanellaceae > Shewanella > Shewanella sp. 0m-6. The sequence goes on from NZ_JBRIMD010000020.1 coordinate 46,234, forward strand.
CGCCGATTTAGAAGTGGCGATATTGAAGTTAAAATTAATGGTGATAAAGTAAAGCGTTTATCGACGTTAGCTGAAACCTTACCGATCCAAGTGATCACGCCTGAGAGCTTTTCATTACTGTTCGAAGGGCCAAAATCCAGACGTCAGTTCATTGATTGGGGCGCATTTCATTCTGACCCTCGTTTTTATGCTGCATGGGTCAATGTTCGTCGAATTTTAAAACAGCGAAATCAGTTGCTCAGAGATGGTTCACCCTATAGTTCGATACAATTTTGGGATAAAGAATTTATTCGTTATGCTGAACTGGTAACCGACATAAGAAAGCAATATGTAGACTCGTTAAATGAGCTACTTAAGGGTATAATCGGAGAGTTTTTACCTCAGGTAGATGTTAAGGTTTCTTTCACCCGAGGATGGGATGCGAAAACTGAGTATGCACAGCTACTCGAGACGCAATATCCTAGAGATTTAGCCACAGGCTATACCGTCAGCGGGCCTCATAAAGCGGACTTAAGATTACGAGTAGGAACCCTACCCGCTCAAGACGCTTTATCTCGTGGCCAGTTGAAACTGTTAGTCTGTGCGTTACGCATTGCACAGGGAAAGTTGCTCAAACAACAAATAGATAAAAAAAGTATTTATCTGGTGGATGATCTTCCATCGGAATTGGATGCACAGCATAGAAAACTATTGTTACAGCAATTAGCTGATACCGGGGCACAAGTTTTTGTCACGGCTATTGAGCCTGCAGCAATAGTGGATTCGTTAATCACGCCGCCAAGTAAGATGTTCCATGTGGAACACGGTTGTGTAACGGTAATTGAATAACCGACGAGAGAATAATATGTCAGAGAATAGTTATGATTCTTCGAGTATTAAGGTTCTAAAAGGCCTTGATGCGGTACGTAAGAGACCAGGAATGTACATCGGTGATACCGATGATGGTACAGGTCTACATCACATGGTATTCGAAGTGGTCGATAACTCTATCGATGAAGCGTTAGCGGGCCACTGTAACGACGTCATTATTACCATTCATGCCGATGGTTCGGTATCAGTGCGAGATGACGGCCGTGGTATCCCGGTATCGATCCACGAAGAGGAAGGTATCTCTGCTGCTGAAGTTATTATGACCGTACTTCACGCTGGTGGTAAATTCGATGATAACTCTTATAAAGTATCGGGTGGTTTGCACGGTGTTGGTGTATCTGTTGTAAACGCGCTCTCTTCTAAATTGCAAATGACCATTCGTCGTGAAGGCAAGGTATACGAGCAGTTTTATACTCACGGTGTACCTGATGCACCAATTAAGCCTATCGGTGAAGCGACTAAGACAGGTACAGAAATCCGCTTTTGGCCAAGTACAGAGACATTCACTGATGTCCTGTTCCATTTCGATATCTTAGCTAAGCGTGTTCGTGAATTATCATTCTTGAACTCAGGCGTGGGTATTCGTCTTGTAGACGAGCGCGATAACCGTGACGAATTCTTCAAGTATGAAGGTGGTATCAGTGCATTTGTTGACTACTTGAATGTTAACAAGACACCAGTAAATAAAGAAGTATTCCACTTTATTCAAGAGCGTGAAGACGGTATTACCGTTGAAGTGGCTATGCAGTGGAACGATGGCTTCCAAGAGAATATTTTCTGTTTTACTAACAATATTCCACAGCGCGATGGTGGTACTCACTTAGCGGGCTTCCGTGGTGCATTGACACGTAACCTAAATAACTACATGGAACGTGAAGGTTTTAACAAGAAAGGTAAAACTGCAGCTACGGGTGACGATGCTCGTGAAGGTTTAACTGCTGTTATCTCTGTTAAAGTACCCGATCCTAAGTTCAGCTCACAGACTAAAGACAAGCTTGTTTCAAGTGAAGTTAAGTCAGCTGTTGAGCAAACAATGGGTGAGCAGTTAGGTGATTACCTAATGGAGCATCCAAACGAAGCGAAATTGATCGTCGGTAAGATTATCGATGCTGCACGTGCTCGTGAAGCGGCGCGTAAAGCTCGTGAAATGACTCGTCGTAAAGGCGCATTAGATTTAGGTGGTTTGCCAGGTAAGCTTGCTGACTGTCAAGAGAAAGATCCTGGTCTTTCTGAAATTTACATAGTGGAGGGTGATTCTGCGGGCGGTAGTGCTAAGCAGGGTCGTAACCGTAAGAACCAAGCGATTCTTCCACTTAAAGGTAAGATTCTAAACGTAGAAAAAGCCCGTTTTGACAAGATGTTATCTTCTCAAGAAGTGGCAACACTGATTACTGCACTAGGTTGTGGTATTGGTCGTGATGAATATAACCCTGATAAAACGCGTTATCATAACATCGTTATCATGACCGATGCTGACGTCGACGGCTCGCACATTCGTACACTGCTGTTGACCTTCTTCTTCCGTCAAATGCCTGAGCTGATTGAGCGTGGTTATGTTTATATCGCGCAGCCACCTTTGTACAAGGTGAAGAAAGGTAAACAAGAGCAGTATCTGAAAGATGATCCTGCGTTGACAGAATACTTAACAACGCAAGCATTAGATAATGCCAATATCTATCCGTCTCAAGGTGCACCAGGCATGTCTGGTCAACCGCTAGAGCGTTTAGTTAATCAGTATCGTGAAGTTGAAGCTATCATTGCTCGTTTAGAGCAACGTTACCCAACTAATATCACTGATCTAATGCTATATCACCCAGCAATCACTAATGACATGTTGAGTGACGAAGCACAAGTTAAAGCCTGGGCTGATGCATTTGTCGCTGATCTTATTGATAAAGAAACTGGCGGTATCTTATATAGCGCTGAGCCAGTACTTGATCCTGAGCGTCAGGTTTATTTGCCAAAGATTACCATCCGTAAGCACGGTATCGATACACACTATATGTTCTCGTATGACTTCTTCCAGTCTACTGATTACCAACGCATCGTTAAGATGGGTAGCGAAATCAACGGCCTAGTTGAAGACGGCGGTTATGTACAACGTGGCGAGCGTACTAAAGATGTTGTCAGCTTTGTTGAAGCGCTAGAGTGGTTGATGAGCGAATCGAAGCGTGGCTTATACATTCAGCGTTATAAGGGATTGGGTGAAATGAACCCTGAGCAGTTGTGGGAAACTACAATGGATCCTGAGTCACGTCGTATGTTGCAAGTAACCATTGAGGATGCGATTGGTGCTGATCAACTATTTACTTGTTTGATGGGTGATCAAGTTGAGCCTCGTCGTGAGTTTATTGAAGCAAACGCGCTTAATGTGGCAAACCTCGACGTTTAAGTTTAGTTTTATCGGTAAACTTAAATATTGAGTAAAGTCGGTGCTATATGCACCGATTTTTTTTGTTAAAAACCCCGTACTGGTCATAAAAAATTGTTTAGTAAAGCGCTAAAAAAACTGTTTAATATCAGAGAGAAGGTTGTTATTGAGCAACCAAAGAGCTTTAGTGGCTCCATGGAACACTTTCAATCCACACTCAGTGAGCCTAAGCCAATAAAAGCGCAGGCAGCAACAGATGTTGCTGATGTGACGATAGACCTTTCTGCATTGTTCTATAGCCTGTTATTCCCAAGCACCCAGCTAAATGGCACAGCAAACGAGCTTGAAAAAAGTGTATTTAGACGTGTTGAAGCCGCTCTCACATCCCCCAAGGCAATTGCTGATCGGGTATTAAAATTGCCGACGCAAATAGCGGCATTAGACCAGCAGCTCGCCGATGAGAATAGCGATACTAAAGTACTGTTAGCTCTAATCGAGCGAGATCCTGTCTTGAGTGTTGAGGTATTAAAGCTATGTAACTCGCCACTGTTTAGACGCAGCGATAAAGAGATCACTAGCTTACAGCTGGCTTTAGTGCAGCTTGGACGTGAGCAGATGCGACGTTTTGTTACTACTGCGATGATGCGTAAAGTTATTGATATTAAACCTATTTATTTTCGTCGTTTCGGCAGTCAAGTATGGCGCCACTCTATGCAAGTGGCTTACTTGTCGAGTGAGCTTGCTCAAGAGGAAGCTGATAGTGCATTTTTATTAGGCTTATTGCATGACGTGGGTAAGATTGCGATTTTTAAGCTGTTATTAGAAGCATTTAAACAAGCAGAACCCGGTGAACAACCTTGCTCTAGTTTATTTCGGCAGGTAATGACAACCAAGTCTTTGAGTCTCAGCGCGCTACTGGCTCGCTATTGGGAGTTACCGTCATTATTTGAGGCAGAGCTCAGCCGTTTAGCTGTCATTGATTCTAAGCCTGCTGGTGGGCTTGCTGAGGTGGTTTGGCGCGCTAATCTTATCAGTGAATGCTCTATGCTATTTGAAGCGGGTAAGTTACAGCCGGAGCAATTAGAACGCTTGTTATTTGAAGCGAGCATAGACCGTGAAACGTTTGAGCAGCTGCATTTGAAACTTGTGCAGTTTTAAGTTTGTTCCTAAAAAGTCCCAATAAAAAACGCGCCAAAGGGCGCGTTTTTATTATTCAGCTACTCAGTGTTTACTGAAGGAGTGAAATATCAGCGGCATGTAAGAACTGCTCACGTAGGCTAGAAAGTAGCGCTAAGCGGTTATTCTTAAGTGCTTCGTCGTCAGCCATAACCATGACATCTTCGAAGAATGTATCAACACTCTCACGCAGGCTCGCAAGCAGTGCTAGCGCTTCTTGATAGTTAGCAGCCGCAAAAAGCGGTGCTAGCTGTGGCTGAAGCTCTGCAAGTTTAGCTGCAAGCGCCTTTTCAGCATTTTCGACAAGTAGTGTGTCATCGATAGCTGCTGGTAGTTCACCTTCAACTTTAGCCAAGATGTTTGATACACGCTTGTTGGCTGCTGCCAGTGCTGATGCTTGCTCTAGTGTTCTAAAGTGAGCAACGGCTTTAATGCGGCTTTCAAAATCAGCTGGTGCAGTAGGGCGACGAGCGAGTACCGCTAGAATAACGTCGACACTCACACCTTGATCTTGATACCAAGCACGGAAACGACCCATGAAGAACTCAAGTACTTGCTCTGCAACGTTTTCGTTAGTGAGGTTCTCGCCGTGTAGTTCTTGTGCTTTAGCAATTAAATCAACAAGATCTAGTGGCAAGTTGTTCTCTAAACAGATACGTAGCACACCAATTGCTGCGCGGCGCAGTGCAAATGGATCTGCAGCGCCTTTAGGCGCTTGGCCAATACCAAAAATACCCACTAGCGTGTCGAGCTTTTCTGCCAGTGCAACACAAATAGAGATAGGTGCTGTCGGTACGGTATCGCCAGAGAATTTCGGCTTATATTGCTCAGATAGAGCAACCGCAACGGCTTCAGTTTCACCGTTAAGGCGTGCGTAATGCATACCCATGGTGCCTTGAAGATCGGTAAACTCCATCACCATGTTAGTCATTAAGTCTGACTTAGACAGTAGACCCGCACGCGCAGCTTCTTCGCTGTTAGCATTAATGCTGCTAGCAATATAACCCGCTAAAGCAGATATACGTTCAACACGCTGTTTAATGGTGCCAAGCTGCTTTTGGAATACAACGGTTTCTAAGCTGGCAAGGCGTGCTTCAAGCGACTCTTTCTTATCAGTTTCAAAGAAGAACTCAGCATCGGCAAGACGTGGGCGAACCACTTTTTCGTTACCAGAAATAATCTGCTGTGGATCTTTTGACTCAATGTTAGTCACAAAGATAAAGTTTGGTAGCAACTGACCGGCATTATCAAATACAGGGAAGTATTTTTGATCGCCTTTCATGGTGTATACCAAGGCTTCTGCTGGTACGTCTAAGAACTTTTCTTCGAAGCTGGCCGTTAATACAACTGGCCACTCTACGAGAGAAGTCACTTCTTCTAGTAAGTCATCTTCAAGATCGGCTACGCCGCCAATCTTAGCTGCAGCAGCCTCAGCACCAGCTTTAATAATCGCTTTACGCGCTTCATAATCCGCTAATACTTTACCTTTCTCTTTAAGAGCAATAAGGTAGTTGTCAGCATGATCTAGCTCGAAGCTAGACTCACCCATAAAGCGGTGACCACGAATCACGCGATCAGATTTAATACCTAATAATTCACCATCAACCACTTCGCTACCTAGTAGCATAGTCACCGTATGGACCGGGCGGATAAATTGAGTCGTGTTGCTACCCCAGCGCATAGGCTTAGGAATAGGTAACTTATCTAAAGAGCGCTGCGCCATATCGGCAATCAGGCTTTTAGTTTCAACACCAACAACACGCGCTTGGTGCAGTAACCATTCACCTTTGTCAGTCTTAAGACGCTCAGCTTGCTCAACAGTAATACCGTTACCACGAGCCCAGCCCATAGCGGCTTTTGTTGGGTTACCGTCAGCATCAAAAGCTTGAGCAACAGCAGGGCCGCGCTTTTCAACAACTTTGTCTGCTTGTGCCTGTGCAAGTTGGTTGATGCTAATAGCTAGGCGACGCGGCGCTGCATGCCATACCGCAGACTCAAAGCTTAATTCTGCTTTAGCTAGCTCTTCGGTAAAGTTGGCTAAAAAAGATTCGGCTAGCTTACGCAGTGACTTTGGTGGTAACTCTTCTGTGCCTACTTCAATAAGTAAGTTTTCAAAATTCATCTGTTATTCCTCTACTTACACATTGGGAAGCCAAGCGCTTCACGGGCCTGATAGTAAGACTCAGCTACGCCTTTAGCCATGGTACGAACGCGTAAGATATAACGCTGGCGCTCAGTAACAGAGATAGCGTGGCGAGCATCTAGCAAGTTAAATGCATGAGAGGCTTTCATTACTTGCTCATAAGCAGGTAGTGGAAGTGGCTTTTCTAGTGTCAATAAACGCTCACAAGCTTGCTCACAGTCGTCGAACATCTTGAACAGTACTTCAACATTGGCATGTTCGAAGTTATAAGTTGATTGCTCAACCTCGTTCTGATGGAAAATATCGCCGTACATGATCTTGCCCATTGGGCCATCGGTCCATACAAGGTCGTAGACGCTGTCTACTTCTTGAATGTACATCGCTAGGCGCTCAAGACCGTAAGTAATTTCACCTGTTACGGGCTTACACTCTAGACCACCCACTTGCTGGAAGTAAGTAAATTGAGATACTTCCATGCCGTTCAGCCAAACTTCCCAACCTAGACCCCAAGCACCAAGAGTCGGAGATTCCCAGTTATCTTCTACGAAGCGCACGTCATGCACATTCATATCAACACCAAGGGCTTCTAATGAGCCTAGGTATAGTTCTTGAATGTTACTTGGCGATGGCTTTAGTACTACTTGGAATTGGTAGTAGTGCTGAAGACGGTTAGGGTTTTCACCGTAACGGCCATCAGTCGGGCGACGACATGGCTGAACATAGGCACTGCTCATTGGCTCTGGGCCTAATGAACGTAAGAATGTCATCGGGTGGAATGTACCGGCACCGACTTCCATATCTAATGGTTGAACGATTGCGCAACCTTGCTGCGCCCAGTATTCCTGCAGGGTCATAATGAAGCCCTGGAATGTTTTTACGTCGTGTTTCGTCGTCATATCCGCTTGTCTACTGCCTGGAAGCTTTAATAGAAAATGGTTTCGATTATACCTTGTAGAATAACGCTTATGTAGGTTATTTTTTATCTTACTGACGATAAATTTAGGATTAAGGTTATGGAAGTAACGCGTTGCGGTTGGGTTAGCGCTGAACCCATCTATCAAGAATACCACGACAAGGTATGGGGAAGGCCGGTTTTTGATAGTAGAGAGCTGTTTGAAAAACTGTGTTTAGATGGTCAACAAGCAGGATTATCTTGGATCACTATCCTTAAGAAACAGCAAAATTATGAGGCGGCATTTGCCAATTTCGACCCTAAAATAATCGCAACATTCGATGCCCAAAAAGTCGAAGAGTTATTGCTTAATCCTGGAATTGTACGCAATCGTTTAAAGGTAAACTCGATCATCAGAAACGCAAAAGCCTACCTTGAATTTGTTGAGCAGGGTAATGATTTCTCAGCATTTTTGTGGGGTTTTGTTGATGGCTCACCCAAGGTCAACCACTTTACATCTATGAGTGAATTGCCGGCACAAACTCCAGCATCTGAAGCCATGTCTAAGGCATTAAAAAAGATGGGATTCAACTTTGTCGGCCCGACAATTTGCTACGCCTTTATGCAGGCTGTGGGCATGGTCAATGACCACACTACGGACTGTTTTTGTTATAAAAAATAACACTCATATCTTAAACGTTTAAGGCTGTGTCATCAGAAGTTGTGATGGGTCTTCTGAGTGCAAATAGATAGCTTTAAACTCGACTTCACCCGTTGTACTTTCAGAGGTATTTACAAAGCTAATATTGCTATCAAACTCCTGTATCAATTTTTTGTTTTTTGCAGTCAATTCGTTAGTGATAAGAGACAGGGCGCAGATTCGTCCAGAACAGACAGTATGCTGTTCATAGATAGCTAAGTCTTTTAGGGCGATTAATTGCTGATTGAGTTTTTCTTGTCGATTAATCGCAAGCTCACTATTTGTGTTTGCGCTAGAAGTTTGCTCGATAAAATCTGCCATACCGACTGTTAATACATGGGTCAAGGCCGCGCCATCAAGAGTACCTTGTTCATTTACAAAGAATGCATTTATCGAAGCCTCATCGACGAGTTTGGTGTATTGATTGTTGAGGCTATCAGGCTGCTGTGTAGAAAGTTGTTGTTTTTGCGTGATTGCCTCTTGTTTCAATCGGTTGCTATCGGCATTTGTTTCCGGTTCTTTTTGGCTCTCTAGAGTTAATGTCTTTTCAGTCGTAAATTGTGGGGTTTGAGTTGTTGTATCTGCTGAGTTTATAAACTGTATTGTGACAATGATAGATAGTGCAGCGCTAACTATAGCTAAAGCAATTACTCTATATGTACTCATGTTTTTATTCCCTAATGTGTAAAGAGTTCCATTCCCTAAGTTTTAATATAATGTATTAGCTAAAGTTAATGAAGGCATTTGAATAAAGGATGTTCCACGTGGAACATCCTTTTTTATTGTTAGCTTTTGGGCTAATAATGCAATTTTTGAATCAAAAAATAATTTCCCTCAAATTTAAAAAACCACAGCTAAGTTACTCAGATTTTAAATTAAAAATTGAAATTTATTCTTCAAAAAAGAACGCTTCTCTCTGCTTACCTCTATTTTTCGAACCACCATTTAATTGGTCCATTGTTTCTGCATTAAACAGTTTACCGTTAACCATGGTGTAAGTTACTCGATCGGTTACGCGAATATCTTCTAGCGGATTACCATCGATAACGATTAAGTCGGCTAGCTTACCTTGCTTGATTGAACCAATTTGGTGATCCATTGCAAAGTGTTTCGCTGGGTTGATGGTGGCCGTTTTTAGAACCTCAAGATTACTCATCCCGCCTTGAGCAAACATCCACATCTCCCAATGAGCGGCCAAACCTTCACGTTGACCATGGGCACCGATATTCGCTTTGATGCCTACTTCATTTAACTCGTTAGCAACGCGAGCCACATTGAAGTGGTTGTAATGCTCATCGGGTGCAGTAGGGCGACGCATGGAGCGGGCGTCTAAAATATCCGACGGTACATACATAGAAAGACGTGGGTGAGCCCAAACATCTGTCTTATCGTACCAATAGTTCTCACCTGAAATTCCGCCATAAGCGACAACGAGTGTTGGCGTATAGCCCACATCGGTTTGTCCCCAGAATTGTTTTATATCGCTATAAACATTGGCTGCTGGTAGCGAGTGTTCAATACCTGTATGACCATCGGCGATCATGGTGAGGTTGTGTTGCAGCAAGCTTCCGCCTTCAGGTACAACCATCATCTCTAGCTCGCGTGCTGCAGCAATAACTTGTTGGCGTTGATTACGACGAGGCTGGTTATAACTCTTTACACTGAAAGCACCGACTTTCTTGAGGCGCTCTAGGTGGAATTTTGCATCATCGAGTGAATCTATATGAGAGGTATAACCTGGTATGTTTGCGCCATATAAAATGGTACCGGTTGAGAATATACGCGGACCTGCAATATTACCGGCTTTCTGTTGCTCTGAAGCGGCAAAGATTTCGGTAGTATCATTTGATGGATCATGAATCGCCGTCACACCTAATGATAGGTTTGAATACAACTCCCAGTTTTGTTGAGGGATGATTTCATTTTCCCCTTGGGCACCGTGAGCATGGGCATCGAATAAACCAGGCATCAGAGTTTTGCCTTTGATATCGATGACCTTAGCATCGCTAGGAATATCAATTACAGAGGCAGGGCCAACGCTAACAATATGGTTATCTTTGACGATAACCGTACCATTTTCGATTACTTCATCGTTTTCCATGGTGATGATGTTGCCGCCAACGAAGGCGATTGTTCCACGTGGAACATCGGCCTTTTGAGTGAAACCAAGATCGGTAATCGTTGGCTTAACTTTGTTATCTTCAGCCTGTTCATTATATTGAGTATCTACATTCACCTGATACAACTCAGGACCAAGGGTCCAATACAGTTGATCGCTGTCGTTGTTCCAACTAATACTTTCACCCGCACGAACACTTAACTGCTCAACAGGAAGGTTGCTCGCCTTGGGACCAATCTGAATTGTTTCGCCGTGTTTGGCAAAGGGGGTAACGAAAACTTTAAAGCGTTCGGCAAAAGCTAACTGTTTACCATCGGGTGATACTCTAAACTCAGTTGCATGCTTACTGGTGTAATGCACGCGTTTCTCGAAACCGTTTAAGCCAATTGAAGCTAGCTGTGGTGTTTCACCGCTTTCCATAAAATAGACGCGGTCGTTATCGGCACCAAACTGTGGTTGGTATCCTTCGGCTGTAATCTTAGTATTGTTATCACCATCAATATCGACTTGGTAAAGGCCCGTTTCTTGAGACCAGGTGCGCGGGGTGATGTAACCGCCTTTGGCTTTACGGTAAACCACGGTCTCACCATCAGGAGAGAAGGTGGGTTCGACATATTTCCCCGGCTCTTCGGTGAGTACCTTTACGCGCTTATTACGTACGCTTGCTAGGCTCACTGTACCTTGCTCTTGGTCATCCCAAGTGGTGAAAACAACACTCTTGCCATCACGAGACCATTGTGGAAATAGTTCTCGCAGTTCACTATCGAGCTTAGTGAGTCGTGACATTTTGCCATCGGGTAAACTCTTAACCCAAATCTTACCTAGTGCTTCAAATGCCACCTTGCTTCCATCTGGTGATACTTGAGCCATGCGCAGCATCTTCACATCGAACACATCTTTATCTAGATCCTGTTGGAAACGTACCGCTGGTTGAACTGCGCGCTCAGTTTTTACCGTAAATGGAATTTGCGCTACCGACTTAGACTCAACCTTAAGCTTGTTGATTTTACCCTTGGCCCAAAACACAATCTCTTCGTTATCGGCAGTCCAACTCATGGTTGGATATACCCCATGAATAGCCCAGGTTTCTTGCATGTCACGGTCTAATTCGCCATATAGCTTTTCTGTTTCACCGGACTTAAGGTCGAGTAGATATAGTGAAGACTGAAAACCGTCACGCTTTATGTAAGCAAGCTTTTTACCATCTGGACTAGGTGTAGGCCTAATGGCACCGCCAGTGCCCTCGATAAGCACTTCGATATCACCTGTTTGAGTATCGTAACGCTTTATCTTATAGATGCCTTTTACTGAGTCTTTTGAATAGTGGAATGTCTTACCTGGTGTCGCATCTTGGCTAAAGTAGATGTAACGACCATCTGGAGAGTAAGCGGGTTCACCTAAGTCTTTCTGTTCGTTAGGACGTTCTGTTAGTTTGACGCCATCACCACCTGCTACGTGATACATCCATACTTCACCTGCACCCAAGCTTCGACTTCCAGTAAAGTGCTTACGCGCGACGAGATATTGCCCATCAGGGCTCCAGGCAGGACTGTTTAATAAACGGAAGGTTTCTTTGGTTACTGGGCGAGGGTTGCTACCATCAGCTTCCATGATCCAGATATTGTCGCCACCATCTTCATCAGAGGTGAAGGCAATGTATTTACCGTCAGGGCTGTAAACTGGCTGCATCTGCCAAGCGATACCTTCAGCTAGTGGTGTTGCTTCACCACCTGCAATAGGCATTTGATAAATATCACCTAACAGATCAAACACCACATGTTTACCGTCAGGGCTAACACTAACGTTCATCCAGGTTCCTTCATTTACTTCAATCTTTACCTGTTCTAAGGGGGCATTCGCTGGTGCATTAACTTGCCAGGCTTGTTTCTCTTCTTCGGCAATTGTTGGAGTACTGAAGCTAAGGGCAATAGCTGCATATAGGGGGGTAAGCTTATTGTTTAACATGCTAATCCTATGATTCTTGTTATCGTTATAAAGGAGTGACTTCAGGTGTCTCTTCTTAATTGTTGGTGATAGTGCTTAACTGGACGTTAAATCGTGCAACAGTTATCGCACAATTTGCTTAACAGTAAAACAAAAAATCTGTTTCAATTAGTTAAGTTAATACAAGGAAGAAGCGGTCGAGTGTGCGGGGTGTTTGATTGGTTAAGTGTGCAATTGAATAAGGTGAGTATTGTAAGTTAATAGATTTAGATTGGTGGATAGGTGCTTGGCAATAGCTGTTATGAGCAGCTGGGTATTGCTCAGTTATAGCTTAGATAGGCGGCTATAATCATGGCTATATCAATGCAACGTTGTCAGCTATTTTGATATTAGAACCGATGATAACTCTGCAAGTAACGCCACCACGCCAATCTGGCAATAACGCTTTTTCGAGTCCAGGGTAGGCTTGTTCCATCTTCTTACAGGGATCCGTTTCGCCGGTGATCTCCAAAACAAGTTTGCCAATGACAAGTTGCTTACCGACATCTTGTGCAGAGAAACTTATGTCATTGATGAGTAAATTTGCACGGCGGGTAAACCAGGGAAGTTGTTTGTCAATTTCATTGCAAGCGAGCTGCCATTGCTGAATAGACATCACTGTAACTTGGCGATTACCTGGGCGACCAAAGATGTCGTTTTCAACACCTTTGGCTTGGGTGACCTCGGCTTGTTCGACCGTGATCATAGGTCCACGCTTTTCAGTTTTAAATGCAATACCAATTAATGATGCCATGATAATTCCTTTTATCTACTTTGTAAGTTAATGGCTAAAGACCTTTCTTTATCAGATATTGATAAGGTGTCGCTTCTGTTTGGCTAGCGATTAATGTGTGATCCATAAACTCGCAAAAACTTGGGATATCACGGGTCGTTGCAGGATCATCTGCAATAATAAGTAAAGTCTCGCCCTCATTCATGCGTCTTACTGATTTACGCACCATCATTACCGGTTCAGGGCATCTTAGGCCTAAAGCATCGAGTTGATGTTGTGCGGCATTAAATAGTTCGTTCATATTTCCTCGGCTGAACGATTAAACAGAAGTGGCTAATATTACTCCAGCGTCTTGGTTTATCCAAGCGTCTAGCGTTAATTTGTGAGCTCAGGGCTATTCATTGGTTGCAATGTTCCACGTGGAACATTGCAAATTAAAACGAGCCATTTAGGCAGTGATAGGGGCAAACTGCGCTTTTAGCAGCTGCTTGATATCTTCAGGTGCTAATTCGATATCTAGCCCTCGACGACCACCGCTAACAAACATCTTATCGAGCGAAGCTGCAGACTCATCGATTACGGTTATCAGCTGTCTTTTCTGCCCAAGAGGACTGACACCACCAAGTACATAGCCAGAACTGCGCTGCACTTCCACGCCTTCAGCCATTACAGCCTTCTTAGCTTTTGTGGCTTTAGCTATAGCCTTCATGCTGAGCTTTTCCGCAACAGGAATTATCGCCACAGCCAGCTGCTTTGCATCTAGCTTAACGACCAAGGTTTTAAATACTAATTCGGGAGACACTCCAATTTTTTCGGCGGCTTCAAAGCCATAAGCGTGGCAAGCTGGATCGTGTTGATACTCGTGAACTTGATGGGCTATTTTGTGTTTTACCAATAAGTCGATAGCGGGGGTCATTTGTTTACCTAATTGGCGTGCGATTGCGCTTTTTTAAATTATAGTAATTTTTCCATAACCAGCACCTTAATACCGTGATAAATCACTTGTTCTACTGGTTGCCACCCGAGCTTTAGGTACAAGCCTCCAGACTGGTTCTCTGTTTGTAGGTTTATACTCTTGATAGCTAATTGGTTAGCTTTGGCGATAACAGCTTCTACTAGAGACTTAGCCACTTGTTTATTTCTATAGTTAGGGTCTACATATACACCACCGAGCCAGTGCTCTCGTTCCGGGTAGATATCCATCTCATGGTAGCGAAGCTGTGCAGCAGCAATAACCTGTTCACCCTCTTGCGCCAAGATGATCAAAGGCAGTTTGTCACGGTTCAGATAGTTTCCGAGTTTTAGCTCTATCTCTTTAGTGGTTCGGCCTTCTCCTATATGTCCCCATTCATCGCTATACCACTTTGCTATAAGTGGCAGGGCTGATGGATTGTCAGCAAGTAATATAAATTTCATCGCGTGTCCTATGTCTGCCCTTGGTGGTGCGTTATGTCATGTCTTAAGTTATGTATCAGGGTATTTAATCTAACCTTAGATTACGGTAGTGACCGGACGTTGGCTAGGTGATTTGATTATTGCAATCAGTATAAGAAACTAAGCGATGTGGCATGTTTCGTTTATCAGTGAAGACTGGAGCTATAATGGAGCAACAAAAAAGCCAGCGTAAGCTGGCTTTTATCTATCCGCAGATGAATGCCTTATGGGCGCTCGAAGATAGTAGCAATACCTTGGCCTAAACCAATACACATGGTCGCAAGGCCATACTTAGCATCTTTAGCTTCCATCAGGTTGATCAGCGTTGTTGAGATACGCGTACCAGAACAGCCTAGCGGATGACCCAGTGCAATCGCGCCACCGTTAAGGTTAATCTTTTCATCAACCACATCCATCAAGCCTAAGTCTTTTACGCACGGTAGAGACTGTGCTGCAAAGGCTTCGTTAAGCTCGATAACGTCTAAGTCATCAACGGTGAGACCTGCACGCTTAAGTGCTTTTTGCGTGGCAGGAACAGGGCCGTAACCCATGATTGCTGCGTCACAACCCGCAATTGCCATTGAGCGAATGCGTGCACGAATAGGTAGACCTAACTCTTTTGCTTTCTCTTCTTCCATCACTAGCATGGCCGATGCACCATCAGATAATGCTGAAGAGGTACCTGCGGTAACCGTGCCATTAGCTGGGTCAAATGCAGGACGTAGGCCTGATAGAGATTCCATAGACGTTTCTGGACGGATCACTTCATCGTGCTCAACTTTAATCAAAGCGCCATCTGCGTCATGACCTTCAATCGCCACAATCTCGTTAGCGAAACGGCCTTCAACGGTTGCTGCGTGAGCACGTTGATGCGAACGTACTGCAAAGGCATCTTGTTGCTCACGAGTAATACCGTGCATTTTACCGAGCATTTCTGCAGTAAGGCCCATCATACCTGATGCTTTAGCGACGTTGTTCGCCAGACCTGGGTGGAAGTCGACGCCATGGTTCATTGGTACATGACCCATATGCTCAACACCACCAACGATAAAGGTATCGCCTTGGCCTGTCATAATCGCACGGGCTGCTTGGTGTAGTGCATCCATTGATGAGCCACATAAACGGTTTACGGTAACCGCGCCAACTTGCTTTGGAATGCCAGCTAACAGGGCGGCATTACGAGCGATATTAAAGCCTTGCTCTAAGGTTTGCTGCACACAACCCCAGATAACATCTTCAATAGTATTTGGGTCAAGCTTTGGGTTGCGCTCAAGCAGCGACTTCATTAATTCTGCAGATAGGGTTTCTGCGCGTACATTTCTAAATACTCCCGCCTTTGAACGGCCCATTGGAGTACGAATACAATCTACGATAACGGCGTTTTTCATTGTTCAAATCCTTCCTGCTTAAGCCTGCTGGTAGTAGCTGCCATTATTGGCGGCTAGTTCGCGCATAGTGTCGGTTACTTGGTATAGACCCCCTAAGTGTGCATATTTGTCAGCTAGCGCCACAAAGTTAGCCACACCCATCGTATCTAGGTAACGGAATACACCGCCTCTAAATGGTGGGAAACCAAGGCCATAGACTAGGCCCATATCCGCTTCAGCAGGCGAAGCGATAATTCCTTCTTCAAGACAGCGAACTGTCTCAATAATCATTGGGATCATAGTACGAGCGATGATCTCATCTGACTCAAATGCTTTTTGCTCACCAAACTCAGCTTGTAGTAATTCATAGCTGGTTGGGTCTAAATCTTTCTTTGGCTTACCGCGACGATCTACTGAGTACTGGTAGAAGCCCTTGTTGTTCTTCTGGCCAAAACGCTCTGCCTCGAACATGACATCAATAGCATCTTTACCCGACTTACCCATGCGGTCAGGGAAACCTTCGGCCATAACCGCTTGTGCATGATGGCCGGTATCTAGGCCGACTACGTCAAGCAAGTATGCCGGGCCCATTGGCCAACCAAACTGCTTTTCCATCACCTTGTCGATAGCCGCAAAATCAGCGCCATCAGCGAGTAGACCACTAAAGCCAGCAAAGTAAGGGAACAGTACGCGGTTTACAAAGAAGCCAGGGCAGTCATTAACTACGATAGGTGTTTTACCCATCTTGCTAGCATAAGCCACAACTGAAGCAACCGTCTCTTCAGAGCTGTTCTCGCCACGAATGACTTCAACTAGCGGCATCTTGTGCACTGGATTAAAGAAGTGCATACCACAGAAGCGTTCAGGCTTTTTAAGGCTCTTCGCTAGGAGGTTGATTGAGATAGTCGAGGTGTTTGAGGTGATAATGGCATCGTCACTGACATGCTGTTCAACTTCAGCGAGTACCATAGCTTTAACTTTTGGATGCTCAACCACGGCCTCTACGATAACATCTGCATCTTTTACTGGTGCGTAGTCGAGTGCCGGAGTGATATTGTTCAATACCGCAGCCATTTTGGCTGGCGTTGAACGCCCGCGCTTAACTTGAGCGGTAAGTAGCTTAGCGGCTTCGCCTAAACCTAAATCGAGTGCCGGTTGGGCAATGTCTTTCATCACAATTGGCGTGCCTTTACTAGCACTTTGATATGCGATACCGCCGCCCATGATGCCTGCGCCTAATACCGCAGCCGAGTTAACCTTCTTGGCGAGTTTGCCTGCTTTCTTGGCTTTACCTTTTACGAGCTGGTCGTTAAGGAAGATACCAATGAGCGCTTGTGCAACTTCTGTTTTGGCTAGTTTTACAAATGCTTGATGTTCAATTTGCAATGCTTCTGCGCGGCCGCACTTTGCTGCTTGCTCTACAACGCTAATAACAGCCATTGGCGCTGGGTAATGCTTGCCTGCAATTTTGAAGACCATGCCTTTAGCCGTTGCGAAAGACATCATGGCTTCAAGTTTTGGTAGCGTTAGTGGCGCTTGTTTTTTTGCGCGGCGAGTCTGCCAATCTAGCTTCTCTGCTAGGGCATCTTTGAGCATTTTTACTGCCGCAGATTTAAGTTGCTCTGGTGCAACAACTGCATCAATAGCACCGACTTTTAGTGCGGCATCAGGGCGTTGATCTTTGCCCGAAGTGATCCACTCAAGTGCGTTGTCAGCCCCAATGACGCGAGGTAAGCGAACCGTGCCACCAAAACCAGGGATAATACCTAGTTTAGTTTCAGGTAGGCCAATACGTGCTGTGGTATCTGCTATACGGAAGTCTGTTGCTAAAACGGTCTCGCAACCGCCACCTAGTGCAAAACCATTAATCGCTGAAATAGTTGGGAAAGGCAGGTCTTCTAGCTTGTTGAAAACATCGTTAGCTTGCTCAAGCCAAGAATGTAAAACCGCATCTTCTTCAGTGAAAAGTCCTAAGAACTCAGTGATATCCGCGCCAACGATAAAGGCATCTTTGGCTGAACTTAGCATTAATGCTTGGATACTCGTATCTTGTTTGATGCTGTCGAGTGCAGCATTTAACGAATCGATGGTTTCTCTGTCTAGCTTGTTAACCGACCCTTGTGCTTTAAAGCACAAGTGCGCGATATTGTCTTCGAGTAACTCAACCTCAATTGTAGGGCTTTGGTAGATCATTGCTTGCTTCCTTATAGCTTAAGTTCACTATTCAGATCATTGATGATTTTATTATCTGAATGCGACTTTCTTTGTCACAGCAGCCTAGGCCATCATTTGACCAGTTGTTGCTCAGTGTGCGACTAATCACAAAAAATTACAACACCCAATTTAAACGGTCGTTTGGTTTTTTGTTGCCCAAAACGAATAACTTTTAAAAATCATGAGCTTACTCGCTTGGTGTTTAGCTTTTTAATACAGGTTTCCCTGCTAAAGTTTAGCCTTAAAAGCGAATCATGTGTTTGACGAAAAAATTTAATTGGCTATGTGTTAGACTGAGCCGACGTCGAAAAATTGGCAAAATAATAACAATAGGGTAACCCTTATGGAACAGTTAGCGCATCTCTATCACGACCATATTCAACAACTAAATCGTCGTGTTAGTGAAATCATTTCTCGCGAAAACTTATCGGGCTTAATCATCCACTCAGGTCAGCCTCATAGGCAATTTTTAGATGATATGGATTATCCATTTAAAGTGAACCCACACTTTAAGGCGTGGTTGCCAGTAACCGATAACCCTAATTCCTGGTTAGTGGTGAATGGCACAGACAAGCCACTGTTAATTTTTTATCGCCCGGTCGACTTTTGGCACAAAGTGGCTGAAGAACCGACTGAATTTTGGGCGGATCATGTCGATATTAAGTTTTTGACTAAGGCGGACAAAGTTGCAGAATACCTTCCCGCAGATATCGATGAATGGGCTTATATTGGTGAACATTTAGATGTTGCTGATGTACTGGGCTTTAATCGACGTAATCCTGACTCGGTATTAAGCTACCTTAATTATCACCGGGCAACCAAAACGGATTATGAGTTGGCTTGTATGCGTAAATCCAACGAAATAGCGGTGACTGGGCATCAGGCGGCAAAAACGGCTTTTTATAATGGTGCTAGTGAATTTGAGATCTTGCAGGTTTATCTGTCGGCAATTTCACAAGGTGAAAATCAAGTGCCTTATAGCAGCATAGTCGCACTTAACCAAAACTCCGCTATTTTGCATTACACCGCTCTTGAACATACAGCACCTGCACAGCGTCGTTCATTTTTAATTGACGCCGGTGCTAACTTCAATGGTTACGCTTCAGATATTACTCGCAGCTACGCCTTTGAGAAGAATATTTTCGATGATTTGATTAGCGCAATCGACAATATGCAGTTACAGATCATTAATCTGATGAAGCCGGGTGTGAGCTATGCGCAATTGCACGTTGAAACTCATTATAAGTTAGCGCAGATCTTGTTGGATTTTGATATTGTCAGCGGCGATGTTCATGGGTTAGTCGAACAGGGGATCACAAGTGTGTTTTTCCCCCATGGATTAGGCCATATGTTGGGTGTACAGGTTCATGATATGGGCGGCTTTCTCGGTGATGATAGAGGAACCCATGTTGCGGCACCAGATGCGCATCCATTCTTGCGCTGTACCCGAGAGTTAGATGTTAATCAGGTGCTGACTATTGAGCCTGGTGTTTATATTATCGATTCGCTATTGAGCGAACTGAAACAAGATAAGCGCCAATCACAAATAAACTGGAATACAGTGGATACATTACGCCCATTTGGCGGTATTCGTATTGAAGATAACGTGATTGTTCATAGCGACCGTATCGAGAATATGACGCGCAACTTAGGCCTTAACCGTTAGCATTACGTCATATTACGGGCGATAGTTGCTGATAAAAGACCTAGGGTAATCAGTTGAGAGAAATATTTTGAGTGAAAGTTATCTCATCCCTGCTGCAGAGTTATTGATTGAAGAAGAGATAAAGCATAGTCGCTTTATCTCTTTTCTGTTTCACTGCCAGTCTGCCAAAGAGCTTAAGTGTGTACTTACTAACTTGAAGGTTGAATACCCAGGTGCTAACCATTATTGTTACGCGTTTGTGGCAGGCGCGCCTGATGACAGCATTAATATTGGCTCAAGTGATGATGGTGAACCTTCGGGCAGCGCTGGACGGCCGATGTTAGCCGCCTTGCAAGGTACCAATATAGGCGAAATCGGTGTGGTCGTGATCCGTTACTTTGGAGGAACCAAGTTGGGCGTTGGCGGTTTGGTGAGAGCCTATAGTTCTGGTATCAAACACGCTATTGTTCAGCTTGAGACCCAGATTAAGCAGATCCGTTATCCAGGCAAGATGGTATGCGAATATCACCAGCTTAAGGATGTTGAGCATCTTTTAGCGCAGTTTGATGTGTTGGTTGAAGATAAGCAGTTTAGCGACAAGATTGAGATTCAATTTGCTATTCCTAAGCGTTTTAAGGAGCCATTGAATCTTGATTTAGCGACCATGAGTAAGGGACAGTTAAAAGCGGTATTTGACGACTAATTTAAAGGCCGATGCAAGAACTGAGCGGATCGTGCCACTTTATATGAGCCAGCAATAAAATCATTTTTTATTATCGAGTAGTAAGAATATTCAAGCTTGCTAATCGGTTGTGAACATTTTTTAATAAGTATGCGAAAATGCGCTTGAGTAAAGCGCTAGCGATGGATACCAATGCAATATCGAACAATTATAAGAATTACTGGCTTGTTAATGGGGCTGTTTTCTTTATCTTTACTACCTCCAGCCTTAGTCGCTGTTATCTATAAAGATGGCGGCGGTATGGCATTTATTCAGGCTTTCGTACTCTGTCTGATTTTGGGGTTCTCACTTTGGTATCCTAACCGCGCTCATCGTAAAGACTTGCGTACCCGAGAAGGCTTTTTGTTAGTGGTGCTATTCTGGGTGGTGCTTGGATCGATTGGTGCCGTGCCTTTTATTTTCTCTGGCCAGCCCTCTCTTAGTTTAACCGATAGCTTCTTCGAATCCTTCTCCGCACTCACCACTACAGGTGCTACGGTCATTGTTGGTTTAGATAGTTTGCCCAAGGCGATTTTATTCTATCGCCACCTGCTGCAATGGCTGGGCGGTATGGGAATTATTGTATTGGCTGTCGCCATTTTGCCCGTACTGGGTGTCGGAGGCATGCAGCTTTACCGCGCAGAAATGCCAGGGCCTGTTAAAGACAGCAAGATGACGCCGAGGATTGCCGAAACCGCTAAGGCATTGTGGTACATCTACTTAGCGCTAACAGTGGCCTGCGCCTTTGCCTATTGGCTTGCTGGTATGGATGCTTTCGACGCCATTTGCCACTCTTTCTCGACTATTGCAATCGGTGGTTTTTCGACTCACGACGCCAGCATGGGGTACTTTAACAGCCCTACAATCAATATGATTTGTGTGGTGTTTTTATTGATTGCGGCATTAAATTTCAGTCTACACTTTGCCGCTTTTTCTCGCCGAGGCATTAACTTAAGAGTCTACTTTCGGGACGCCGAGTTTAAGGTGTTGATTGCGATTCAGTTGGTATTAACGGCTATCTGTTTTATCACATTGTACGGCTCAGGAATTTATGACTCAGCCGAAGAAACCTTTGATTACGCCTTATTTCAGGCTGTATCAATTTCAACTACTGCTGGGTTTGGTACCGAGAGCTTCCATGCTTGGCCATTATTCCTGCCAATTTTGCTGATTTTCTCTAGCTTTATTGGCGGCAGCGGTGGCTCTACCGCCGGCGGTATTAAAGTTATTCGTATGATTTTGCTGTTGCTTCAAGGCTCACGTGAACTCAAGCGTCTGGTTCATCCCCGCGGTATGTTCTCAATTCGAATTAGTGGTAACGCACTACCCGATAGAGTTATTGATGCTGTGTGGGGCTTCTTCTCTGCTTACGCTTTAGTGTTTGTAGTTTGCATGCTGATCCTCATGGCATTTGGGATGGATGCGATTACCGCTTTTAGTGCCACGGCAGCTTGTTTGAATAACTTGGGACCAGGCTTAGGTGAGGTGGCAAGTAACTACGCCAGTATTGGTGATGCTGAAAAGTGGGTATTACTGTTTGCCATGTTATTTGGTCGCTTAGAGGTGTTCACCTTGCTGATTTTGTTTACGCCGACCTTTTGGAAAAACTAAAAAAGTGTAAAGATGCTGCCTTAATCTACTCGCCTAAGCTAGCGTTAACTATTGGGTAGTATATTCAAAATATAGCGGGTCATTGACCGTTGTTTTAGTCTAGTCATACCGAGTTTTAATCGGAAAATAGTAGGAAGTTAATGAACAATACACTCATTATTTATTCGACAGTTGATGGCCAAACGAAAGCGATTTGTGAGCAGATCAAGAAGGTTAACCAAGCGCAGAATGCCAAGGTGACTTTAGCTTCAATCGATGAAGCAGAGTCTTTAGGTTTAGCACAATTTGATAAAATCTTGATTGCTGCCAGCATTCGTTATGGTAAGCATAGGCCCGAACTCTATCAGTTTATTAATCGTCATCATGCGGTGCTGGATGCGAAGATAAATGCATTCTTTACTGTGAATGTGGTTGCTCGAAAGCCAGAAAAAAATACTCCGGAAACGAATCCGTATATGCAGAAGTTCCTCACTCTATCGCTTTGGCAGCCACAGCAGTTAGGGGTATTTGCAGGTAAGATTGACTACCCTAAGTATCGATTTTTCGACAAGGTGATGATCCGCTTTATTATGTGGATGACTAAAGGCCCCACAGATACGACTGGTACCTTTGAATTTACCGACTGGAATAAAGTGGATGAGTTTGCCCAAGCATTTGCTGAGCGCTAGATTAAACACGATTTTGGAACAAAAAAGCCTGCAAGTATGCAGGCTTTTTTACATCTAAATTCGGGACTATAAAGCGATTAGGCGCAGTATTTACGATGCAAGATGGAGATCACTTCAGTGACTTGCTCATTTTTCAATGTGTAGTACACCACTTGTGAGCTTTTTCGAGTCGCGACTAAATCTTCAGAACGCAATACGGCTAAATGCTGTGATAGTGCAGACTGGCTCAGCGGCACGGTTTTATTTAACTCGGTTACGCTGAGCTCTTTATCCAGTAAAAGGCACAAAATCATTAATCGATATGGATTTGCGATAGCCTTAAGCCATTTTGCAGCACTTTCAGCATTGGTGACCATTGCACTGGCGTCGATTTCTTTTTGCATACGGTTACTTACTCCATTGCCTTTAATTAGTTTATTCTAATTGAGTTGGTCTTATAAAACAATCTACTTATGGATCATACTTGTGGAACGCAGTTATCTCAATTTTTGATGTTGATAATATGAGCTATACCTAATTTGTGATCCATTCTCCTTTAAAATCTATGATTAGCTGTAACAATACATCAATAGAAAATTTTCAATTGGAATCAAGATGAAATCAGTTCTGGTACTTTATTATTCTCGTGGCGGGCATACAGCCAGAATTAGCCGCGCTATGGCCGATCACCTTATTAGTGAAGGGCATAAGTGCGACATGATGCATATTAGTGAAGCAAAAGCTGAAGGCCTCGACTGGGCCCAGTATGATGTGGTCGCACTAGGTGCTTGCGTACTTTATGGCAGTTACCATAAGTCGGTATTTGAGTTTGTTGCTGAGCACCAAGCTGATTTCAATGCAAAAGCCTCAAGCTTTTTCAGTGTTAACGTCGTTGCGCGTAATCCAGAGAAGCGTGTGCCTGAAAACAACAAGTATCTGCAAAAGTTTATAGAGCTGTCAGCGTGGAAACCAACAGATGTTAAAGTGATTGCAGGTAAGGTTGACTACCCATCTTGGCGTTGGTACGACAGAATGATGATCCAGCTAATCATGAAAATTACCGATGGCCCAACCGATCCTAAATCTGTTATTGATTACACTGATTGGGAAGACGTAAAAGTCTATGCCGATCACCTGATTAGCTTAGCGAAATAGACAACAGAAATAACAAGCCGCAATGAATGCGGCTTTTTTATTGCGGACTTCTATACCCGTTGTGGGGGATTAGTATTCCCAGAATTGCGGGTGGAATAAAACCGCAACGGTTAAAATCTCGAGTCGACCTAATAGCATGCCTATTGCTAGGGCCCACTTGGCGACGTCGGGTAGGCTGGAGAAGTTTCCTGCTGGCCCAATGGTATCGCCTAATCCCGGGCCAACATTACTTACCGCGGTAATCGCGCCAGTAAAGCTAGTGATAGGGTCCAGCCCTGTAAGGACTAGAATTATCGACAGGGCGATGATTACCGTCATAAATAACATAATAAAGGTAACGAGCGAGCGAACAATATCTCCGCGAATAATGTGGTTGTTATAGCGCTCTTTAAATACACCATTAGGGTGGAATTGTTGTTTTAATTGATCGCGCATAATGACGTTAGCAATTTGAAAACGGAAAATTTTAATGCCGCCGGAGGTCGAGCCAGAACAGCTACCGACAAACATTAAGAATAGAAAGGCGATATTAGCCAGCGCCCCCCAGGCCGTGTAATCCGTGAGACCATAACCTGTGGTGGTGACCACTGAAACCACATTAAAACTGACGATACGAAGGGCATCGAGCGCAGCAATGTCTCTGGTACTCCAAAACCATAATGCCAGTGAGCAAGAAATTAAAACCACAAACTTTAAGAAGCCTTTTACCTGAGCATCATTCCATACTTTTAGCGAACGTTGCTGCACCATATAGACAAACATCAGCAGGGGTAAGCCGCCAGCGAGCATAAAGGTGGTACCAACCCATTGAGCTTCATCTGAAAATGCTGCCATTGAACGATCTGAGGTTGAATAGCCCCCGGTAGATAGGGTGGTCATGGCGTGATTAATCGCCTCAAACCAGGTCATACCGCTTTGGTGGTAAGCAGCAAAACATATAAGAGTCAGTATGATGTAAACAAAAAATAGGCTTTTGGCCATATATTGAGTACGCGGGGTTGTTTTGTCACTCCAGTCGGAAGATTCAGTTCTAAATAAACGCATACCACCGACGTTTAAGAAAGGTAATACAGCCACTGCCATTACAATAAAGCCTATCCCACCTAACCACTGTAGCAATGAGCGCCAGATAAGGATGCTGTGATCCATGGTGTCGAGGCCTGACAACACCGTCGAGCCCGTGGTGGTAATACCTGACATGGTTTCGAAGAATGCGTCGGTATAGTTGATGCCGTGATACAAGGTGAAGGGCATTGCTGCAAATAGACTCACGATAAACCATGTGAGGCTGGTGAGCAGGAACATATCTCGAATATTAAGGTGAAGTTTTCGGCTTTGACCTTGGTGCATACAGAAGCTGGCTGCAGAGCCTGTAACCAGAGATGAGATCATGAAGGCACCAACAGTTTCTTCACCATAGTAGAGGGCAAAGGCGCCGGGAATTAACATAAACGCAGTGAGCGTTGAGAGGAAAATTCCTAAAATAAATAGCAAGGGGCGATAGTTCAACATAATGTTTATACCAGTTAGCAGTCTACCTAACTGGCATGAGTTACACTCCTGAACGCTGTTAAATGACGCTTTTAAAAGAAGAAGGCGCTCGGTTGGAATAGCTTTTCAACTTCGCCAATAAACTTCTTGTTGACCAAAAATAGAATGACGTGGTCGCCTTGTTCGATAACGGTTTTGTCGTGTGCCATAAGCACTTCTTCGTCGCGAACGATAGCGCCAATGGTGGTCCCAGGTGGTAATTTAATTTCGCTGATCTGCTTGCCAACCACTTTAGACGTATTGGAGTCACCATGAGCAATCGCTTCAATTGCTTCTGCTGCGCCGCGACGTAGTGAGTAAACGTTACAAATATCACCTTGGCGAATATGAGTCAGCAATGCCGAAATCGTAGCTTGTTGTGGAGAAATAGCGATATCAATATTCGCTTCTTGCACAATATCAACATAGGCTTCGCGCTGAATAAGTACCATGACTTTTTTAGCGCCCATGCGTTTGGCGAGTAATGCAGCCATGATATTGGCTTCATCGTCGTTGGTAACCGCAATAAACACATCGGTTTGGTCGATATGCTCTTCAAGCAACAGCTCTTGATCTGAGGCGTCGCCACAAAATACCGTTGTATTTTCAAGCTTTTCTGATAACTCTTCAGCACGCTCTTGCTTACGCTCAATCAGTTTTACTGAGTGGTTGCGTTGTAGTTTTTTCGCTAGTCCCAAACCAATATTACCGCCACCGGCGATCATAATATTGCGATAAGAATTATCGAGCTTCTGCATCTCACTCATTACCGCGCGTACGTGGCGGCTGTCGGCCACGAAGAACACTTCGTCATCGGCTTCGATAATGGTGGTGCCGCGGGGCATAATTGGACGACCCTGTCTAAAAATAGCGGCAACCCGGGTATCAATATTCGGCATATGCTCGCGCAGTGCTGCGAGTGCATTACCCACTAACGGGCCGCCATAGTAGGCACGCACGGCAACTAAACTCAGTCGGCCTTCGGCAAACTCGAGCACCTGTAATGCTCCAGGGTATTCAACAAGGCGAGCAATGTAGGCGGTCACCAGTTGCTCTGGTGCTATCAGCTCATCAATAATAAAACCGCCCCGAGGGCGATGTTCAGCATTCTTGGTTTCGCTGTCGATAAACAGTTTATCGCGAAGGCCTAGGTATTGTTCTGAACGAATTCGGGCAATTTTGGTGGGAGTACCATAGAGCGAATAAGCAATTTGGCAAGCTGCCATATTGCATTCGTCGCTATTGGTTACCGCGATAAGCATATCCGCGTCTTCGGCTCCCGCCTCTTTTAATACACTTGGGTGAGCACCGTGGCCCACAATGACTCTTAGATCGTACTTATCTTGCAAGCTACGTAGGCGATTTTTGTCGGTATCGACAATGGTGATGTCATTGTTTTCGCCAACTAAGTTTTCGGCGAGTGTGCCGCCAACTTGTCCTGCACCCAAAATGATTATTTTCATTGCCGTTCTAATCCTTCACTAGGCGAGCGTAATAAAAGCCATCCATGTTGTCTTGTCCTGGGACAATCTGCCAACCAATATCGTCTGGACTGGCTTGTTCTGCAATCGGCACTAAAGTCGCATCAGGTGTTCTGCCTAAGAAGGCGCTGACTTGATCTTTGTTTTCTTGTGGCAAAATTGAACATGTTGCATATAAGAGTGTGCCACCGGGCTTTAACCACCTCCAGCAATGATCGAAAATCTGTGACTGTAATTGCGCCAGCTCTTCAATATCGTTATTCTTTCTAAGCCACTTAATATCAGGGTGACGACGAATAACACCGGTTGCGGAGCAGGGAGCATCGAGCAAAATGCGGTCGAACTTATCGCCTTGCCACCATGAGTCGATATCGGCGGCATCGCCATGTACCAGCTCAGCTTTGAGTGACAGTCTATCGAGGTTTTGCTGAACGCGCTCAAGACGTTTGGCATCAAAATCCACAGCCACCAGTTTAATTTCAGGTGCTAGCTCTAATAAATGACAGCTTTTACCGCCAGGAGCGGCACAGGCATCGAGTACTAGTTCATTACCTTGCGGTGCTAATAAGGTGGCTGCCCATTGGGCTGCACCATCTTGCACTGATGCTGCGCCGGTTTCAAAACCGGGTAGCTGCATCACATCGCGTGGGCTAGATAGTAAAATTGAATCTGGGCTGTTACCCGCTTGAGCGTCAATCTCTAATCCTGCCAGCGCCTGTAAATAGGTGTCTCTGGTTTGTGATTGCTGATTGTTACGCAGCCACATAGGTGGGCGCTCATGACTTTGCTCAATCACGTTTTGCCAGTTTTCTGGGTAAGCGTCTTTTAAGCGCTTAATGATCCAGGCTGGTGTGTTATAGGTAAGAGTGTCGTTGTCAGTCGATAAAGGCTTTTCCTGGCGCTGAATATTACGTAATACACCATTAACCACTTTCACTAAGCCTTCAAACTTTAGCTGACGACAGGCTTCGGCGGTCTCTGATATTGCAGCGTGGCTCGGAATGCGCGTGAAGTACAGTTGATAGCAACCAACCAGTAATAATTGGTGCACTATGCGCTGCTTACCTTTCATCTGTTTGCTCATGCAGTCGCTGACTTGTTTGTCTAACTGCGGCAAAAAACGCATGACACCATAGCAAAGCTCGGCGAGTAGCGCCTTGTCTTTACCATTATCGAGATGTTTTTGCTGATCCGGTAGCGCCACTGAAAGTGAGATACCTTTTTCTAGCACCTGAAAAACGACCTTAGCGGCCAAAGCTCTTAAGTTCATTAGCGATTAAGCCTCTTGATTATCGGTGCTAGTAAGAACGGTTCCTGGGGTAAACCAGTCGGCTCTTGAGTTTAGGATGTCGGCAACACTTAATGGCTTTTTACCTGGAAGTTGCATCTGGGTGATAGTTAATACACCTTCACCTGTGGCGATACTAATGCCATTTTTATCGGCTGACAAAATCGTACCCGGTAGCTTTGAGCTTGTCTCACCGCTCACATGGCTCTGCCATACCTTAATAGTATTACCTTCATGTTGGTAATGGCTAACAGGCCAAGGATTAAAAGCGCGGATCTCGCGCCATAGTGCGTTAGCTGATTTAGTCCAATCTAAGCGCGCTTCTTCTTTCGATAACTTTTCAGCATAGTTGGCTAAGCTTTCATCTTGCTTTTCAGCAGGCAGAGTACCTGCTGCTATCCCTGCTAATGCGTCAACAAGTGCACTTGGGCCTTGTTCGGCTAGCTTTTCATATAGGGTTGCAGAAGTATCAGTGTCTTCAATTGTCAGCTGAGTTTTTAACAGCATGTCGCCGGTATCTAAACCAATATCCATCTGCATAATGGTAACGCCAGTTTCACTGTCGCCTGCCCATAGTGCTCGTTGAATCGGTGCAGCACCACGCCAGCGTGGCAAAATTGAACCATGTACATTGATGCAGCCAAGGCGAGGGGTGTCGAGCACGACTTTTGGTAAAATTAACCCGTAAGCGACAACAACCATAATGTCAGCGTTCAAGGCGGCAAGCTCTGTTTGCGCATCTTCGTCACGTAGAGATTTTGGCTGCAAAACTGCGATGTCATTTTCAAGCGCTAAT
This sequence comes from Shewanella sp. 0m-6, assembly GCF_052977325.1. Classification (NCBI taxonomy): domain Bacteria; kingdom Pseudomonadati; phylum Pseudomonadota; class Gammaproteobacteria; order Alteromonadales; family Shewanellaceae; genus Shewanella; species Shewanella sp. 0m-6. The sequence goes on from NZ_JBRIMD010000020.1 coordinate 75,110, forward strand.
GCTTTGACTGGGCTTGCTTGAAGCTTTTTACCGCGGCCAGCAGGTCTGTCTGGCTGGGTGTACACTGCAATAACGTTATGCTCTGAATCGATTAACGCTTGAAGATGGCGTGCAGCAAAGTCTGGCGTTCCTGCAAAAATGACATTTAATGGTTTCAAAAATTTATCCTTGTTTAGCTTCGAGACGAGCTGCTTTTTCGAGCTTTTGTTTGATGCGTTGACGCTTAAGCGGTGATAAGTAGTCAACAAACAGCTTACCTGATAGATGATCTAATTCATGTTGTAAGCAGATAGCAAACAAATCATCCGCTTCTAACGTGAACTCTTTACCATCGCGATCTAGGGCTTTGATTGTTACAAATTCTGCGCGATCGACTTTGGCGTAGACGCCAGGAACAGACAAGCAGCCTTCTTCGTTGCAGAAATCACCGCTTTTGGCTGTAATCTCTAAATTGATGAACACTTTAGGACGTTCAACATCATCTTGAAGGTCCATAACGATAAGTTGATGGTGATAATCAACCTGGGTTGCAGCTAGGCCAATTCCCTTCTCTTCATACATAGTTTCGAACATATCGTCGATTTGTGTTTGAAGGGCAGCGTTAAACTCTGTGATTGGCTTTGCTACTGTACGTAATCTTTCATCGGGAAAACATAAAACTTTTAATAAACTCATATCTAAACTCTTAACAAGTCTGTCAAAATTGAGCCAGTTAGTTATACTGACTTTGGCTAATGGCTCAATTTTAGTCGTTAGCGGCATTCAATAACAGCAAAAGCTCTACATATACTCTAATAAAAGAGCAAATAGCATGGATACCCTGATGAAACGGTTAATATTACTTGCTTCACTTATAGTTGGTTGCACTTCAGTTTTCGCTGATACCTTAACGCTAAAGTCGGGTCATCCTGATTCTTATGTGGTTGAAAAAGGCGATACGCTTTGGGATATTTCAGCATCTTTCCTAAACGACCCTTGGCGTTGGCCTAAGCTGTGGGGAGCAAACCCTCAGGTAGCGAACCCTCACCTTATCTACCCTGGCGACAAGCTGACTCTGGTGTTTATCGATGGTGAACCGCGCTTGGTGGTTAAGCCTCATATCAGAAAAAGCCCCCAAGGCCGCATTTCAGCTAAAAATAGTGCGATTCCAGCGATAGACCTTTCGCTAATCCAGCCCTATCTATTACAAAACCGTGTAGTTGATGCCGATTGGTTCGAGCAGCAACCCAAAGTCATGGGCGGTGAGAGTCCTTCAAAATTTCATGTGATTTCAGACATTATCTATGTGCAAGGTGAGTTAACCGTTGGCGATAAATTTGGCGTTTATGTTGATGGGCGAACACTCAAGAATAGTGACGGCGAAAATCTAGGACTCGAAGTGATTTTATCGGCTTCTGGTCGAGTGGTTGAGTCGGGCCCCATCTCTAAGGTGGAGTTACTGAGTAATTTGCAAGAAACTGCGGCAGGTTATCGCGTACTACCGATTGAGGATGACTCGCTGATGTCTGCTTATTTCATGCCTAAGGCGGCTGAAATTAAAGAGCCTGCAACAGTATTGGCATCGGGTAAAGATATTCGTGAAATGGGTAAACTCGATGTGGTTTACCTAGACAAAGGCGCTATTGACGGTCTAGAAACCGGACAGGTATTTTCTATCTTTAAAGAGGGCGCAGTCGTCGTTATCAATGGTGATGGCGTCCCGGTACAGCCTCACGAACGTAATCGCTACGAGAAGATAATTGCGAATATATCGTCAGATAATGCAGTAAAAATGCCGGATCTTTATCGTGGAAAGTTGATGGTGTTTAAAGTTTTCGATAAGACCAGTATGGGGATTATTTTAGTTAATGAACGTCCTGTGCGGGTGGCTGACAAGCTTACGATTCCTGATTCGCTGATTCGCTGATTCGCTGATTCGCTGATTCGCTGATTAGTAGCGAATAGGCTAAGGTTAGTTATACTCATTGTATTGATGCCATCTTATTGATGGCATCGGCTTTTAAAGGATAAACCATTAACGATAAACTGGTCGACTGGCTAGTTGTTTCAGCTGTATCTGGGCTAGGACCCGCTCGGATTAAACAATTAATAAACTACATGGATGTAGCAGAGTTAAGGCAAAGGTTAGCGCATGAACCACAGGCGCTGCCGCTACCTGAATCGTTACTACAATCCAATTTATCCCCTAATTATGCGTTAGTTGATGAGGCGTTAGCCTGGCAGCAAGCTGCAAATAACCATCATCTTGTAAGCCTAGATGACCCTCACTATCCCCCGTTATTGAAACAAATTAATGATCCTCCAACTGTGCTGTTTTTAAAAGGTAACCTTGATACTTTATTGTTTCCTGGTATCGCCGTTGTTGGTAGTCGAAATGCGACGTTAGGAGGAAAGAAAGTGGCTTATGAGTTGGCGACTCAATTGGCCCTACATAGCCTGGCAATAACCAGTGGAATGGCTTTAGGTATTGACGGTGCAGCCCATCAAGCGGCTATTGATATTGGAAAGCCGAGTGTTGCGGTATTGGGGACGGGGGCGGATGTTATTTATCCTAAACGCCACAGAGGCATTTACCATGACATTCAAAATGATGGCTGTGTTTTGAGTGAGTTTTGGCCCGACGTTAAGCCATTTTCCGGAAACTTTCCGAAACGAAACCGTATTATCAGCGGTCTAACTATAGGAACCTTAGTGATAGAGGCAAGCTTGAAAAGTGGCTCATTAATCACTGCGCGACTCGCTAACGAACAAGGGCGAGAGGTGTTTGCAGTTCCTGGGAGTGTGCTGAGCGGTCAAAGTGAAGGGGGCCATCAATTATTGCGTGATGGTGCTAAGTTAGTGGAGTCTGTGGCAGATATTTTAGAAGAAGTTACCGCTTTATCGCAGTTTCACCTTGAAGAACTAAGGGCGCGCCACCATATAGGGGGAGAAAGCGCCTCTGATTTGCCATTTTCCTCACTGTTAGCTAGTGTTGGCTATGAGACTACAGCGATAGATGATGTGGTCGAGCATAGTGGAAAAACCATAGAGCTAGTATTGGAGCAATTGCTTGAACTCGAGCTGCAAGGTTGGATTACTGCAGTCCCTGGTGGTTACATAAGACTAAAGAGGAGCTAGTCATGTTTGATATCCTCATGTATTTATTTGAAAACTATGTTCATAGTGAAGTCGAATTATTAGTAGATGAAGACGAACTCACAAAAGAACTCACTCGCGCCGGATTTCATCAAAGTGAAATCATTAAGGCACTTTCTTGGTTAGAGCGTTTAGCTGATATACAAGAAGCAGGTACGCCTTACCTTTGTAATCATGATCAGCAATCATTCCGTATTTACACCAAAGCTGAGATGGAAAAAATTGACGTCGAAAGTCGTGGCTTTTTACTGTTTTTGGAGCAGATTAAAGTGCTCAGTGTAGAGATCCGCGAAATGGTCATTGACCGTGTGATGGAAATCGACGAGCCGACATTGAATCTTGATGATATAAAGTGGGTTATCTTGATGGTGCTATTTAATGCGCCGGGTAATGAATCAGCCTATGAGCAGATGGAAGATCTTATCTTTGAGCAGCCTGACGGCCGCTTACACTCATAGTCATGTGCTTACATAATAGAAAAGGTGGCGCATTCTGCGCCACCTTTTCTATTTTAGCGTGGAGCTAGATCGTTTCCAGTGCTACAGGCCGGAATGTGAGCGGTCAAGTAATGACTAGAACCGTCATCGAGCTTAACTCTTAGCCTTTTTGTCTTGTCAGAGCTAGTTGCGTAATCGTAACCTATAAACCCTTTCGGCACCCCATCATAGATTTTTATATCTGGAAAATTGTTGCTACTACTAGATACAAATACTTTCATGTTATTCGCCCCTGTAGCAGGTAACCCAATATCTATAGCGCCTCTCCTTGTACTTTGGTTGCATGAACCATATTCATACCCAACAAAAGTAGGGAATGGCTGCCTTGGGGTGTATTTATTTTTCCAAGAAAGAACCTCTTCCTTATTATATGAGTATGGTAAATCGCCCACTGATTTGCAGCTATATTGTCTATATAGCTGGGTACCATATTGATCGGTATAAGGCGCCATAACTGTAAAAGTGGGTCTTATATCGGTTGTAGCCAGACTCTTACTAACATTCTGGGAGAAATCTTTCCTTTCTGAAGGTAAACCATAATACCGTTGGATATAAGCTTCGCAATGTGTTTGACCAAAAAATAGTTTTGTTACTTTTATTTGGTCGGGTACTCTTTCAACATCCCAATCATCATAATAACTACCAGCCTGGGCTGATGAAGATATTAATGAAGAAAAAGCTAACGCGCAAAGTATTCTAAATCTCATTTTATTTCCCTAATAATTTAAACACTTCTTCATTGAAGTGAAATTATTGTTGCGCAAGTGTTGCAATATTGTCAAGTTGTTGGCCTTGGTATTCCTTTATGGCGTATTTGGAAGGAAAAAACTTCGGAGTTTTGGTTAAATAATTAAAAGCTCGACTCCTGAATATAGGAGTCGAGTACTTGGTATTGAAGAGCATTAAGTTAGGGAATAACTTAAAACTTCAGGTGGTTTTCGCCATGGGCTAAGTGCTGTGGCTGCAAATAGTCACGGTAATCGTAGCGATACTGCTTATGCAGGCGTGGTTTACTCTTCTCTTCGTTATCATCAAATTCAGCAACCTGAGTATCTAACCAAGTTGCAAACTGATCTTGATGCTGAGTCAAAGAGGCCATTAACTGCTCATAGCCTTCGAAATAATCTGTTTTTAAATACTGGCTAAGTTGTACAAAGTCAGCATGGTGGTGCTCTGCAAGGAAGCGAATAGCCATGTAACTCCATTTGTAAGTTCTGTCCTGACCGTCCTTATATTCGGTAGCAAAAATCTCCTCTAATGTTGGTGCTTCATCTCGATCTCGCTTAATCACACGCAGAGCTGAAGGGTTGGTATCGCCCTTAGAGATGTATTCAGCTAAACCTTCTGACCACCAGACCATTTTCTCTGGGAAGTGCCCAAAGCCTGCATATTTCACAAAGTGGCCATCAAGGTAGTGCACATATTCATGATTCAAATTCCAAACTTTGAACTCGGGTTCAATCCACCACTGGCGAAACGCAAAGAAGGTTGCTTGGTTGCCAGGCTTTGAAGGGGTGCCTTCTATATACATACCGCCGTTATCGGTTTGGATATCAAAGATCAGCTGGCCATATAAGTGGTATTGGCTCCAGTTTTTAAATGCAACAACCCTCAGCGCACTGTTAAAGTCATTGGGGGTTGGCTTTAACTCTGTGCTTAGTAAACCATGAAAGTTAGACTCTTGTGAGGTTAACTTATTACAGCTTTCAGCAAGCTCTTGCTCGTTTAAATCTTGGGTCAATATAAACAGGCTATCAGAACAGTGGTGTTCAATCGGCAGCGCCGCCTTAAGCTCTGGAATACGACATATATCGCTGTTTTCCTTGCATAGCTCTTGGCCACCAAACACATTTACGTGAAAGCCTGCGGTGTATGCATCTTTAGCAGCATCACCACGAAGTGCAACATCGGCTTTAGCAATAGCAGCGACGGCAGCATCGAGGGCCAACTCTTGTTGTGTTTGTTCACCATCTTCTGATGATGGCAGCGCTAAACGATATAGGGCGAGTGCCCAGTAGGCATTTGTACGTGGCCAGTCGTTGTTGGCGCGAATGCTTTCTGCGCTTGCTGCAAAATCAATAAGGGCTGTATTTAAGTCAGCCGCTAACAATACTTTGTTTAGCTCACCGTCGACCTCTTTACGGCCTTGATTCAGTAAGAAGCCATAAGCTTTTAAGGTTTCTAGTAATGCATAGTCATTAGTGCTGTTGGGCGTTGTACTCGCCAATTGCTGTAGCTGGGTTTCTAGCTGAGGCAGTAACGGAACTAAGGCTTGAGCTGCATCGTTGTTGGCAAAATAGCGGTAGAGGGTAACGGCATATTGCTCTTGTAAGCGCGCTTGATTGTTGAGAAGGCCTGAATCAGCTAACTCTTCTAGTGCTTCAGCTAAAGCAGAAATATCTGCATCACTTAAGTCATCAACTGGCCCGTAGTAACTAAAGGCGCGAAAGTAGTAAAGCAGCTTATCTATGGCCTCTATGTCTTGGTTGCTAGCGAGCGCAAGGCTGGTTTGAGTAAAAGCGTCGGTTGTTAATAGTGGGCTTTGAGCATCAAACAAATCTGCTTCAGATGTGGTGTTTATCTGGCTGATTATTTGTGGATTAATGTTTGGCTGTTCAACACTCGCGCAGCCTGAGAGCGATGCGAGCAGGCTTGCTATAATAGTCGTAGCGAACTTTGAGGGTGTATTCATTTTTTTCCCTTTAAATTTATCCCTTTGTTTTATTGAATACAATATATCATTGCTTTTTACGAAATTCTAACACTGGAATATAAAACTTAATCGATTCCTTGGTAGAATAGCGGCATATAGATGAATTGAGATAACCATGGCTAAAATCGATCAGCAACTGTTTACTACGCATGAGCATGCCCTTGAGAAAGAGTATGAGCTGTGCCCTAAGTGTGGCTGTGAGTTGTCGGTAAAGCACAGTAAGCACGGTGGTTTTATTGGCTGTAATAACTACCCAAGCTGCGACTACACCCGGCCTTTGGTACAGCATGAATCAATTGAAACACAAGTGATCCAAGGATCGGTTTGTCCTGACTGCGGCAGTGAACTGGCGGTGAAGTCAGGCCGTTTTGGTATTTTTATCGGTTGTACTAACTATCCAGCCTGCAGTCATATCGAAAAACATGATAAGGCGGATGCTGCGGATGAGATCGCCTGTCCCAAGTGTAAGATCGGGCATGTCGAACACCGAACTAGTCGCTTTGGTAAATCATTTTATGCTTGTAGTGCTTATCCAAAATGCAAGTTTTTAGTCAATTATCCTCCAGTTGCTGAAACGTGCCCAGACTGTGGTTGTGGTATTTTGGTTGAACGCAAAGGGGCTGCAGGTATGCGCCTAGAGTGTCCTGAAAAAGCCTGTAAATATAAGCGTCCTGTTTAAATAATCATATTAACTTTAACTAATGTCGCATTTAAGTAATCATAGCGGCTTAAAATCGCTCTTATGTAAGGTGAATCGAAACAAATGTTAGAAGTATTACCTGCTGGCGCGGCAGAGCTTGTTGAGCAAGGCGGCGTGATTGCTTACCCAACAGAAGCTGTCTATGGCCTAGGCTGTGATCCAGATAATAACGACGCAATTGAACGCTTATTAGAAATAAAGCAGCGGCCATGGCAAAAAGGGTTAATTCTAGTCGCAGGCGAATATCAGCAACTACTCCCTTATATTGATGAGTCGCAACTCTCGGTAGAGCAATTAGCATTTGTACACAGTAAGTGGCCCGGGCCATTTACTTTTATTATGCCAATTAAGGCCGGTCTGTCTAAATTGCTAAGTGGTAGCTTTGATTCGATTGCCGTACGGGTTACCGCTCATGAAGATGTCAAAGCTTTGTGTGCGGCGATTAATAAGCCAATAGTATCAACGAGTGCAAATCTGACAGGGCAAGAGCCTGCATTGTCTGCATCGAGTGTAAAGCTGCAGTTTGAGGGAATGATTGCAGGCTTAGTGATTGGTGACTTAGGGAGCCAGGCATCACCGTCTACGATTATCGATGCTAAGAGTGGAAAAATTATAAGAAAAGGCTAATCAGCTTTTAAAAAGGAATGATATGAGCGCACCAGATCCAACAGTAGTAAAAGCTTTCTTACTCGATCTTCAAAATCGAATTTGTAATGGACTTGAAGCCTTAGATAATGAGGCAACATTTGTCGAGGACTCGTGGCAGCGTGAAGAGGGTGGCGGTGGTCAAAGTCGAGTGTTGACTGGTGGTGCGGTATTTGAACAAGCTGGCGTTAACTTCTCCCATGTTATGGGCGCCTCTATGCCTGCTTCTGCAACGGCGCACCGCCCAGAGCTTGCTGGTCGAAGTTTTGAGGCGATGGGCGTTTCTTTAGTTATCCATCCAAACAACCCGCATATTCCGACGACACATGCCAATGTACGCTTTTTTATTGCCCATAAAGAGGGGGCGGATCCAGTTTGGTGGTTCGGTGGTGGTTTCGACTTAACACCTTATTATCCGTATTTAGAAGATGTTGTTGCGTGGCACCACAGTGCAAAGTCATTGTGCGAGCCTTTTGGTGAAGATATTTACCCTAAGTATAAAAAATGGTGTGACGAATACTTTTGGTTACCGCATCGTAATGAAACCCGTGGTGTTGGTGGTTTGTTCTTTGATGACCTCAACAAGCAAGGTTTTGAGAGCAGCTTTGCCTTTATGCAGGCTGTCGGTAACGGCTTCTTAACTGCTTATGCCCCCATTGTTGAGCGCCGAAAAGATACCGAATTTGGTGAACATGAGCGTCAGTTCCAGCTCTATCGTCGTGGTCGTTATGTTGAATTTAACTTGGTTTATGATCGAGGCACATTATTTGGCTTACAGACAGGCGGCCGCACAGAATCAATTTTGATGTCTATGCCGCCATTAGTGCGTTGGGAGTATGCTTACACGCCGGAAATGGGTAGCCCGGAGGCGCAACTATACAGTGATTACCTCAAACCAAGAGATTGGTTAAGCCTATAGTGAGTAAAGTGAAACCAATAAATGTTGTTTTATTGGTTTCGCATATGGTCCGCGAGTGTCGAAATAGCGCTATATATAGCTTGTTGATGCTGCGGATCTTTCACTTCTTTCTCTATCGCTGCCTTCATACAGACGAGCCACTGATCTCGCATAGTTTCATCGACTTTAAACGGCATATGCCTGGCACGCAACGCAGGGTGCCCATGCTTCTGTTGATATAGCTGAGGCCCACCAAGCCAACCGCTTAGAAATTCAAATAACTTCTGTTCAGATTCTGCGATAGGGGCTCTATGGATTGACAATAGATCTTGAGTCGCTTGATTGTGTTGCATCTGTAAATAGAACTGATGGGCAATAGCACGAATCACTTTTTCTCCACCTATACGATCATAAGCATTAGATTGATTTGGATCTCTATCCTGACTCGCTTGGTTTTTACCAACAAGTTTCTTTAACCAGTTCATCTATTTCTTGTACCAGGCTCTTATAAGTTTGCGCGACAGTGTAGCAAGCCGATGAGTAAAATTATCTAGCTATTTAATAGCATCACCGTTGAAAGTTCAGCTGAAAATAACTCGGATAGAATTGATTGCCTAAGCAAAGATCCGCGTTACACTATTATTTTCCGTGGCTAGAGTAGAAAACATGACTGAACGATATGCAGTATTTGGTAACCCAATAGGGCACAGTAAGTCGCCCCAAATTCATACAATGTTCGCCACCGAGACTGCTCAGTCGTTAAGTTATGAGGCAATCTTAGCGCCCGTCGACGCTTTTGAAGCAAGTTTCAAAGAGTTTGCTGCTAATCATGGTTACGGTGCAAACGTTACCGTGCCCTTTAAAGAGCAAGCATTTTCCCTGTGTGATGAACTTAGCGAACAAGCCCAATTAGCTGGAGCAGTGAATACCTTAACGGTATTGGCCGATGGTAAAATTCGCGGTGATAATACCGATGGTCTTGGTTTAGTCGCCGACCTAAAGAGAAACTTAGGAGACTTGTGTGGATTGCATGTCCTGTTAATTGGTGCTGGTGGTGCTGCGCGAGGCAGTGTATTGCCATTACTGCAATCAGGCATTGCTAAGTTAACGATTGTAAATCGCACTCAAGTAAAGGCTGAGGCGTTAGTGGAGATCTTTTCGCGCTATGGTGATGTGACTGCTTTACCTATATCCCATACAGGGCAGAGCTATGACCTTATTATTAACTCCACTTCTTCCAGCTTATCAGGTGAAGTACCGGCTATTAGCCCTGATACTATTGTATCGCACACAGTTTGCTACGATATGATGTATGGCAAAGAGCCAACAAGTTTTAACCTGTGGGCGACAGCGCAGGGGGCAAGTCAAACAATCGATGGCTTAGGTATGCTGGTGGGACAAGCGGCAGAAAGCTTTTCTATTTGGCGCAGCGTAACACCAAGTGTCGAGCCTGTTCTGACTCAGCTTAGATCTGAACTCATAGGCTAAAAACTTCTGAGCATTAATCGAGATAAAGATGAACCAAAGTATTCTATTTCCAGATCTACAAGATTGGGATCAACTAAGCCAAACCGTTATTTTCCCAGTTCAAGTACAAGGGGTAAATATTGAGTGTCGGATAAGCTTAGCAAAACTGGCTTCGTTATCATCAACAAAAATATTGGCCGAAGAATTAGATATCGAGAGTAAGGCTCTAGCCCTATTTGAACAGTATCGATTTGATATAGAGGAAGAGGTTGAAACGCTCATCGAGCAGGAAGCATTCGATGAGCAAGCTAGAACCGTTCTTTTATAGTGCTATCTATAGAAAGCGAACTTTTTGCTTACTCGCCTTCTTGCAAGTACTCATTCTTCAGTCTGACATAATTGTCGGCAGATTGCGGCAGGAAGGCAAGTTCAGCATCGGTAAGTGGACGAGCCTGTTTAGCTGGGCTGCCTACATATAGAAAACCACTCTTCAATACTTTACCTGGCGGTACCAGAGAACCCGCACCTAGGATGACATCATCTTCTAATATTGCACCATCTAGAATGATTGCGCCCATACCGACCAAAATACGATTACCCACTTGGCAACCATGTAACATAGCCTTGTGACCAATAGTGACGTCATCACCAATGATCAGAGGGTGGCCAGCAGGTAAAGAGGGGGATTTTCGGGTTACGTGTAAAACCGTACCATCTTGGATATTGGAACGTTTACCTATATAGATATGGTTTACATCTCCACGTGCGGCAACTAAAGGCCAAACACTGGCATCCTCATCAAGGGTAATATCACCGACTAATACAGCAGCCTCATCGATATAAACACCCTGTTTAAGTGTAGGTACGACACCTTTATAGGAGCGTAGTGGGTTATTGTTTCTAGAGTTTGGCATCTAAAAGTCCTAATTATGGTGTTTTTAGCATTATAAAGCCTAAAAAGTGGCTAGTCAGTGGGTTTTATGAGCAAACGATTATAAAAGTTCGATTTTATTCATTATTGCCCTTGCGCTGCTCTGAGATATCCCTATAATGCGCATCCACTGACACGGCACAGCAGGCCATTCGCTCTTAGCAAAAGCTAGATAGAACGGGACTTGC
>NZ_JBRIMD010000021.1:0-81670 GCF_052977325.1 Shewanella sp. 0m-6
GTGAAAGTTGCACGCTGGGTTCTTAGGAGGGCGGCACTTGGTAACAAGTGTCGTCTATCCGACATTTCCGTGTTAGAAACCGAACCATTAGTTCCTAATTTTGTACAGCAATTACCACGTGTAGATACGGCCGTGACCGTCCATGACATGGACGTCATGGCCGAGCCTCCAGGGAAGGACTTGCTGCGTGTCACGGTAGTGTCTGCACATACCCCGCTGGAGGCGATGGATAAAAACATGATAGACAGGCATTGTTAATGGCATCAATAGGATTAATCATGCCTGGCTTGTTGGTTTAGTTATGTTGGTTTATCGAAGAGGCATCTAATGAATGAACATATTCACATGTTGTTTGTTGCCAATAAGGCCTAGGTTTGCCGAAGGGGTTTAACTTATGTGGTTTGTTTGGTATATTTTATACAATGAGTTCTGTGTGATGTAATTTTTAATAAAAAGGTAATATGATGGAAACAAATAGTACAGATTGGCGATATACAGTTATGCCGGCCGTGTTTACATGGCTAAAAGAGTCAGAATCCGGTGCCGTTGAAATAGACCTTGAAGCAACCCAAAAATACGCTGCAGATATTTTGAAAGTTCAAGGCAAGGGCGGAAGCAGAATGGGTGGGCTTGTCGGCTCTGGCACTCTGGGTGAGAATAGCTACCTAAGCTCTGAACAGCGTCTTTCTTTACTTAAAGCCCTTTCTGATGTTGCTAAACAATATAATGTTCCATTAATCAGCGGCGCTGCGGCCGAAACTAAAGAAGAGCTGGCTAAAATCGTTGCAGAACTCGCGACGGTTGGAGTGGATACTGTAATGGTGATGCCACCCAAAACTAAGGAAGCGCCTTCTGATGAAGAAATGTATGCTTACTATGAGCTTTCTGCAATAGCTGCAAAAGAGGCGGGCATAACAATTATGCCTTACAACAACCCAGATGCAGCCGGATATCATGCGCTTTCAACAGATATTCTTAGAAAACTTGCAGCTCTACCTGAAGTAACGGCTCTTAAAATATCAACTACAGATGTTTCAACTATCGAAACGCTGATGTTAGAGAACAAAGATTTAAAAATCTTGGCAGGTGTTGACACTGTAACTGTACATGCAGGACTTGCTGGCGCATGCGGTGGTATTACCGGTGTAGGGTGTATATTCCCAAAAGCGAGTGTCTCTATGCAAGAGTACGTTAATAATGGCGAATGGGCTGAGGCAAACAAAATTTCTCAGGCTATGAATTCTATCTCATACCTTGATGCTCAACCATTGCTTATGGAATACCTTAAGTTTGCTTTTGGTATTCACCATAATGACGCTGATGGCGGTCTTCTTACCCTTGGTAAGAAGCTAACTCAAGAGCAAATTGATGATGTCCGCGCAAGATATCTTCTAGCGAAAGAAAGACTTGAAGTTCTGGGTTTAGCTGACTAATCCTTTCAAATCTTCAAAAAGAGAAAGCTCCGTTTTTACGGGGCTTTTTGTTTCCGCCTTCAGAATTAAAAAGCGTGCTTAATTTGGAGGGATTATCAAGATATTCCTTTTTTAAATCTTGTAGCCTACAGGCAATTCATAATCGGTTATGCCTATTGCACCAATATCATGGTCTATTGCTTTCTTAAATAATGTAACAACGTAATTATCCCTGTCAGTCCCATTTTCGCCACTCAGGACCCTTAGGGTAAATTTGCATTGTTAACTCCATTTAAAATTAAAACTTTTAGACTGAAAACATTTAGGTGCCTAAGAAATTAGGGTCTTACCAGACCATCCAGACCATTCAGACCATCCAGACCATCCATGTTTCTCGTTCGTAGCACAAAGCTTTGCTTTACTCGCTGGCTTCAGTAATGTTTGCGCATGCGCCCGCAGCAGGCGATTGATAACCATGAAGCAATAATCCAGAACACACTTCCCCGTAGCGAATACAAAAAATGCAATCAGCCTTCATTCGAAGGTAAGCATATTTTTTAAGCTTAAATTAATAAAAGGCTATTAATTCTTATTTAGATCCGCTAAAAATATTATTACCGTTCATCAGTTTTTGAGTGCAATGCAACAGGCCTGCAGTTATAAACCACATATGAGGGTAGGTGATCAGTCATATCCTGCCTATGAGCTAAAGAACTTACTTTGCTATCTTAAACAGCATTATTCGCCAGCATCTGTCGCTCAGCTATATGCAGATATTGGCATCGGTGAGGCTGAACTTATGCTGAGTGAGTTTGTGTATGTGTGGCAGGTTGATTATGCAATGAGTTATATCCGCCGCTTGAGCCAAGATCCTGAGGTTGCAGCAAAAGCTGCAACGGCATATCGAGTGATAGATCTGGCTGTATTACTGCCTTATTTAGCTGAATTTAACACTTTGGGACAATGCTTACAGTTCGCTGTCTCTCACCCTGAACTTGTAGGCAGCTTTTCTGACACCTTGCTGAGAAATTATGACGGTAAGCTGCATGTTAGATGGTTAAATACCAATAAAGTCGATACAGAGCGTTATAGCAGTCAGTTCCAGCATAGTCTCTGCTCTTTGTTGGCATTTGCTAAGGAGTTGACTGGGAACAATATCCGGCTCTGTCAGGTGAATTTTGCTGAGGCTGAACGTGGGGCTGAGTTTCTCATTAACCAGTCTGGTGCTGACGTTCATTTCAACTGTGAATTTTTTGAGTGGTCGATTGAGCACCGATATCTTAATTTGCCGATAATCTTTAAGTTTGAGCAGCCTGTTAATCGGCTATGCATTGATAATTCGGGATCTTATGTTTCTGATGTTTTGAGTGTTTTACGATTACACGCACCAGAGCTACCGAGCATGGAGGCGATGGCTGAAACACAAAATATGAGTGCTAGAACCTTTAGGCGTAAGTTGGCCAATGCTAATACCAGTTATCAAAAGTTGGTGGATCAAGTTCGCTGCCAAATGGCGATAGACTTGATTTTAACCAGTGATTATTCGATTGAAGCGATCTCGGAACTGATGGGCTTTAGCGATGTGAGCCATTTCAGACAGAGTTTTAAGCACTGGATTGGTCATCCTCCTGGTCACTTTCATCGGTTAAATCGCCCACTTACAGAGAGTGTTACTCGTAACTAGGCGACGGTTCTGCCGCCTATATCGCGAATTAATTTCAGTGCTGACAGTTACCTACCTCAGGTGCCATCTCATCAATCCATTGCTCAATGAGCGCTACTGCATCAGTATGAGCGATACTGCGGCCAATGGGCGGCATCCTGTCCTTGGCTGAATTTAACTCCTGTCGATACACCAAAATCGAATGGTCTCCGTCTCCAGGAATAATATCGTAAGACAGTCCTCTTGCACCGCCATCCCAACCAGGAGGTTGTTTACAAATCCCGTATTCAAAGCTGGTATGGTCAACATAGAAGCCCAGTCTTAATCCTGAAATACTGGCAAACCCTTGCGGGTTATGACAATGGGCGCAATTAATGTCGAGATAGCCTTTTGCTCTGCTTGTGAGTGGTGCTGACTCATCAAAAATATCATAAGCCTTACCGACATTGCCAAGAGCGGGTAAACCCGTTAGCCTGCCAGTTTGTTGCCAAAGGTGGAGCTGGTTTATCTGAGAACCTTGATAACGGACTTCGCGATTAAGCAGGTGCGCTTTTAAGCCGATCGGCTCAATACGACTGCTATCGCTACTGGTTTGGTGGCATAACTTACATTCAGCTCGACTGGGAACGTGATAATCAAAACTTTGGCTCGTGCCTTTATGGTTTAGTGTATGTGAAATGTCTTTTCCGGCGACCTGCAGTGTAGCTTCTCCGTCTTGCCAGATATAGGGCAGCGTCGTCCAGCCAGTGTCTCTGTGGATCAAAAGCCGTGTTTCAATCAATACTTCGTTATTTGCACCGGTAACTTGCGTATCAAATGGCAAAGAGAAGGTTTTCACCAGCACCGTTCCAACTGGCATATCGAAGGTTCCGGTAGGGTCAAAAGCGATAACTTTATCTTCAGGCACAAAAATAAAGCGGTGTTTGCTGGCATAGTTAGAGAAAAGTTGAGTCGATAGTTGGTAGTTTATCCCCGGAGCCACAGGGGAGCTTGTAGGGATACTGGGGTCGATAAATAAGCCATATTGAGCCAAAGTGTCACACTCTTCATTCATCAATGCGTCCCAATTTACCTCAGTCGTATTGGCTTCGCAGGCAGAGCTTGGAGCCGAGTCAGGTGTGGGATCTGGAGTGACGCTAGGAGTATCTGGTTGTATAGCCACTTCAGCCGGCTCATCAGAGCCACCGCAGCTCATTAAAGGCATGAGTAGGGTAAGTAAAATGAGTTTACGCATACATCACCTAGGGTTATTTTGGTGTTAGAAAAAAGGCCGGGAGTTCCCGGCCTTTATATTAATGAGTGCTGCGCTGACTTATGTAAGCTAAATCATTAGCAGCGCTCTCATACCATTACTCTTGCAGTCAGTCAGTTAGTTAGAGCAGCTTGCTTGTGGTAAGCGCTTAATCCACTCGTTGATGAGGGCGACACCTTCAGCGTGGGATAAGCTACGTCCAATCTCAGGCATTCTGTCACCAGGGTTATTGGTTTCCATTCTAAAGTGAAGAATTGACTCCTCAGGTTTACCTGGAACGATATCAAAACCGAGTGAACCACCGCCATAAGCAACAGGTGACTTACAGGTACCGTGGGATAGACCCGCATCATCAGCATAGGCTCTCCAATACTCGAGCTTGAGGCCGGTATTCGATGCATTACCCTCAGGGCGGTGACAATGGGCACAGTTTATATCTAAGTAGCCCTTAGCTGCATCCATGAGATCGCTATCTGATAGCTGAGCAACACTGGCTTCATCACCATCGTTATAAGCGGGCACTGTATCAATGGTCGCAATATCTGGTACACCTTGCAAAATACCTGCTGCTTGCCACTTTAATAGCTGGTTCATGCTGCCGTCACTGTAGGCGTAATCTTTATTCAGATGACGTGCTTTAGGACCAATAGGCACAAATTTAGCGGGGCTGTCAGCATCAGGTTTAAACTGATGACACTGCTTACACTGGTTCATGCTCGGTACAACATAGTCAAACTCCATGTCTGCACCGTTATGCATAACGCTCTTGCCTTGGATTGCACCAGCTTTTGCTAATACGGCATCAGATTTTTGGGCATTCCACACATAAGGTAGTGCAGTCCAACCTGTTGCACGGTTGATTAGTAGACGTGTTTCAACTAAATCTTCGTTAGTAATACCGCGTTTGCTGGTATCTGCAGGTAGCGCGAATGATTTCACTATGACAGTACCCACAGGGAAGTCCATTGATTCTGTTGCCGAGTAGTTGGCTTTCATTCCTTCAGGCACAAATACATAGCGGTACTTACTCGAATAATCGGTAAATAGCTGGGTATTCATATCGTAAGGAATACCGCCAGAGTTTGGCGCGTCGGTTGGGTTGCTCATATCAGAGAACAGATTGTAGTCAGATAGGTTCGGGCAGTTAGCCTTGAGTAGGGCATCCCAAGATGCGTTTGCCCCTTCAGCCTTACAAAGACTTAAGTCACCATCACCCTCTAAGCCACCTTCGTTTTCGCCGATGCTGCCACCGCCGCCAATGAGGTTACCGCCATCACAGCCTTCGGTTTCATCATCGACACCGCAACCAAAGATTTGGTCACCAAAGGTAACGGTATGAACAGGCAAGCTGACTTGTTGACACTTCATGATGTCGGCTTGAGTTTTCTCATACAGGAATTCAGGGCGGGCCACATCTGTGTTGTCATTTGCATATAAACGACCAAAAGAGACGTCGCCATTGTCGCTGGCACACACGTTATCACTCCCGTCGGCGGCGAATGGCAGTTCTTGTAGACCTAAATAAGCGGCGGTACCGTTGTTTGACAGTAACTCACCGAGTCCATCGTAAAGAACGCCCGGGAACTGACCGTGAGTAAACAGATAGCCTTTAATAATATCGTCAATCAGATAGCCGTTTGGCTTTTTGCCGTAACCTTCAATAACATTATCGTGAAGGTAGATATTGCGTGGCGTAGGTCGCCAGCCATCTTCGATCGGCTGACCTGGTTGACCGTAGTTAGCAACAAAGGTCGAGATATCGGGCTCTGCGATGAAGAAACTTGAGATGGTTACACCCATGGTATCGTGGTTAGTGATCTCATTGTTGAAGATCTCGACATCATCGGTAGACAGAATAATCATCCCAGTTCCCGGTGGAACGATATGTACACCTGCTGGGTTGGCTGAGGCGTTAGCAAAGTTCTTTGTATTGTTATCATAAACTTTGTTATTAAAAATTCGCACACTTGAGCCGTACCTGTGGTTACCAATGGGTAAGTCAAATACTAAAATACCACCGGTATTACCCATGGCTTCGTTATCATATACGTCGGCATACTTTGAATTTTCAATCTCAATACCAGCCACGTTTTCTTTGGCGATATTGCGACGTACAACGATATATTGTGACTGACCGACATAAATACCAGCGTCTGCACTACCACGGACATAGGTATCTTCAATAAGGATGTTTTCACACTCTACCGGGTAGAGACCGTAGGCCCCGTTGCCTTCATCTAGCTCACCTTCCCATACTGTCGCGAGGCGGCGTAAGATAATCCCATTAGTATTTTTGAGCTTAATACCATTGTTTTTGGCTTCGTTAACCGATAGATCCTGAATGATAATGTTGACCGCATTCTGAACAAAAATACCATCACCTGAGTTAGCGTTTGAGAAGTCTAGAACCGTCTCTTCCATGCCGTAACCCATAATGGTCACGTTCTTTGCATAGCTGCCGTCACCATCAACATCGCCATCAAATAGCAAGGTTGATTCGATCTCAAAGTTGCCCTTAGGCAGAACGATGACATCGCCACTTTGGGCATTAATCAGCGCTTCCTGAATACGGATAGTTAGGTTTTCACCCTCTTCTATCATGATGGCGCCATCGGGGAAGGCGGGACTCGGTTCTGGTGCAGGTGTTACGACTTCTGTCGTTTCGTCTACTACCTCATTTTCGTCATCTGATGAACAAGCCCCTAAGCTTATTGCAATAGCGCTGGCTATCAAAGTCGGCATGAGCCATGAAGGTTTCTTGTTGAGCATAGCGTCTCCAAAATTATTGTTATTATGCGACTACTAGATTGCACTGACGTACAATATAAGCAATGTGAAATGTGGACAACAATTTCGCAACATGGTGTTATCAATTGGTTTTTGGGCATGGCTTAAACAAGGCCGGTGGTTTTAACTACTGAAAAATATTGTGAAGACGGTCACATTTAAACGCGCGTGTTAAAACAGCATGATTGAATGTATCGATTGATATTTTACCGAACCCTTACTGGTTTATTGGCCTCTTTCACTCAATTCATTTAGTGGCAGCTGAGCAATATGCAGCGTAGATAAAGGCCGGGAGACAGGCAAATACTGACAACATAACCAAAAAATCCCTGACATGGATCATGGCAGGGATTTTATTTAAAGCGTCAATACACTTACAGCGGATCTTAGATATCGATACCAAAACCGACGATAAACTGATAATCGTCTTGCTTAGGGATAAAGCCATTTGAGTCTGGCTGCGGATTATTGATGCGATCCCAAACAAATGACAAATCTAAGTCGAATATGCTCGTTAGCTCAATCGCTAATGTTGCAATTGCATGGTGGGTGTAGCCACCTGATTTTTCGTTGCCGTACTGAATGCGGTACAAGGTATTGAAATCGATATCACTGGTGATTTCGGTGTCATACACAGTTTCAACCACCATGGCGGCACTGCCGTCGTCAATTTTTTCGCCTGCTGCTACTTCATCAAAGCGAGTGTAAGTATATGCAGGACCGCCACTGATACTCCATTCTGTTTTAGAGTTGTCTATGATGTTGTAACCCAAACCCGAACCGACTGTGATTCGATAAGCGATGTTTGAGAAAGGGTCTTTATAGACTTCGGCAAACACAGGTCTTAAGTAGAACTGCTTTGAGATAAACCAGTCAAAGTTAGTGTTGATACGGTGGTTATTAATGCGGTTTTCACCATCAGTTTTAGAGTAGTTACCGATGTAATCTAGGTTAAATCGAGACTCGGTTGTACGGCGCATCGTTTTTGCTAGTGCGCTGTAATCGATTTGATCTGTATTTCCACTTCTAAAGTTGGCACCTAAGCTGATTTTACTCGACCAGTAATTGGCCTCAGATTGATCGCCAGCAATAATCGTCATGATCTGTGAGTTATCAAACTCCTCACCATTGATATAAGACTTACCGTTCTCTACTAATAAGTGACCCGTTTTAGTCGTAAGATCGGTAAAACCTATGCTGACGAGATTGCTACTTTGTAGCACTTTAACGTCTTCCCAGTCGATATAAACGGTATCGAGTTCATCACTTTCAAACTCTAGCTTATCGTCATAAAGGTTTTTAATTTCACCTTTAAGTAGTTCAAGAGACGTGAGCTGTAGCCAATCATATTGACTATCCACTGGTGGGTAGAGCAGCTCTGGTGTCATCGACTGTTCTTGAGCGACGGCTTGTGCTTTTAGTGTGGTATCTTCTGCAGACAAGGCAGAACTGGAGTAAACGGCGGCGAGACAACTCGCCGCTATAAGTGTATAGCGCATTTGGTATTCCATTAAAATCGTCCTGAGTTACAACTGTCCTATGGCTGACTTTATTATGTTGAGATCAGCTTTTATTAAGATACGAATTCGCGAGTCAGGTTAAATATTAAACAATTGGTGCAATGATTTAATGCAGATTATAAGGCCTGCTCAAACCATGGCAACATAAAATCGGCAATTGTTGGCTGCGCTTTTTGGTTAGGATGAATACCATCTCTTTGCATTAATGAGGAGTCGGTGACTATCTGCTCCATGAAAAATGGCATCAAGGTCAGCTCATGTTCTGTTGCGAGCTCTGTAAAAACGGTACGTATTTGTGACGCATACCTTGGCCCATAATTTGGGGGCACCATGATCTCGCTAAGCAAAATAGTGATTTGCTGCGCTTTTGCAAGCTCAATGATTTTTGTAAGATTTGTTTTCAACTGTTTTGGTGGAAAACCACGTAGTCCGTCGTTACCGCCAAGTTCAATTAATAAGACTTCAGGCTGAGCAGACTCAAGCAGAGCGGGCAGTCTACGTAGACCGCCTGCGGACGTTTCGCCGCTAACCGAGCCATTTACAATGGTGTGCTCTGGCATTTTTTCACGTAATAATTGTACCCAGCCTTCATTTTCAGGCATACCATAACTTGCACTTAGGCTATCACCTAGGATTAATATAGGGGCAGCACTCAGTGGAAAGCTGCTGAAAATCAATAATAAGACCAAACCGCCGAGCCGGCTTTTTAAGTCGAAGAAGGATTCTATGTCTGAAAATAGCGCCATAACCGTAAGTCACCTAGTTAAATCAGTTGTTACTCAAGAGGGAGAACTGACTATCCTCAACGGCATTAATATGGATGTCAAGCAGGGAGAGAGTGTGGCGATCCTTGGACCATCGGGTTCGGGTAAATCAACCTTGTTAGGACTACTCGCCGCATTAGACTCACCAACCAGTGGTTCGATACACCTCGATGGTGTGGCTTTAGAAAAACTAAATGAAGAGTCTAAAGCTGCACTACGTAAACAAAAGGTCAGTTTCATTTTTCAATCTTTTATGTTGGTCGACACCTTAAATGCACTTGAAAATGTGATGTTGCCGGCTGAACTTGCCGGTGTAACGAAGGCTAAGGAGAAAGCCGAATCGATGCTTGAACGAGTGGGATTAAGCCATCGTTTAACTCATTTTCCGAATCAGTTATCTGGTGGTGAACAACAAAGAGTGGCGATTGCCAGGGCGTTTATCTGTGAGCCTAAGGTGTTGTTTGCCGATGAACCAACAGGGAATTTAGATTCGGCTAATAGCGATAAGATTGCTGATATGCTGTTTGAACTGAACCGTGAAAGTGACACGACCTTGGTTCTGGTGACTCATGACATGCAGCTTGCGAGTCGTTGTGAACGTCAGTTAATTATGGACTCAGGCCATTTGAGTGAAAAAGGTGTGCAACAACCGACCAAGCAAGATGTTAGTCATACCGAGGCGGGTACGGATGACGCCGAAGAGGCAAGCGCATGGAGTTAAGTTTAGCTTGGCGATTATTTAAAAGAGAGCTGTCCCAGGGGCAATTGTTGCTGATTATTCTGGCCATTACCTTGGCCGTATTGTCGGTAACAGGGCTTGCGAGCGTGAGTGAGCGCTTGCAGTTAGCCATTAACGGTCAAGCCTCAAAGTTTATTGCCGCTGATCGTATTATTGACTCTCCGGATCAAATTGATCCGACAATATTAACCTTGGCTGACGAGCTAGGTTTAGCTCGCGTAGCAAGTATGCAGTTCAACTCGATGGTGTACGCTGGCGATGCGTTTCAGTTAGTTACCGTCAGAGCGGTCGAGCAGGGATATCCATTAAAAGGGGATATCGAACTGAGCAGTGGCGCAGCTAATGGCTTACCTCTACCAAACACTATCTGGTTTGAAACCCGCTTAGGCGGCTTATTAAGTTATCCAGAGCAGATAGAACTTGGCAATGCGAACTTCACTTTATCCAATGAAATTATTCGCCTGCCTGATGCTGGCTTTAATCCGTTCGCATCATCCCCTGTGGTGTTGATGCGGATTGAGGATGTGGCTAAAACGAAGGTCATTCAACCGGGTAGTCGAGTGACTTATCGTTACCAATTTACGGGTGACTCAGGGCAATTAGCGGCATTTGAACAACAGGTAAAACCGCTGCTAAATACGAGCCAACGTTGGGTTGATGTGCAGTCTGGAGATTCTCCTATTGCCGAGGCGGTAAAGCGTGCTGAGCGTTTTTTACTGCTAGCCAGTTTGTTAGGAATTGCGCTTGCCTGCGCAGCCATAGGTATTGCAGCGCAGCGTTATTGCCAGCGCCATTATGATGTGGTGGCCATGCTAAAGACATTTGGCGCCTCAGCAAAACAAATTCGTGTTCTTTTTGGTACTCATCTATTGCTGGTTACCGCCGTCGGTGTGCTGCTTGGTTTACTCGGTGGTTTTGTCTTAGATAGAGGCATTACCGCATTTTTACCGGCAGAAATTGCTGCTTATATGCCACCAATCGGCAGGCCAATTATGTTGGGGATAGGCACGGGCTTTATTAGTGCTTTTATGTTCTCGGCATATCCACTGATGCGTTTATTGGCCATTCCCCCTTTAAGAGTGCTTCAACGTCAGCTTGAAGGGTTACAGCTAGGCATGTGGTTGCATCTTTTGTTAAGTCTTAGCGCCATGGCACTGCTTGGATATTTATATTCGCAAAGTTTAGCGCTGACATTAACCGTTGTTGCTGCGGTATTGTTACTGGGGCTTTTACTGAGCGTGCTGGGTTTTTTCATGATCCGCTTGGGCCACAGCGTGGGCATGAAAACGACTAACCCACTGCAATTGGCATTAGCGGGTCTTAGACGCCGTGCTAAACAAAACGCGGTGCAGCTTGTCGGCTTTAGTAGTGCGCTAGTATTACTACTGACGATTTTGGCCCTTAGGCAAGATTTATTGCAAGAGTGGCAAAAGCAGCTTCCTGAGTACTCACCTAACTATTTCTTGGTTAATATCGCACCGGAAGAGACACAAACCATTAGCGACTTCTTGGCGCCACACCTTAAGTCTGCACCGGTTATTTATCCAGTGATCCGTGGTCGGTTAACGGCGATTAATGGACAAGAGTTGATCTCCAGAGCACAAGAGCAAGATGGCGTAGAGGGTAGAGTCGGAATCTCCAGAGAGTTGAACTTAACCTATAGAGAGAGCATGCCGCCCAATAATGAAATTTTAGAAGGGCAGTTTAACCAAGATAAGTTCGATGTATCAGTTGAGTCCGGTGTTGCCGAGCGTTTAGGCTTATCAATGGGGGATAGCTTAACTTACACCATAGATAACCAAGATCTTACGGTAAATGTTGCTAGCATTCGCGCCGTTCATTGGGAAACGCTGCAGCCTAATTTCTTTATGATTTTTACTAAAGAAGCGCTAGCCCCATTTGCGTATACCTCGATGTCGAGTTTTCATTTAGAGGATTCTCAGCGTGGGCTAATTCTGGATTTGATTAAGCAATTTCCGACGGTATCAATTATTGATGTGGGGGCCATGGTAAGCCAGCTAAGGCAGATTATCGACCAGGTTTCCTTATCACTCACTCTTGTATTGATATTGGTGTTACTTGCTAGTGCCTTGGTGATGATAGCTCAGACTGAAGCAGGTATGGCAACCAGACAAAGAGAGTTGGCTGTATTACGTACTTTTGGTGCATCAGGCTGGTTATTGCGCGCAGCAACGGGGCTTGAGTTTGCGCTGCTTGGCACCATAGCGGGGGTACTGGCGGTGATCGTTGCCGAGTTCACCTTATATTTATTAAAGACACAGGTGTTTGAACTTAACGTGTATATGCACTGGCCATGGTGGGGAATTGCGCCTTTATGTGGCGGCTTAGTGGTTGCGCTATTGGGTATTTGGCGTTGTAGACAATTGCTCAATAAGTCATGTGGTGAGTTACTTAAAGGGCATTAATGGCGGTCCATTGAAAAAGAGAACAGTTTCGAGATTCTCAATTCGAGCTTCTTAATTCGATAATAAAAACCCAAAAAGAAAAGGGGTAGCTTAGCTATCCCTTTTCTTTTTTGCTTTTTAACTTTTTATTGTTGTCGATTTTGATGGGGTATTATTGAGATCTAAGTAACGTTACTTAAGCAGCACCTGCTTGAGTGCGAGTTCCAGTTCTGGATATTCGAACTGGAAACCAGAGGCTAATGTGCGCTTAGGCGTAACGTATTGCCCCTCAATTAATAGGCAAGACATCTCACCGAGAGCGAATCTCAGTGCAAAGGCCGGCACAGGAATAAAGGCGGGTCGTTGTAATACGCTAGCAAGAGTTCGGGTAAAGTATTTGTTGCTCACAGGGTTAGGGGAGCTGCCGTTGTATACGCCTTTACAATCAGGGCTGTTGAGTAAGTGAAGGAACAGTTGAATAAGATCCGATTGATGGATCCAGCTCATACCTTGCTCCCCATCGGCAATGGGGCCACCAAGTCCTAATTTAAATGCGGGTAACATCTTAGCGAGTGCTCCGCCCGCACTGCCAAGAACCAGCCCAATACGGACAATGCATACTCGAGTTTGCTCACTATCTGCCGTCAATGCGCCTTCTTCCCAGCGCTGACAAACCTGGTGGGTAAATTCGGCTAAATTGGTACTGCTGGTTTGATAGTTTTCATCGACCGCGTGTTGACCTTGATTACCGTAATAACCCACAGCAGAAGCACTTATAAAAGTGTGTGGAGGCGTGGTACTTTTCGCAATCAATGAAGTTAGCTGCTCGGTGAGGGTCCATCTACTGTTGCAGATCGCGAGTTTTTGTAAGCCGCTCCAGCGCTTGGCTGCGATGGGCTCGCCTGCGAGGTTAATTACAGCATCAAATTGATCTAAGTTATTTAGCTCATCGAGCGAAATGATGTAATGATGTTTAGCGCCGAGCTTAATGGCTGAGCGCTGGGGATCACGACTAAGGATGGTTAATTGGTGTTGCGGATCGATGGCATTAACCAGTTGCGTACCGATAAACCCGCTGGCGCCAGTCATTAATATATTCATAGGCTTAAATAGATATTCTCAATTTAGGGGCTAATCATGATGATTAAGGCCATGACATTTAGTACGCCAGAGAGTGAGTGTTAGATCTATTGCTTTTGATAGCATAGCTCTAGTGACACTGAATCTGCGAAGCGTAAAGCATGTGGTTTATCAATTTCTACTTTAGCAAAGTCGACCCATGGGTGTTCACTGGCAATATCTAAGACTTGGCTAGTAAGGTTTTCCAATAAAGAAAAGCGGTTGTTTTCAACTAAAGCAATGATCTTTTTCGTAATCGTGCGATAATTCAAAGCATCATCCATATTATCGCTGTTTCTCGCTCTATCAGCACAGTAGTGAATAACTACGTTAATGGTGACATCTTGCTTATTTTGTATTTCGTCTTCCTTAATGCCAATAAAGGTACGTAATCTTAGGTTCTTAATACGGATCACGGCGATTTCTGGTTTCATAGATAACGATGTCCCTGTTGTAGTGTTATAAGAAGCAGTTTATATAACCCTATCAATATTATAGTGAATCAAGAAGGATTTTATTGTAATGACTCGATTTGAGAATCAAGGCGTGGCATTTAAGGGCTTTGCTATTTCAGCGTTTATCGTTGTTATTTTAGCAGGCATTAAAGCTGCTAGCCCGATTGTGGTGCCTTTTGTGCTATCAGTGTTTATCGCAGTGATTTGTAATCCAATGATCAGTTGGATGACACGTCACCGAACACCACGTGGCTTAGCTGTGCTGCTGCTGATGGTGTTTATTGTGTTGATGGGGCTATGGCTTGCATCGGTGGTGGGCACCTCGATTAACGAGTTTTCGAAACAACTCCCTTTTTACCGCGATCAGCTGATAGGGCATTTTTCTTGGGTAGTCGAGAAGCTCGCGTCGTTTAATATCCACATCTCCAAAGAGCAGATCTTGGCATATTTCGATCCTGGGGTCGCATTGTCGATGACGACAAATATGTTGTCTGGTGTGGGCAGTGTGATGGCTAACTTATTCCTGATTATTTTGACAGTTGTATTCATGTTATTTGAATCGAATGGTTTTTCGACCAAAATGCATTTGGCGCTGGACGATCCAGATATGCGCTTAAAGCAGGTAGACCGATTCTTACATTCAGTGAATCAATATATGGTGATTAAGACGCTAGTCAGTTTAGCGACCGGCCTTATTATTGGTGTTGGTCTTTACTTTATTGGCGTCGACTATGCTTTGCTATGGGGCGTGATAGCGTTTCTGTTTAACTACATTCCTAATATCGGTTCAATCATAGCCGCTATTCCTTCTGTACTATTGGCATTTATCCAATTAGGCCCTGGAGCGGCTGGTGGCGTGGCGTTATTGTATCTTGGTACAAATACGGTTATGGGCAATGCCGTTGAGCCTAGATATATGGGCAAGGGCTTAGGTTTATCGACCTTAGTGGTATTTTTATCATTGATCTTCTGGGGCTGGTTATTAGGCTCTGTAGGCATGTTATTGTCTGTGCCATTGACTATGATTGTAAAAATAGCTTTAGAGTCGAGCTCTGGCGGCCGCTGGCTAGCGGTGTTACTCGGTGATGATATCTCAGAGGCACAACTCCAAGAGGTAAAAGAGCCCGGATCAGCTACGTCAGAAAATGAACTGTTAGAAAGTAATCCGTTAGAGGGAGCTCAATTAGAGAGTTCAGAGTTAAAGAATAGAGAAAAGTGAGTTTGATGCAGTTATTTATTGAAGCAGTAAAGCAAGTTGAGCTGTCAGAAGATGTGAGCAGACTATTTCATGGGCGAGGAGGGCGTTTTAAAGGTTCAGAACATCTTTGTCTAGATTGGTTCTCACCTGTGTTGTTGTTAACCAGCTTTAAAGTGTTAGAAAGTGATGACTTGAGTCGCTTATGTGATGCGATAGAGCAGCGCTGGCTTGAGCTAAAAGGTGATGAACCACTGAATTTGGTATTCCAGTATCGCCGAGGTGGAGAAACTCATACCGAGATCATTGAGGGGGAAGTCCCTGAGAAGCATATTGTCAGTGAAAATGGTGCTCATTTTCAAGTGCATCTTATGCGCGGTCAAAACCACGGCTTGTTTTTGGATATGGCAAATGGACGTCAATGGATCCGTGAACATAGCGCCCATAAAAAGGTGTTGAACCTGTTTGCTTATACCTGTGGTTTTTCAGTCGCAGCGCTGCAGGGTAAGGCTGATGAAGTCGTTAACATCGATATGAGTAAAGGTGCCCTGTCTATAGGTAAACAGAACCATCTGCTAAATGATTTAAAAGCGGGGGCGCGTTTTCTTGGTCATGACATCTTTAAATCTTGGGGAAAGCTGACCAAACTCGGTCCATATGATTTGATCATTGCGGATCCGCCAAGTAATCAAAAGGGCAGCTTTGTCGCGACTAAAGACTATGCTCGCTTATTAAAGAGGTTGCCAGAGCTTCTAGCCGATGACGGTGACATGTTACTTTGTTTAAATGCACCAGAACTCAGTATTGAGTTTTTAATGGAGCAGGTTAACGAGTACAGTCCAAGCTTAGTTTTCTGTGAACAGCTTGATAACCCCGCGGTGTTTGAAGATATCGATCCTAACAAAGCGCTTAAAGTGCTACGTTACCAAAAGAGTTAGTCTGTAGACTGAGATCTTAAAAGCCAAACATCATGTTTGGTTTTTTTATGCCCTAACATTTAGAGGCTCTATTTGATGATGAGAGGAGGGCACTATTTGGTAGATTTTTTCGACGTATAAAGTTGGCTGTTAAGTTCATTTTTGAATTAAAAGGTGAAAGACTTTCATGTTGATCGACAGGAACACGTGCTTTATCGGGTTATTTTGTATTTAAGCGCTGCCTTTGAGTGCTATTTCTGAAAGTTTTCTGTAAGTCTCTTGGCGATGCTGTTATACTCGCGGTTAGAAACAAAGCATAATTGGCATGTTTTTAAAAAAAGGCAAAATGACACACTTTTGATGTCATGCCTTTGTACCCTACACCTTAATCAAAGATCCGGAGTTATTATGGAAGTTCAGGAATATGAAGGCGCATACTATCAACTACAAGATGAGATGTTAGAGTCTCTACCAGTTGAAATGGATGAAGAAGCGTTTTTAGATTAAGGACAATATCCTAAAGCCAGAAAATAGCTGAGCTTTAAAGATAAAATAGCAACCACTAGGTTGCTATTTTTTGTTGAGCTTGGAAGCTGGGTTTAGCCATTCACTTGGCGCTTTTCTGGCATGATTTCTACAATAATCCAGTTTCCCTGACGCTTGTGTAAACGAAGCGTACGATCATCAATCCAACTTCTTCCGCCACGTAAGCCTTTAATTTTGACGATGACAGTAACGTCATCGGTGAATTTTCTAAAGAAATCGATATCGACTTCATCTACTTCAAGCTCAACGTCTGTCATCGACAGGTTCAACATATTACGCTGCACTGAAGCTGCAATATAATAATGACTCAAGATCTCTTTAAGTGAGTCATCAACATAAAATTTGGCATTTTCCACATTTCTATCGATGTAAACCGCGCTTAAGAAGCCTATAGAGGTTAATTCTGGCGTTCTAAGGGATTGCTTGGCTGAAAGACTTGTGTCATTGCTGTGCTGCTCTGAGGGGCTACATGCTACAAGCCCTAAAATTGCTGCAAAAAGTAACGGTTTAATCATGTTATAAGTGATGAAGGATTTGCTGCAGTATTACGATTCTTTTGTATCAAGGCAAGTCATTCATAAAAGATCGCTTGAAAAGCTTGACCTAGATAAAGATCTGAGGCATATCTGTATAGATAGCTTAAACATGTTATCCACAGAATCTGTGGACAAGTATGTTGAAGACTATTTTTAACTTGTTTAAGTTGTTGATATATAGCAAGTAAAAGTGCTGGTTATTTTTTGACTCATTCCTGGTTTCCCTCTTTTTTCGCTCTGCAATCTTTGTTAATAGCTAACTTAATATTTGTATTAGCGATCTCTCGATTTATTTTTATCCCTATCAAGAAGCCTTATCTATCTAGTGGATTTATTTCAGATTAACTTGACGTTATTCAATGGTAATCACTCATGATTACTCCGAACTTTCTATACAGCGTTTTCACTAAACGGATTTTCTACATACCGACTTGGTACATACAAACTCTCTATTTACTGACGTTCCTTATACTGAGAGGGTTGTCTTTAGGGATGTTGCATGAGGTCGACTGACAATAAAGTAAGTTTATTATTGAGAAGGATTTTTTTGCCATATGCGGCAGAAGCGCTCAAAGACAGGCACTGCACTCCTGAAATCGCCAATTTTTACAACTGCTTAATAGACTTTGTGGCGGAAGAGGGTAATCGCTTAGAACCTAGAAATAGAGGAGGCTAGCGTTAAATCGGCATATCGATAGATACAAAAAAGCCTGCTGATGCAGGCTTTTTAATGGCTTGATTAGATAGGCTAATTAAGCTTGTTCGTTTTGTGCCGCTTGAATTGCTGTTAGTGCAATCGTGTAAACGATATCGTCAACTAATGCGCCGCGAGATAGATCGTTCACTGGCTTACGCATACCTTGAAGCATTGGGCCAATAGAGATCAAATCAGCACTACGTTGTACCGCTTTGTAAGTTGTATTCCCCGTGTTTAGATCTGGGAATACAAATACTGTCGCTTGGCCTGCTACAGGGCTGTTAGGCGCTTTAGAGCGAGCAACGTTTGGCATAACAGCTGCATCGTACTGAAGAGGACCGTCGATGATAAGATCTGGGCGCTTCTCTTTTGCAATACGGGTCGCTTCACGTACTTTATCGACATCAGAGCCAGTACCTGAACTACCTGTTGAGTAACTGATCATCGCTACACGTGGCTCGATACCAAATGCCATTGCAGATTCTGCAGATTGAATTGCGATATCAGCTAATTGCTCAGCACTTGGATCTGGGTTAATTGCACAGTCACCGTAGATGTAAACTTGATCAGGCATTAGCATGAAGAAGATAGAAGACACTAGGCTTGAACCTGGTGCAGTCTTAATTAACTGTAGTGGTGGACGAATTGTGTTAGCTGTAGTGTTAACCGCACCCGATACGATACCGTCTACTTCGCCTTGAGCAAGCATCATAGTACCTAGTACCATGTTGTCTTCTAATTGCTCTTTAGCAACAACTTCAGTTAGACCTTTACCACGACGTAGCTCTAGCATAGCTTCAACGTAGCGACCACGAGATGCTTCAGGATCAACGATTTCTACGCCATCACCTAATACAACGCCTTGCTGAGTAGCAATACGTTCAATTTCTTCGCGGTTACCTAAAAGAACACAACGAGCGATACCACGTTCAGCACAGATAGCTGCAGCTTCGATGGTTCTTGGCTCATCACCTTCTGGTAGCACAACAGTCTTACGCGCAGCTCGAGCAAGTTCAGTTAGCTTGTAACGGAATGCTGGTGGCGATAAACGGTGCTCACGTGGAGAGTTTTTAGTGATGCTCTCAACCCAGTTTTGGTCGATATGGCTAGCAACGTACTCTTGAACTTGTTCAATACGTACCGCGTCATCTACAGGCACTTCATGATCAAAACGCTGAATGTTTAGCGCAGTTTGCCATGTGTTAGTATCGATTAAGAATACTGGTAAGCCAGTTTCAAAAGCTTGCTCACAAAGTTCCATGATCTGTGGTTCAGGCTCATAACCGCCTGTTAGCAACAAGGCGCCGACTTTTACGCCGTTCATTGATGCAAGACAAGCTGAAACGATAACGTCTGAGCGGTCGCCTGAAGTCACTAATAGTGAATCAGTTTTAATATGAGAAACCATATTAGGGATGCTGCGTGCACAGAAAGTCACTTTGCGCATACGGCGAGTGTTCATCTCACCAGCGTTGATGATTTTAGCGCTCAAGTGCTTAGCAAGATCTGATGCACGTGGTGCAACAAGATCTAAGTTGTAAGGCACGCTACCTAAAATACGTAGTGGGCTCTTACCTGGCAGTTGGAACATGCTCGCTGCATCTGGGCGTTGCAGTTCGTCGTGATCAAATACTTCTGATAGATCTGGACGTGCACGGCCTTCGTCATCAACCGGTGCGCCAATCTTGTTGACGATAGCACCGATTAAACGTTTGTTTTCGCTACCACCCCAAGAGTTGTGTGAAATCTCTAGGCGGTTCATTAATGCTGTTGCACTTTCGTTACCTGGAGTGGCAACAAAAATGATATCAGCATCAAGTGCTTTAGCGATTGCATGGTTAACATCGCTAGAGAAAGGGTGATTACGAGTTTGGACTAAACCTTCAACGATCAACGTTTCAGTATCATCAGCGCATTCTGTTGCACGAGCAATGATCTGCTCCATCAACACGTCAGTTTGGTCTGCACGAATTAGTTTTTCTGCATGCTCCATCTCGAATGGCTCGAGTGGATTAACGGTTGGAGACTTGCTCAAAATAGTCGTTGAGCGCTCTGGACCATTGTCGTTTGGACGTTGCTGGGCGATTGGTTTGAAAAAGCGTACTTTAACGCCATGGCGTTCAAGTGCACGAACCATACCTAGGCTGATGGAAGTTAAACCAACGCCTGTACCCACTGGAATGAGCATAATGTTACGAGACATATTGACCTCTTGAAACTCGGTGATGCCATACAAGGTATGGCTAAAATCTATACAGCGCTAACAGCAGCTAATACGAGGTATTAGCTGCATTTTGTTGCTTAAATTACTTGATTAGTTCGATTGCGTCTTGCGCAATAACCCACTCTTCATTAGTTGGGATAACCATAGCAACTGTACCTTCGTCGGTAGTGATCTTGCCACCATTACCAAAACGTGCAGCAGCGTTACGCTCTTTATCAACGTTGAAGTTGAAAATCGCTAGAGAGTTAAGTACTTTCTCACGGATTAGGTCAGAGTTTTCACCGATACCGCCAGTGAATACTACAGCGTCTAGACGCTCTAGTGGCACAGTGTAAGAAGCGATGTACTTAGCTAGACGGTAGCAGAAGATTTCTAGTGCTAGCGTTGCGCCTTTATGACCACTTTCGAAACCTTCTTCGATGCCGCGGCAATCGTTAGTTAACTCAGAAATACCGAGTAGACCACTTTGCTTGTTCAGTACAGATTCAACTTCATCTAGCGTGTAACCAAGACGGTTAACTAGGTGGAAGATAACTGAAGGATCAACGTCACCACAACGTGTACCCATTACCAAACCTTCTAGTGGAGTTAGACCCATAGAAGTATCAACACTCTTACCGCCTTTAATAGCAGTAACAGACGCGCCGTTACCTAAGTGAGCACAAATGATGTTTGTGTCAGCTTCATCTTTACCTAGTGCAGCAGCAGCTTCGCGGCTGATGAATAGGTGGCTTGTACCGTGCATGCCATAACGACGAATAGCGTTTTCGCGGTATAGCTTGTATGGAAGTGCGTAGATGTATGCTTTTTCAGGCATAGTTTGGTGGAACGCAGTATCGAACACAGCTACTTGTGGTAGTTGTGGGAAAGATGCTTGCGCTGCACGAATACCGATTAGGTGAGCAGGGTTGTGAAGTGGTGCTAAAGTTGCACAATCTTCAATACCGTGAATCACAGAATCGTCAATAATGACTGAGTGAGTGAACTTCTCACCACCGTGAACAACGCGGTGACCAATTGCTTGGATCTCTGCAGCGATTTCTGGGTGAGCACCTAGAATGTCTTTAACAATGTATTCAACAGCTTCTCTGTGAGCAGTGAAAGCACCTAGGCTCGCTTCACTTTTCTGGCCGTTAACTTTCCATTTGATTCTTGAATCTTCAAGACCAAAACACTCAGCTAGACCTGAAATTTGGTCATCGCCAGAAAGCGCATCAATTACTGCAAACTTTAGAGATGAACTACCGCAGTTAAGCACCAATACCAGTTTGTTTGACATGTTTAAACCTTTCGCAATAAAGGGTGAAGCCGTTTGACTCACCTAATAACAAAACTTCATATGGCAACTATAGCCGAAGTCGTAAAGTATGCTCTTTAAAAGAGCAAAATTGTGTCTTACTCTGCGCTAGCCCTTGGGGCAGGCCGAGTGTTTATGCTAAAGTTAGGCTGTTAATTTTATTTATAGGTGCCATCGTTGAGCATTCAAGTTCTCAAAACATTGGGCGAAGGTCGTCGTTATATGAAAACCTGGCCTATGGTTCGACAACTCAGTTTTTACTTTCCTGAGTATCGCGTTATGCAAGCGACTAAACTTGCATTGCCTTTAATGCCTGTGTTGGCTATTTTGGCGGCAGCGAGTCAGCTGTATCTTCATGGTTGGGGCTATCTGCCCCAGGCCATAACCATCGCATTATTCTTTATCAGCTTGCCTATTCAAGGCTTACTCTGGTTAGGCTGGCGTTCTCGCCACCCTTTACCCTTATCTCTGCTTGACTGGGGTAACCAACTATCGACTAAATTATTGCAAATGGGCGTTAATTGTCGACCACTTGGCGCTAAAGCCTGTTACTTCGATATGGCGTTAATACTAAAAGCGGCTTTTGAACGCTTAGATGCCAGTTATTGGGAAGAACTTTAGTTTAGCGCTGAGGATTAAACGCGGTTAATAAACTGCGTTTATTCCCATATCGGTAAAGACTTTCTTAATCTGTTCCATGGTTTCGGTGCTTGGCGGAGAAATAGTATTAAGTTCATATTTCTCTCCCATGGCTTCCCATTTATGTTTGCCTAGCTCGTGGTAAGGGAGTAACTCGACCTTTTCCACGTTAGTCATAGGCTTAATAAATTCAGCTAACGCTTGAGCTGATGGGATATCGTCGGTATAGCCACCAACAACCACATAGCGAATCCATGTTGTTTGCCCACGCTTATGCAAATATTCTGCAAACTGCAGCGTGCGCTGGTTGCTGACATTGGTCAGAGCGATATGCTGTGCATCATCAATCTGCTTAATATCTAGCATCACTAAATCTGTATTATCGAGAAGTTCATCGATAATGGGGGTGTGTTTACGAACGAAGCCATTAGTATCAAGACAGGTATGAATACCTTCTTTTTTACAGGCTTTGAAAAGTTCAGCAACAAAATCAGCTTGTAAAATCGCTTCTCCGCCGCTTGCGGTCACACCACCGCCACTGGCTTCAAGAAAAGGTCGATAACTAATGATTTGACTCATTAAGTCATCGACTTTCATTTCTTTACCACCGTGTAAGTCCCAAGTGTCGCGGTTATGGCAGTATAGGCAGCGCATTAAGCAGCCTTGCATAAAGGTGATAAACCGAATGCCTGGGCCATCTACTGTTCCAAAAGATTCGATAGAATGAATCCGACCGATAACTGCCATTGATACTCCTGTTAGGCTGACGTGTGCTTTGCACAACATCAGCCGAATCGACACTTAAATTAACTTACAGACCTTTAGTAAAGGTACGGGTAATAACGTCTTGCTGTTGCTCTGGTGTTAGTGAGTTAAAGCGTACTGCATAACCAGAAACACGAATTGTCAGCTGTGGGTACTTGTCTGGGTTAACCACGGCATCTTCAAGCATTTCGCGGTTCATTACGTTAACGTTTAAGTGTTGACCACCTTCACGGCTATCGTTATGTGCGAAGTAACCATCCATAAGCGCTGCAAGGTTAGTCTTACGTGCATCATCATCTTTACCTAACGCGTTAGGAACGATAGAGAATGTGTAAGAAATACCGTCTTGTGCGTGAGCAAATGGTAGTTTAGCAACTGATGTTAAAGAAGCAATTGCGCCTTTCTCATCACGACCGTGCATTGGGTTAGCACCTGGAGCGAATGGTGCGCCAGAACGACGACCGTCAGGTGTGTTACCTGTCTTCTTACCATAAACCACGTTAGAGGTAATAGTTAAGATAGACTGTGTTGGGATCGCGTTACGGTACATCTTCATGTTACGGATCTTCGCCATGAAGCGCTCAACCAATTCAGTTGCGATATCATCAACACGTGGGTCGTTGTTACCGAACTTTGGATAGTCGCCTTCGATGTCGAAATCAACAGCAATGCCATTTTCATCACGGATTGGCTTAACTGTTGCGTACTTAATCGCAGCAAGTGAGTCAGCAGTGATAGAAAGACCTGCGATACCACACGCCATAGTACGACGTACGTCACGGTCATGAAGCGCCATTAGAGCAGCTTCATAAGAGTACTTGTCGTGCATGAAGTGGATAGCGTTAAGTGCAGACACATACTGTGTAGCAAGCCAGTCCATCATAGTGTCTAAACGACCCATAACGTCATCATAGTTCAGTACTTCGTCTGTGATTGGAGCAGACTTAGGACCGATTTGAGCGTTAAGTTTTTCGTCAACACCACCGTTAATAGCGTAAAGCATCGTCTTGGCAAGGTTGGCACGCGCGCCGAAGAACTGCATGTGCTTACCAACAACCATTGGGCTAACACAACAAGCGATAGCGTAATCGTCAGATTCGAAATCTGGACGCATTAGGTCATCGTTTTCGTACTGGATAGAGCTAGTATCGATAGATACTTTAGCCGCGTACTTCTTGAAGTTTAGTGGTAACTGCTCAGACCATAGAACCGTGATGTTTGGCTCTGGGCTAGGACCCATGTTGTATAGAGTGTGCAAGAAACGGAAGCTTGACTTAGTAACAAGTGTACGACCGTCAAGACCCATACCCGCGATAGACTCTGTTGCCCAGATTGGGTCGCCAGAGAATAACTCATCGTATTCTGGAGTACGTAGGAAACGAACCATACGTAGCTTCATTACGAAATGGTCAACCATTTCTTGAGCTTCTTGCTCAGTCAATGTGCCATTCTTAAGATCGCGTTCGATGAACACATCTAGGAAGCTAGAAGTACGACCTAAAGACATAGCCGCGCCGTTCTGGCTCTTAACTGCAGCTAGGTAGCCGAAGTAAGTCCACTGGATAGCTTCTTTAGCGTTAGTCGCAGGTAGAGAGATGTCGAAGCCGTAGCTTGCTGCCATCTTCTTCATTTGACCTAGTGCTTTGTGCTGTTCTGCAATTTCTTCACGAAGTTGCATAGTGTAAGACAAGTCTACGCCAGTTTCGAAATCAGACTGTAGAGATCCGAATTGAGCAAACTTGTCTGCCATTAGGAAATCAATACCGTATAGTGCGATACGACGGTAATCACCAATGATACGGCCACGGCCATATGCATCTGGTAAACCAGTCAATACGCCAGACTTACGACAACGCATGATTTCTGGAGTGTAGATGTCAAACACACCTTGGTTGTGTGTCTTACGTAGTTCTGAGTATACGTACTTAACGTCAGCATCTAGTTCGCGGCCGTATGCAGCACAAGAACTTTCAACCATACGAATACCACCGTTAGGCAACATAGCACGCTTTAGTGGCGCTTCAGTTTGCAGACCAACGATAGTTTCTAGATCTTTAGTAATGTAACCGGCTTCGTGAGAAGTGATTGTTGATACACGTGAAGTATCAAAATCAACAGGTGCGTGAGTGCGGTTCTCTTCCTTAATGCCAACCATAACTTTGTCCCAAAGTTCGGTTGTTGCTTCAGTAGCACCAGCTAGGAAAGACTCATCGCCTTCATAAGGAGTGTAGTTAGCTTGAATAAAGTCACGCACATTGACTTCAGTTTTCCAATCGCCAGCGGTGAAACCTTCCCACGCGGTTGCAAACTGTTCAGTTTTATCGGTCATCGTACTATTACCTTCTGTTTTAGATAAAGGTTATTGGGTATCGATAAGGCTCAAAAACGAGGCGTGCGATACACCAATAGCTAAGTCTTAAACGCCCCAAAAGGCTGGAAGCCTAATTTAACTTGGCGCGTTTTCGAAGTGAATTCACTTCATTGTAATCTGTATTGGTTAACCATCTTTCGTTCCCCAGTATATATTCTGACTGAAGATGTGGAATTGGTAAGACCAATTAACCATGAATATATTAGCATAACCTAGGATGCGCTGCACTTAAATCAGCTTCCAATTGCTTGAGAAATGCAAAAACTGTTACCAAGGTAGCACTTTTTGCGCGAACGAGGTTTTAACGCCCGATCTTATTTGCTTGAGTTTAAAACTGGTCTGATTTTCGCAAGTGATTTTTCGTCTAGTGTAAAGTCACCTAACACTAGCCATTAAAAAATCGAACGGCGATAAATCTCATTAGATTAAAGGCCATATAGATGCCTTATTATGTGACGGCGGTATGAATTATAGATGAAATAAACGCCAAGTTAAGGCAGTTAACAATGTGATAGTCATTATCTGAAGCGGCAAAGCGTTGAGTGTATTTCTAAGCTTTATAGTGGTGCGCGCACGAAAGATTGCATGGATTGCATATAATAAACATTTGTTTCTAAGGCTTAACCACAAGGTTTTTGAAGGCGTTAATGGTTTCGCTTTGCTGTGTCAAAGCGAGGTCGTCTGGTGTTTTTGACCTCTATGGTAAGGGCTGAGTAGATTAATATCTTGCTATTGTTGCTACATTATCAGTCTTTTGTATCGGCTAAAAAATAGCTCTGCTAGCACGAGTGGTTTATTGGGTTAGTGTAAATCAATCTAAATCTAACTCTGGCTGTTGCATTCTATTTTGGCTATGGAACCAAAATATAGGAGCTAAGCTATTACAAAAAATGGAGATCAAGCGTTGTGCCTACGGCCTCGTTATTTTACGTTACCCTATGCGGATAAGTGAGCAAGATAAAGTCATTAGATTGTTGTGTAACTGGAACGGTTTGGCTGCGTGGTAGATAGAGGTTAGTACTGTTCACTGAGCGCTGAACACTGCTTTTTAGTTTGTTAACTTTGAGATCCAGTACAATAAAATAGACAGAGTTAGATCTAGATTAAACTATGATTATATTTCCCTATATTAGTAAGGCGTTTTTAATGCCTTTAGTTTGCAGCTATGTTATCTTACCAAACTTAAAATGCAATTGGTCAGACCAATTTACCTTTCGGGTTTATCTATTAACTGATTGTCATTGATTTTACACAAGTTATTTCTAGGCTTATTTTATAGTACGTGATTGATGATTACGGGTGTTGTGGAGAAAGTTTATGCGATTTGTATGCAGTTTTGACAAAGTTAGTGGCTTTAGGTGGGCACAATGACAGTTAATAATCAGCAAAGTCAAAGTGTTCAGGTAGAAGGTTCACTTCAAACGTCTAATGCTAACCCTGCGGCTAAGGTGAGTCTTACTCAACAAGCTGCCCTCTACGGTGCAGATAAAGTAACCAAATCTAAATGGCAATCTTTTGGCCTAGCGATATTTGCAGGTGCATTTATTGCTTTAGCGTTTGTTTTTTACATTACTGTTACTACAGGTAGCGACGGTTCTTGGGGGCTAACGCGTTTCGTTGGCGGACTCGCTTTCAGTTTAGGTTTAATCCTTGTTGTGGTTTGCGGGGGAGAACTGTTTACCAGTACCGTGCTAAGTAGCGTGGCGTGGGCTCAAAAACGTGTGGGTCATATCGCATTGCTGAAGTGTTGGGCTAGAGTTTATGCTGGTAACTTTGTTGGCGCTATGCTCATGGTGTTACTGATCACTCTGGCTGGTATGTATCAGCTTGATGGTGGTCGTTGGGGCTTGAGTGCACTGAACATTGCACAGCACAAATTACACCACACCTGGACCCAAGCTTTTGTATTGGGCATTTTGTGTAATATTATGGTGTGTCTTGGGGTGTGGATGACATTCGCCACTAAAGATGTACTGACAAAAGTTGTACTCATTATGTTACCCGTTGCTATGTTCGTAAGCAGTGGTTTCGAGCATAGCATTGCCAATATGTTTATGGTTCCGTTAGGGATTGCAATTCAACAGTTGGCCGATCCTGCTTGGTTTGAAGCGTTGAATATCAGCCGTGAGCAATTTGCTGATTTGACCGTAATGAATTTTGTTCTAAATAACCTTATCCCTGTCACCTTAGGTAACATTGTTGGTGGTGGTGTGTTTATAGGTTTAGGCTATTGGATGATAGAGAATGGCGCTAATCGTTATTCTGCTCAAGACAATCCACAGCAGATTGCGCCAAAGACGAACGCTGACAATTAAGCGAGTAGGCTAATAGCCGCATTCGAAAACAAGCAGTTCATTTTTATGAGCTGCTTTTTTTTACCCATCAAATAGTTTATGGCATGCTTAATACTGAAGTCGCAGCGATTAATTGTGACATTACGCAATAATTTAATGGTTAGTTTGTTTTCCCATCATGTTTCTAACGCTGTTTGTCAGCGGCTGCTGGTATCACTCATTAATATTGATTAAAATCCCGCGCCTAACTCTTCCATTGCGTGACTGCCTGCAATTATATGCGCTTGCTTACAAAAACCTCACTCGTGCTGACCTTTAGTTACTTTTTTCTCTGGTGCTTTGGCCCTTTATGGCTGAGAGAACTGGGAAGTTGGTTCGGTTTACCCCTATGGTTTTGGTTTTCCTGTATTGCAGCACCAATTTTATTGATAGTAAGTCTTAGCTTTTTCCTGACCAATATGGCTGACAAACAAGATGACTAGTTTGCTTCCCGTGCTTATTTATCTCGCTTTGAGCCTGGTTGTCACCCGTGTATGGAGCGCACGTCAATCTAAACAATCTCAGGCACTGCATGAAGATAAAGCCAAGCGCTTCTTCATAGGCGGTCCGTTTTTGGGGGGGCCGTTACTGGCACTCACCTTAGTTGCAACTTATACCAGCGCAGGCTCTTTTATTGGGGGGCCAGGGGCGGCGTATAAGTTTGGTTTGGGCTGGGTTTGGTTAGCACTTATTCAAGTACCTGTGGTTATTCTTACTCTGGGGGTTTTAGGGCCTAAATTTCTTGCGCAAAAAAAGCAATACAGCACCATTATTGAATGGCTAGATATTCGCTATAAAAGCACAGGATTAAGCATTATTGCCATGTTGAGCTTAGTCGTCGGCTTTATTGCCATGATTTCGGTGCAATTTATAGGTGGTGCGCGGTTACTTTCTGGTGTGACAGGCATTAGCTACGAGTTAGGCCTAGCGGTATTTGTCATCACGGTAATGGCTTACACAATTACTGGTGGCTTTAGAGCTGTGGTGCTTACCGATGCACTGCAGGGTATGGTGATGTTAGTGGGACTGATGATATTACTACTGGTGATCCTTACGCAGCCAGAGCTCAGTGCGCAGCTTAGCGAGGAAACGGCAAAAGCACCTCAGTTACTTAGCCCTCACGGCATGGGTGACTATCTTGGTTGGCCAATGATGCTCTCATTTTGGGTATTGATCTGTTTTGGTACAATGGGCTTGCCACACACGATTGTCAGGTTACTCGCAGTTAAAGATAACCAATCATTAAAGCGCGGTATGATTTGGGGAACGTTAATCTGTTTCTTGATGACATTACTGCCGCATCTTTGTGGATTTTTAGGGCGTGCATTATTTCCAAACCTTTCAGTTCCCGATGAAATTATGCCCACCTTAATTGCAGAGTTAATGAGCCCATTTTGGGCGGGTATTTTATTAGCGGCGCCGATTGCTGCGGTCATGTCATCGGTTGATTCAATGTTGCTCCAATCAGCGGTAAGCATTGTGCGTGACGGCGTGGTGAAAACCCGACCGAAGATGAGTTCAACAGCTCAAGTTCGTTTGACTCAAGTAGTGATGGTACTGATCACTGCCTTAGCCTGCTTTTGGGCAATAAAACCGCCGGATATGATTGTTTGGATTAATCTTGCGGCTTTTGGTGCACTGCAAGCGGTATTTTTATGGCCGATTATAGCCGGGTTATTTTGGCCTAGTGTGAATGGGCAAAGCGCTTTAGTGGCGATGTGCAGTGGTATGGCAAGTTATCTCGCGCTGCAGTGGCAAGCACCACTGACATTCAATATTCATCCTATTGTCCCCGCGCTGCTATTCTCGCTATTGATGTTAGTGATTAGTCATGTCATACAGTTATCACGAGCAAAACGTTCACTGCAGAATGATTATTAAGCTGTATTGCAAGCCTGTTGTAAGCATATTGTAAGACTAGGGTAAGCAGTAAGCTGTCTAAGGTTAACCCATTGCTGGAAAAGGGTTGGCCATTGGTTTATATTTGCCGCCATATAATAATAAAATGGTGGCATAATGGACCCTGTTAGTACTTCAAATGACACAACTAATCAAACGGTTAGTCATGGTGTTGCTCAATCATCTGAGCAAGCCTCTCAACTGCGTAAATCATGGCAAATGCCTGATACCTTAGTCATTATCTTTTTTGTTGCAATCGCGGCTGCGATTTTGACCTACTTTGTTCCAATTGGCTCGTTTCAGACTCAAGATGTCAGCTATGTTGTTGATGGGGTAGAGAAGAGTCGAAGCGTTATTGATCCCAATTCTTTTACGTATGAAGTTGATGAACTGGGCGAGCCTATTCTACAGCCTGTTGCGTTATTTGAAGGCCATGGAGGCGTTGGCTTTTTTAATTTTGCCTTCGAAGGTCTCGTTTCAGGGTCTAAGTGGGGCAGCGCCATTGGCGTGATCATGTTTATGCTCGTGATTGGCGGCGCTTTTGGCATTGTGATGGCAACAGGTACCATAGATAACGGGATTTTGAAGCTAATAGATGCCACACGTGGCAAAGAAGGCTTGTTTATTCCGGTTATATTTATCCTGTTTTCACTTGGCGGTGCGGTATTTGGTATGGGGGAGGAGGCGATAGCCTTTGCCATTATTATCTGCCCGTTAATGATCCGTTTAGGCTATGACGGCATCACCACTGTAATGGTCACCTATGTGGCAACTCAAATTGGCTTTGCCGCATCTTGGATGAACCCGTTTAGCGTTGCTATTGCACAAGGCATTGCTGGCGTACCTGTATTATCGGGCTCGGGCATGCGCTTTATTATGTGGACAGGTTTTACCTTGATGGGCGTAATCTTCACCATGCGTTATGGTGCAAAAGTAAAAGCCAAACCTGAGCACTCTTTCAGTTATCAAAGTGATAGTTATTTTAGAGAAAACCAAAAGCAGGCCAATTTAGAGAGCCGCTTTAATCTTGGTGATATCTTAGTGTTATCGACTATCGTTGTGACCGTTGCGTGGATCATCTGGGGGGTGATAGCAAAGGCTTGGTTTATCCCCGAAATAGCCAGTCAGTTTTTTACCATGGGTATTATCGTCGGTTTAATCGGTGTGCTGTTTAAGCTAAATAACATGAATATTAACACCGTTGCAGTGAGCTTTAAGCAGGGCGCTGCCACCATGCTTGAACCTGCTGTGTTAGTGGGTTGTGCATCTGGTATTTTGTTGTTACTAGGTGGTGGTGATGCTAAAACACCAAGTGTATTGAATACCATTTTAAGCGCCGCAGGTGAGTTTATCGGTCAGCTGCCAAGTGTGATGTCAGCTTGGTTTATGTTTGTGTTTCAGTCGGTGTTTAATTTCTTTGTGACCTCTGGTTCAGGTCAGGCTGCACTCACCATGCCACTCATGGCACCGCTGGCTGACCTTGTAGGTGTCACACGTCAAGTTGCCGTATTGGCTTTTCAGCTAGGTGATGGCTTTACTAACGTTCTAGTGCCAACGTCTGCAACCTTGATGGCAACTCTGGGTGTATGTCGAGTGGATTGGGGGCAGTGGCTTAAGTTTATTTGGCGCTTTATGTTGGCGTTATTTACTGTATCGAGCGTGATTGTTATCGCTGCGCACTATATGGGATTTAGTTAAGCGAGAATAGATTGAAACGTAAAATGAACTGATAAAAAACGGCATCTTAGGATGCCGTTTTTAGTGTGAGTAAAGCGATAGTTAGCTCTTAAGTAAGTGCTTGCTTAGAACTTCACTTCACCTTCAACAAACCACTCACGACCACGTGCATTGTATATGCTGCGTGGGTAGTGCGGCCATGATGTTGCAGTTGGGTCAAAGTTAGGGCCTGCATCAAGCAAGTTAACAACACCCGCTTTAACTTTTATTGAATCAGAGATGGTGTAACCTGTCGTTAGGTTCCACTTAGTTTGCGAGGCAACTTCATGGTCCTCTTCAATAAATACATCGCCTGCGGCTTCTGCAGCTTCTTTGAAAGACTTATATTGTGAACCGTGCATGCGCGCAGTGTGGTAAGCGCCAAGTGTCGCCTCAAAGTCTTCAATGAAATAACCAAGTACTAAGTTGGCACGGTACTGTGGCAAACCACCGTTTTCGATATCATCTTCAATAGGGTCGCTCTGAGTTAGCTGATACTCTGAATTCAAGATATAGGTACCGCTAAAGTTAAGCTTTAGTTCACCAAAATTATTTAGATCCCAGTTATAGCCAGCAGTTAAATCAAAACCACGTACTTCTTGGTACGCCAAGTTTTGGGCTGTTGCATTGATATGAGTAATGGTGCCATTATCGTCACGGGTGATCATGTCTTCATACAGCTCATATTCACGAGCAGCTTGTGAAGCACTGATGTCACTTACCATGTCGTCAAGCTTCCACTCCCAAAGATCGAACGATGCGTTAAATGAATCTCCGCCCCATACCGCGCCAATGTTTGCTGTGTAACCTGTTTCAGCTTCTAAGTCTTGGTTAGCACCAGTTGTGGTATCGATGTGAAGTTCATTACAGATAGCATTGA
Source organism: Shewanella sp. 0m-6 (assembly GCF_052977325.1). NCBI lineage: Bacteria > Pseudomonadati > Pseudomonadota > Gammaproteobacteria > Alteromonadales > Shewanellaceae > Shewanella > Shewanella sp. 0m-6. Next base: position 32,132 of record NZ_JBRIMD010000021.1, read on the forward strand.
GGTTTTCATCTGGGTAACTTGTACCTGGTGTTCCGCCCATCGCTTGGCACTGCTTAAAGTCAATAACGGTGTTAAAGCCGTTTGTAGGATCGCCATATACGCGGTGCATATCTGGAGCGCGGAAAACTGAGCTCCAAGAACCACGAACAAGTAGCTCTCTTAATGGACGATACTCAACTGCGATTTGTGGTGAAAGGTTACCACCAAAATTGTCATAGTGGTCATAACGAAGCGCCGCATCAATGGTTAAGTCATCCAGCACTGGAATACTCAATTCTGCATAGGTTGCCCAGTTTTTACGCTCACCAGCACCTGACGAACCGCCTTTACCTAAGATGTTACCGTTTTTAGATTCAGAGTCTGAGTCTGTTGAGTAGTCTTGTATCGTGTATTCAGCACCGTATGCGAACATCACCTCGCCAGCGTCCATATCAAATAGTGCGCCTGTGATATTTGCTTGAATGTTCTTCTGTGTTGATTGAGCGCGCTCAAAAGAGCTGTAAGATGCTCTTTCTGCATCTTCTGCAGACATGTTTTCTAGTAGAGAGTTACCATTCTCACCGGCAGTTATGTAGTTAAACATACCAGCCACAGTCGCGTTACCGTTGCCAAATACATCAACACTGGTGCGGCCATAGTTAACTGATGCATCCCAGCTATATTCATCAGCAATCATGCCTTCAAGACCAGCGGTGAAGAAATAGTTGCGGGTCTTGGTTTCAGTTGTGCGGTTACCTAATTCATGTAAGCGACGAGCATAGTAGTAATCACCATCTTCAGCATTGGCAAAGTCACCGTTTAGTGCGGTTGACTTATCATCAAAGACCTTGCTGAGGTAGTTATCTGCGCCAACTTGGCCATAGCTAACCGTTAATTGATCGCCATCAACAGCAATATCGTAGTCATCGATTGCAGAAGGTTCGATATTAGTAACAGATTTAGCTTCTGCAAAATCTAAACGACCCACAAAAGTTACATCTTCAGCAAGTTCATAGTTAAAGATGGTTGAGCTGATAAAGCGTGTGCTTTCTGGTTGTAAGTCACGCCATTGAGAACGGTCGAATCCACAAGTGCTACCAGTCCATAGGAAACCACCAGCTTCACATTCGGCAGGGGTCAGTACGCGTTGACCCGTTGGTGTCACACCATCTACAGCTACACCTGCGATTCTGGCACCGTATGAACTGTAGCTTGAAAAGTCACTGTGAGGGACTTTGTCAGTATGTAAACCGAAGTTTTCTCTATCTGTTGCTTTTAGTGACTCATTGTCTGTAAATTCGATAAAGCTTGAAACGTTACCTTTGTCAGAAGAAGCACCTATCGATAGTGCAACGCGATCGTTGCCTCCGCCACCATTTGTTGTATCGCCGTGACGGTATTTAACCGCAACACCTTCGAAATCTTTTTTCAAGATGATATTGATGACACCACCAACGGCATCGGCACCATAAATAGCTGAACCGCCTGACTGCAAGATCTCAATACGTTGAACTGCTTCCATCGGCAGGTTTGCTGTATCAACGAAATTATCAGTACCGCCAGCGGGCTTTGGATATTGGTTTAATCTTTTGCCATTGATCAGTGTCAATGTACGGTTTGCACCTGCGCCGCGAAGGCTAATAGAAGAAGCGGCAGGTGTGAAGCCATGAACTGATTGCGTCGTCATAGCACCTGTAGATGAGGTTAAGCTTTCTAAGGCATCTTGAATGCTAGTGAAGCCCTGATTAGCCATTTCATCAGCACTTAACACTGTAACAGGTGTTGCTGTTTCCATATCGCTACGCTGAATACGAGAACCCGTCACCTGGATGCGTTCTACATTTTCATCATCAGTTGCTGCAAGTACTACTGGCGAGCTTAGTGCAGCAGCCGCTGCACCTGTTGCTAACGCAAAGCGGATCGCTTTGGCCAATCTTGAGTTACGCTTCATATTGTTTACTCCCTTGGAACTTATAATAGTTATATGTTTTGTTTAGGTTCTGCTTCTTAAGATGTTGCAAATGTATTTAAAAAGAGGTCCCGAGAGTGGATGTAAGCACAACTAAATAACTGGGGCAACATGCTATTTACAGGTGTTGTGTGCGCAAGTCTTTACGTTAGTTTACGAGTGAGTAACATGCTCGTAACTGTGTTGTGACTTCGGTGTTTTTCGTGTAATTAAGTTGGTGTTGCTGTTGTCTATTTTGTTGTGAAGGTTTACTTGGTGTGATCGTTTTGTTTTTACTTGTGGCACTTACTGTTGCTGATGTTGGTGTGTTTTTGCTGAGTGTTAAGCTGTATACGCGTTAGTGTAGCGTCCTATATAAAAAACCCTAAGTGTGATGGTGGTCACACTTAGGGTTTCGGGGAGTAGGTGTTGATGGTAAATGTTACATTTAGTTTACCGGTTTTAAAGGCTAAATGAGGAACACCTAAGTGGCGTAATTAACATCATTTTTTAAGCTGTAACTCGACCAAGAATGCTTGCCTTATAATGGATTAAGTATTTTATCGCAACATAGGTAACAACGAGCGTTGCAACGATAAGCTCAAATTTTGCAGCGATGAGTAAGTCAAAAGAGAGCGCACTGCTACCGTATGTTGCAACGACCCAGTTAACGGTTTTAAATAAAGCTGTAGCACCAATAACCATAGGAAAGGTGAATGCGGCGTAACCTGGTGAGAAAGGCAATCGGAGTAAGTGAAAGAAAGCCAAATAAATTACGCTGGTCATTAGCAATGCAAGCGTGAGTAATACACCCACTATAATCAATGAAGGTTGAGCTGAAATTGTTAAGTAACCAGCCAAAGAAAGGCTAGCGGGTGCAGCTAAAATTGCGATGGTAGGTTTAGCGGCTTCAGCAATGGGTTCACAGAAGATCAAACGATAGAGCATGATAGGCAGCATCACTAGATAGCTCAGCATGCCAAAGGTAAGAATTGCATCTGCTAACCATTGATACTGCATTTCAGCACCATGAGGAAAAGAGACTGCGGCAACAATAATACCGATAGGTGGCACAAACCAACTTGGTACCATATGGTCGAGTTTAAAATCGATGGCACGGTAATAGACGAATAAGGTTAAAAATACCATATGAATGCCAATCGCTAATAACCATATTACTACAGCAATACTGTGATTAAAGTGCCCGATGGCAGCTGAAACCACCATGAGTCCCATCGCAAAAGTAGGGATGACACTACCCACGACAGGATGAGTTAATTCTTGCATCAGCACTTTGGGGTGAAGCACGAATTTGGCGACTAACATCAATAACATAACACTCGCGATTGAAGCGCCAGCTAATTGAGCCTGACCACCAAAACTCGGCATCATACTTTCCCATGCCCAACCTAAGCTACCAATAGCCAGTGCAAGGCCTGCCATAGGGCTAGGTAAACGTGATACTCGGTGTCTTAATTTTGTGTGTGATGTGGCCATAGTATTATCCTGGAATCAATCTTATAAGCTTATTTTAGAACCGTTACTTGGTAATTAAAATTGAAACTAAATTAATCTTAACTTCAATTTTATTGATGAAGTTGGCCCGATTCTTGGTTCTTGATTTTGACTGATGGTTTTATTAGGTGATTAAGGCTTGAGCTTACAACGGAGTAAGGTGTGGCCTAGACCAATGTTGTCAATATCTTCATCAACAAAGAGCCCTGCTTGGCTGATTAGCTTAAGTAAGGTTTTACTGTGATACATGCGGCTGTTGCCGTTGGCGATGGCGGTAAAGTATAAAGAGGTTGCGTTGACGCAATAAGCACCGGCCTCAAAGGGCTGACGATCCCAGAAGGTTTCTAAGATACAAAGTTCACTGCCTGGCTGCATGACCGATGCAGCACGTTTTAAAATACTCAGGATTTCAGCTTCGGAGAAACAATCTAAGAATTGGCTCATCCAATAAAGATCACCCTTTTCACAAAAGGGTTTATTTTCATCGAGCAGATCGGTGACATAGGCATTAACTCGGTCAGATACTCCGGCATTCACTGCGTTTTCCATTGCGACCTGTAATTGACCGGGCAGATCCATAATGGTGATCTGGACCTGGCTGTCATAGCCTGTGCAGGCCAATGCCCATTTGCCAGTATTACCGCCCACATCGACAATATGTTTGGGTTTAGCTTGAAAAATTAAAGGAAGCAGCGATTCAAACGCATGATCTGAGTAGTAGTGATCAAACTCAAACCAGCTTTTTTTTATCTCATCGGGAAGTTGACTCAAACCTGGGTAAATCGTTGGCCAGTCGCCAAGGGAGCTTAATCCTTTAGGCTTACCTTCTTTTAACGACGCTTCTAGTTCAAATAAACCTTGATAGCACACATCATGGGTAAAGTTTAAGTTGGTTTTTGCCATATCATCATGCAGCAAAAAATGGCCAATTTTATCTAATACATAAGCGTCTTCATTTAAATAGAGCAGACCCATACTGAGTCCCATATCGACCAATACTCCCACAGCATACGCTGATAACTCAGATTGCTGTGCCAAGCTATTTACGCAGCAGCCTTTATCGCCGCTTTCGGAGATGAATTGTAAAAGGTTAAATTTTAGAAGACAGCGTGCTACTTGAAAGCTAATTGGTGCAAAAGCAATTTTTTGTGCTTCAAACTTTGCATCAAAAGCACTAATAGAAAGGGGGGAGCGATAAAAAGACATAAGTTAAACCAAGTTAAGCTTCTAGAGTATTAGTGGAGCCAAATTTTACATGTTACAGTTTGTTTATTGTTTGAAGTTGATCTGACTTCAGACGCTTACCTGTGTGCCTCACAAGGTATGAAGCGAGATTAATGGTGAACCCTGCGTATTTTTAGTCTGAAGGAAGTTGATATGCTCGTACCTCTGACCTATGTCGGTCGACAATCAAGCCGCAGTGATGGCCAAGCTCGGCGTATAGAAATTTTAGAAGCCACCTTACGGTTAATCGTCAAAGAGGGGATCCGTGGTGTTCGTCATCGCGCAGTGGCCAGTGAGGCTAATGTACCGCTCTCTTCAACCACCTATTATTTCGATGACATTAAAGATCTGATCAGTGATTCGTTAACCTATTTTGCTGAAAAAACCTTGTGGATGAATAAGGCATTAGAACAAAATAGTTACGCGTTGGTAGAAAGTGTCATATTGGAGCAGCAAAGGGCTGATGAGCAACAGGTCAAAGCATTTATTATTGATCATTTAAGCCAATTCATTGGCGAGCATATAAAAGAGCAGTTATCACATCGAGACGATAGAATACTTGAGCTTGCATTCCATGAAGAAGCATTGCGTAATCCGCAGCTTGCTTTGGCCATCAGCTTATTAGATGAGACGTTTCAGACCAGCATTAAGACATTTTTTAGCACTATGGGTTCTTGTACCGCTCATGCGGATGCATATCAAATATTAGCGATTATTAAGTTGCTAGAATATCAATATCTTATTCGCGGCAGTATCGACGAAAAAGAGATGTTGGAAATTATTCGCTCGAGTGTGAACCACATAGTTAAAGCGATTACAGTCAAAGCAATAAAAAACCCAAGCTAATGCTTGGGTTTCTTGGCAATTGGCTACAGTTTACTGTACGTTTTCAGCGTCGCTAAACTGGCCTTGGAACAGGGCTGATGATAAGTAACGCTCTGCTGCTGAAGGTAGAATAACTACGATATTCTTGCCTTCAAATTCAGGTAATGCAGCGATACGGTTAGCGGCTACTACAGCTGCGCCCGAAGAAATACCCACTAAGATCCCTTCCTCTTTCATCAAACGTTGAGCCATTTCAATAGACTCTTCATTGGTTACCGCTTCAACGCGATCAATAAGGGTTAGATCTAAGTTTCCAGGGATGAAGCCAGCGCCAATACCTTGGATCTTGTGAGGTCCAGGTTGTACCGTTTGGCCAGCTAAAGTTTGTGCGATAACGGGTGAGTCAACAGGCTCAACAGCAACCGATGTAATCGCCTTACCTTGAGTGTTTTTAATATAGCGGCTCACGCCGGTAATTGTACCGCCCGTACCGACACCCGCAACAACAACATCGACTTCACCGTCGGTGTCATTCCAAATTTCTGGTCCAGTCGTTTTTTCGTGAATTTCTGGGTTAGCAGGGTTATTAAACTGCTGTAATAGGACATACTTTTCAGGATCTGATTGACGGATCTCTTCCGCTTTATCAATAGCGCCCTTCATGCCCTTAGCGCCTTCAGTCAAAACAAGGTTAGCGCCAAGTGCTTTAAGTAATTTTCTACGCTCTAAACTCATGGTGTTTGGCATAGTTAAAGTCAATTTGTATCCGCGAGCGGCAGCAACATATGCTAGAGCGATACCAGTATTGCCTGACGTTGGCTCAATAAGCTCTTGCTCTTGAGTCAGCAGACCTTTTTTCTCTGCATCCCAAATCATATTGGCACCGATACGGCACTTAACACTGAAACTTGGGTTACGCGCTTCTACTTTAGCAAGCACTCTACCATTGCTCACACGATTTAGACGGACAAGAGGGGTGTTACCAATTGTTTGTGAATTATCTTCAAAAATTTTGCTCATGGATTGCTTGCTCCTTTATATGCTCAGCTAAATCATAATAGGCTTTCACAGCAATAGAAGTGATAGTTTGTTCTTCATTATGCTTTTTAGTTATTAAAGCGTTTGCTGTTATACATAAACGTCAGGTTTAAACAAAAAATATTATGTTAATGTTGTGTAAGTCAAGTCGATTACATTCAATAAAATTAACGGTTTATATGCCTATTGTAAAAGGTGATGAGGGTTTTGATGAACCAGCAGAAAATAACTAAGCAGGATGATCCTAAGACCTGGGTAACACCATTTGCCTTTGATGTGGCGCCCAATATTCTTTACTTGCCATTAGCAAGTCCGGTTAAGCGAGGCTTAGCTATGATGGTCGATGGACTGTTGGTAGCTGTATTAGCCGAAAGCGCAGGCTGGATTTTTGTTGTACTGGTACTGGGTACGTTAATTATCCAAAAACAGAGTAAAACCGTGGGCAGAGTGTTTAAGTGGGGCTTATACCTACTGATGTTGCTTGCGTTGGTCTCGGCACTAGTGGGCTACTATGGCGATGTCACGGCTGACTTATCTGAACAAGGCAGTGACCTAACCAGCAATCTTCACCAACTGCAGCCAGAAAATAGTGACGCAGACTTAGCAACTTTGACTGAAATGATAGGCTACATCCCGGCCGTTTTTGTGGCGAGTCAATGTGAGGATTTAGCCTGTGCACAATCGAAGCTGGCCGAAGTGGAGCAGGCATTATCTCAATCAAGTTTACCAGCCGCAAAGCAGACAGAAATCATCAATGACTTAGTCGCAGGGTTACCGCTTTCGAGTATTGAGAAGCAACCGCTTTATCGACAGCAGGGGCTTGAACAAGTTGCGCCGCACGTTAATGATTCAGATCTTAATGACTCAGACTTACATGACGCTGCCGTCAATAAGCTAGACGTTAATCACTCAGATGCTAATGGCTTAGGTGTTGATGATGTAGGCGTTAATGATTTAAACATCAATTCAAATACTGCGATGAGTACCAATCCCGCCATAAATAAAGATACCATTATTAAAGCAGCCAAAGACTTAGAGCTTGAGATTGGAGCTGGTTTTCCTGAGTCAACAGTCATTGAAGATGAGGACTCGACAACCAGTCCACTGGCATGGATAAAAGGCCTGTTAAACGATCTGGGTCTAGGCTTTGGTTGGGCAGCTTTTTATTTTACAGTGTTCACTGCCTGGTTTGATGGTCAAACTTTAGGTAAAAAACTATTTGGTATTCGTGTTATTCAGCTCGATGGCACTAAAATTTCACTCTGGGATGCATTTGGTCGTTATGGTGGCTACGCAGCTGGCTTTACCACGGGTTTATTGGGTTTTTTCCAAATTTACTGGGATGCTAATAGACAAGCGATTCAAGATAAAATCTCGGCAACTGTGGTTATCGATGTGCGTAAAACAAAGCATGAAGTGGCACTGGAACATGCATCTATTGATAACAAGTTTGTTAACTCTGATATCGAAAATGGTGCAAACATTTGACATAAGGATACCGTTTTTTACCAACATTCGTTAAGCTTGCCGCCATAAGAAGCGCGTAGATGCATTATGCGACAGCGTAAATCTCCCATTTTATTATGTACAGTTAACACATCAGTCAAAAATATTGATTAATGTAGAGTCGGTTAAGAAGCTCGTTAACTGCACATAAAAGGAGTATGGGAAGAAGGAGAGCAAGTTTGCGGATATTAGTGGTTGAAGATAGCCAAGTGGTTTCTCGGGTAATGCGGCACTTACTGACTCAAGAGTTATGTTGTGAGGTCGATGTCGCCCCGGATATGGCCAGCGCTAAAGAGCTGTTGGCACAAAATGAGTACTTTGTGGCGATCACAGACTTAAACCTTCCTGATGCACAAGAAGGTGAGATAGTGAAGTTTGTGTTGGCAAAACAGATCCCTTGCATTGTATTAACCGGTAGCTGGGACGCCGAGCAGCGCGCTCGACTATTGCAGCTCGGCATTGTGGATTATGTATTTAAGGAAAACCGCTTTAGCTATGAATATACCGCTAAGCTGGTGAAACGTTTAAGCCGTAATCAAAGTGTCAAAGTGCTGGTTGCCGATGACTCGGTTGTTAGCCGTAAGTTTATTCGTAGCCTGTTGGAGCAGCATCTATTTCAGGTTATTGAAGCTGACGACGGAATTGCAGCACTAGAAACCCTTAATGATAACCCCGACATTACTTTACTCATCACTGATTATAATATGCCAAGGCTGGATGGTTTTGGGTTGATTATTAAGGTGCGGGAGCGACTGAGCCGCGAAGAACTCGCCATTATCGGCCTATCTAGCGACAGTGATGAAAGCTTATCAGCACGCTTTATTAAAAATGGTGCGAATGACTTCCTGCAAAAGCCGTTTGTGCATGAAGAGTTTCATTGCCGGGTGTTAACAACACTGGACTCGTTAGACATGGTCACAAAACTGTGGGAACAGGCGAATCTCGATTACCTTACCAACGTGTTTAATCGTCGCTATTTCTTTAATTTTTATCAAGAAAAGTTAACTTTGATTGCTCAAAAACAAGGTTCTTTAGCGTTGGCATTACTGGATATCGACTTTTTTAAAAAGGTGAACGATACCTATGGTCATGATGTTGGTGATGAGGTGTTAATCGAGTTTTCTGCACGATTGAAGCAGTCATTTTCACAGCATTTTACGGTTGCACGAATTGGTGGTGAAGAGTTTGTGGTGGGATTTAAAGGCCTTAATGTAGAGAAAGCGTATGCCTTGCTCGACAGATTCCGTATGCAACTTGAGGTCACACCGATAGAAACCTCAAAAGGGACGTTAAATATTACGGTCAGTACCGGTGTAACAGAGTTTACCGCCAACGAAACCGTAGATGAGTTGCTAAACCGCGCTGATACGAGTTTGTATGAAGCTAAAAGTGCTGGACGTAACCTAGTTTGTATCGCGCAAAGCTAGCTTTTAAGCTTGATTGCAACCATGAAAAAGCAGCCTGATGGCTGCTTTTTCTCAAAGTATGATTTTTAGGTTATTCAGGGGCAATAGCATCGTTTTTATAGGCGGTGCGATACTTATCGACCCACATGGCCGTCGCGCCACAAATTGCAACGGGCATGACCACAAAGTTTAAAATGGGGATCATCGAGAACAGGGTGACTGCGGCGCCAAAACTAAAGCTGCTGCCCTTGGTCTGATTGAGCGCAAACTTCATGTCCTGAAACGGCACTTTATGGTTATCAAATGGATAATCACAATACTGAATTGCCATCATCCAGGCACTAAACAGGAACCACAAAATAGGCGCAACGGTTTGCCCTACAAAAGGGATCCAAAATAGCAGTAAGAATACGATGGCTCTAGGGAGATAATATTTAAGCTTTATCCACTCTCGGCCCATGATCCGCGGCAGATCTTTAATCAGATCGATACCGCCACCGGTGTTAAGAGGCTTACCCGTAAGTTGCTGCTCTACCTTTTCGGCTAATAAACCATTAAAAGGGGCGGCAAGCCAGTTCATAACCGAGCTAAAAATAAACGACAGTACGACTAATAAAGTTAGTACAGCTAATGGCCACAAGATAAAGTTTAGCCAGCTTAAATAGTCGGGAAGTTGACCTGAAAGCCAGGCAAACACACTCTCTAATTGACCAATGGCAAAATAGACTAGACTACCAAATAACAATAAATTGATTGAAAGTGGAATAAAGACAAATCTTCTAAGGCCAGGCTGCTTGATTAGACGAAAGCCATCGAGAAAATAATTAACACCGCTTTTTTTTTGTACTTGATTGGTTTTATTCATAGAAGTATTACGTTGTTAAGAATGCATATTCGTACGATTGTGAGTCAGTCGGTATTTAATCACAAGTTAAAAGCGCTTAATCATCAATAAAAAGCGTTACAAAATGCAGTGAGCTTTGGTAAAGTTACACTCCATATAAATGCGATTGCTAGCTATCCAATGCTAGGCGTCGAACTTAATCGCTAACATGTTAGCGAGGAAATGACAAAACGGCACCATGAGACTTAAACAGATTAAACTTGCCGGATTCAAGTCATTTGTCGATCCAACCAAAATACCTCTACTGAGTCCACTAAGCGCCATTATTGGCCCGAACGGCTGCGGCAAATCCAATGTGATTGATGCGGTGCGTTGGGTATTGGGTGAAAGTTCTGCCAAACATCTGCGTGGCGACTCTATGGCGGACGTTATTTTTAATGGCTCTACCGCAAGACGTCCCGTGTCAGTTGCCAGCGTGGAATTGCTATTTGACAATCAAGATGGGCGCCTAGTTGGCCAGTATTCCAGTTATCAAGAAATTGCCGTTAAACGCCAAGTGAGCCGAGACGGTGATTCTAGCTATTTTCTCAATAACCAAAAGTGCCGCCGTAAAGATATTACCGATCTTTTTATGGGCACAGGTCTTGGGCCCCGAAGTTACGCCATTATTGAGCAGGGCACTATTTCACGGCTCATTGAGTCCAAGCCTCAAGACCTAAGGGTTTTCATTGAAGAAGCGGCGGGGATCTCTCGTTATAAAGAACGTCGTCGAGAAACTGAGAATCGCATTCGTCACACCCGAGAGAACTTGGCGAGGCTCGGTGATATTCGCTCTGAATTAGCTAAACAGTTAGATAAATTGGCCGAACAGGCTGAAACCGCTAAAAAGTATCGTGAGCTAAAGCAAGCTGAGCGCAAGTGCGATGCCGAATTATCGGTATCACGCTATCATGAATTGTTGCAGCAAACCGCAAAAATTGATGAGCAACTGGGTAAGTTAGGGGTGCAGCAAGCACAGTTTTTGGCTGAAAATCAGACCATAGAGCTGAGATTAACAGAGCTCAATTTAACGCTAAGCGAGCTTGATACTAAAGAAGCACATCAGGTCGAAGACTTTTATTTGACCAAAACGCACATCGCGAAGTTAGAGCAGTCTCTCAAGCACCGTGAGCAACAGGATGAAAGCCTGAGTCTACGACTACAAGAGCTTTCGGCGCAGATGCTCACTTACCGTGCCCGTTTAGCCGACGATGAAGCAAAACAAACTCTGCTAACTGAGCAGCAAACCAGTGCTTTGCCTGAAGCCAGTCTATTGCGACAGCAATTGGCAGAACATGATGCCGAGCTTTCTACCTTAGTTGAGCAGCTTGACTATCTGAGCGAGCAATTAACTCATTTAAATGAGGCTCATACTCAGGCAAACCTTGCCTTTGAGATGAATCGTAATCAGCTCAGCCATGCTGAAACGGATATTGCTAATAAACATCAACGGGTCGCGAGACTAGAAGAGCAAACACTGCAAACGGCAGCAGAGCTTGAACTGTTGACGTCGCAAGATATCACTGAGCAGGTGAGTGAGCTTAGTGGCGTTATTGAGCAAGAACAAGAAATTGTCGATGAACTCAATTTCCAGCTGGAAGCCAAACAACAAACTGAACAAACCTTGCTCGCCGAACAGGACGCTCTGAAAGTCAAACTTGCAGATGAGCAAGGGCGGCTATCGGTCGTGTCTCAGTTATTACCAGCCGATAAGGACGGTGATAGCCAAGAGCTATGGCAAGTGATCGATGTTACTCCCGGCTGGGAAAGCGCCGTTGATATTTTATTGTCAGGGTTATTGAGTGCACCAGTATTACCCCAAGACGACTCGCAACGTAATAGTCTAGGTGATGACCAAGATAAAGATACTAATCAAGCGCAGTTTGGTTTTGAAGCTGGAAGCACACAACTTGCGGCCATCAAGGCGCCGGTAAACCTAGCTCCCTGGTTAAAACATGTCACCTGGGTTGAGACAAAAAACCACGCCATATTGCAACGAAGTGCACTCAAGGATGACGAGTTAATTGCGACCGCCGACGGTTATCTTATCGGTGTCGATTTTATCATTGAGAAAACCCAGGCAGCAGGCTCGATTGTCGAGCTTAAAAATGAACAAATTGCCTTGCAGCAAAGTGTGGCTAATAGCCAAGCGAGCTTAGCAAGATTAAGCGAAAATCTCGCCGAGATAAAGTTATTGCTGGCGCCGCTTGTTAGCCAAGCTCAGCAAAAACAGCAGTGGATTCAAACCAAGCAGATAGAGCTTGCCAGTTTAAGTTCACAACTGCGTTCGCAGCAGCAATCGATAACGGATATCGCTTCTAGACTCGCAAAAATTGAGCAAGAATTAGTTGAAGCTAAGCAAGAGTTACAGGCCTTTGAACTCAGCGCTGAGCAGCGTAAGCTGCAACATCAGTTACTGAACGAGACACTGGAACAGACGCAGCGGGCTAAAACCCATGGTCAGCAGCAAAAAGCACAAGCGGTTGAAAAAGTTGCACAGCTAAAACCACTACGGCAGCAGTTAGAAGCCAAAGTGACGCAAACCTCAATGAGTGAGCAGAGCTTACACACTCAGTTAGTGCTCATTGAACAGCAAGTAAATCAACACCAACAGCGTTTGCTAGAGCTTGAACAAAATGAGTTGCAACTACATAAGCAATTAGAGGCTAAAGACAACGAGCTTGAAGAGGGACAGTCACAATCCCTTAAAGAACAATTAGAGCAGGCTCTGCAAGCGCAACAAATTAAGCAAGAGGCGTTAACGGTTTTAAGACAGCAGCAGGCTGAGTTACAAGAACTGTGCGATAGTGCAGGAACGAATAAAAAACAACAGCTTGCAAAGTTAGAAGACTTGACTCAATCCTCCAGCACGTTAAAGTTACGTCGTGAAGGTATAAAAGGTCAAATTGACAGTCAGCAGCGATTGTTAAATGAACAAAACGTTGATGTTGAACTAATATTATCTACATTAGACGATAAGAAGACCATGTTGTGGCGTCAAAAAGAGCTAGAACGACTACGGGCACAGATAGCACATTTAGGGGCTATCAACTTAGCGGCTATTGAAGAGTACGATCAGCAAAATCAACGTAAGTTGTATTTAGACAGTCAAGATGGCGACCTTAATGCCGCGCTAACCAGTTTAGAAGAAGCGATTCGTAAGATTGATAAAGAGACCAAGAGTCGCTTTAAAGATACTTTTGATAAAGTGAATACTGACTTAGGGATCTTGTTTCCTAAGGTCTTCGGTGGCGGAAGCGCATATTTAGCGTTAACCGACGATGACCTATTAGAAACTGGCGTGACCATTATGGCTAGGCCACCGGGTAAGAAGAATAGTACTATTCACCTTCTTTCTGGTGGAGAAAAAGCGTTAACCGCTTTATCATTAGTTTTTGCTATTTTTAGATTGAATCCAGCACCATTTTGTATGTTGGATGAGGTTGATGCACCTTTGGATGACGCCAATGTCGAACGTTTTTGTCGTTTGGTGAAAGAGATGTCCCAAAGCGTACAATTTATATATATTAGTCACAACAAGATCACCATGGAATTGGCCGATCAACTTATCGGTGTGACTATGCATGAGCCCGGTGTTTCGCGCATCGTGGCTGTTGATATCGATGAAGCGGTGGCATTAGCCGACGCAGGATAAACATAAGAAATACAGGGTAATCAATGGAAAATTTGCAGCTGGTATTGCTTCTTATAGGTGCGATAGCCATTATCGCCGTACTTGTGCACGGCTTTTGGTCCATTAGAAAACAGCAACCTAAGGGATACAAGCAAAGCCCCATGGCGGATATCAACCGTGAGCGTCGCGATGCCGAAGGTTTTGATAACGATGGGATTGGTGAAGTTAGAGTGGTCAAGCCAACGTCAGTAGACACGGCAACGAGCGATGTTAACGAGCAAGAGCCGCTGTTCACTGAGCCGGTTGAAGAAGCGTTTGAGTTAAGCCAGGCTCCTGCGGCTAAAATGAATAAGGCTCGTGTAGAACCGTCTCTATCGGCAGAAAATCCGGCTTTTAGTGATGAAATGCCAGTGCAAGAGTCTTTGTTTGCAAGTGAAGAGTCTTTATCTGCAGCTGCCGTTGAACCTCAACCAGCGCCTTTAAAGCCGGCAGCACAAGAGCCAGCAACCGTAGAAGAGCCAAAGCAAGCGGCTACAGATGAGCTAGGTGAACCACAAGATGTGCTGGTCTTACATGTTGTGGCTAAAGAGGGCGAAGAGCTTAGTGGCGCAGAGTTATTGCCATGTTTGCTAACACTTAACTTCAAGTTCGGTGATATGAATATTTTCCATCGTCATGAAGATAATGCTGGTACTGGAAAGGTACTGTTTTCGATGGCGAATATGGTTAAGCCTGGCGTATTTGACCCGGATAATATGGAGCAATTTAGCACGCAAGGTGTAGTGCTGTTTATGACGCTACCTTGTTATGGCGATGCGTTAATGAATTTCTCTATTATGCTGAACTCGGCTCACCAAATTGCCGATGATTTAGGTGGTGTGGTGCTCGACGGTGGCCGTGATGAGTGGTTAGAGAGTACTAAGCAAAACTATATCCAGCGGATCAGAGCGCAGGCCTAAGCGCAAATTGAGCATAACCATAAAAGCGAAGTTTTGAGGAACAGGGCAAATCAGATCCCAAGCCTAGGCTTTTAACACATATACATATTTGAAAGGCCGCATCAGCGGCCTTTGTTATTATTTGGACATTAAGATGCACGCTATTCAAACTGAAATTGCTCAGCTTACCGCTGAACTTAATCAACACAACTATCGCTACTATGTTGATGACAGCCCCTCGATCCCCGATGCTGAGTACGATCGCTTATTGAACAGACTGAAAGCGCTAGAGAATGAGCATCCACAATTTTGTTTAGCTGATTCGCCGACACAAAGGGTTGGCGGCGAGGCTTTGGCTAAGTTTGAGCAAATTAAACATTTAAAACCTATGCTCAGTCTAGATAACGTATTTGATGAACAAGAATTTACTGCGTTTAATCAACGTATAACCGATAAAACCGGCAGCTTAAGCTACTGTTGTGAACCTAAGCTAGATGGTCTTGCAGTGAGCATTATTTACCGTGATGGTGTGTTTGAGCGAGCGGCTACTCGCGGTGACGGCCAGACTGGCGAGAATATCACTGAAAACGTGCGCACAATTAAATCTATCCCATTGCGTTTACGTGGCGCTAACTTTCCGCCGCTACTTGAAGTGCGTGGTGAGGTGATTATGCCGCACAAGGCATTTGATGCACTTAATGAACGTGCTCGTGCTAAAGGTGAGAAATTGTTCGTTAACCCACGTAACGCAGCAGCGGGTAGTTTGCGCCAGTTAGACAGTAAGATCACCGCGAGCCGCGCTCTAGGCTTTTATGCTTATGCGTTAGGTGTGGTGGAGCCTGAGTCTTGGGAACTTGCCGACAGTCATTATGGTCAGCTTGAACAATTGCGCTCATGGGGCGTGCCCGTTAGCCAAGAAGTTAAAGTGTGCGAGTCTGTGGCACAGGTGATGGAATATTATAATGATATTCAACTGCGCCGTAGCAGCCTAGAGTTCGAAATTGACGGTGTGGTGATCAAGGTTAACCAAATTGCTCACCAATTAAGTTTAGGTTATGTAGCAAAAGCACCGCGCTGGGCAACAGCATTTAAGTTCCCTGCACAAGAAGAGATGACCCTATTAGAGGGCGTCGACTTTCAGGTGGGGCGTACTGGTGCAGTCACGCCGGTTGCTCGTTTAAAGCCGGTGTTTGTCGGTGGCGTAACCGTATCAAATGCAACCTTACATAACGCCGATGAAATTGCCCGACTTGGCGTAAAAATCGGTGATACCATCATCATCCGCCGCGCGGGTGACGTGATCCCGCAAATTGTTGCCGTTGTGGCTGAAAAGCGTCCTGATGATGCCAAAGAGATCTGTTTCCCTGCGCATTGTCCAGTTTGTGGCAGCGAAGTTGAGCGCGTCGAAGGTGAAGCGGTTGCACGTTGCACCGGTGGACTCTTTTGTGAAGCGCAGCGCAAAGAAGCGATTAAACATTTTGCATCACGTAAGGCGTTAGATATCGATGGTATGGGCGATAAAGTTGTTGAGCAACTCATTGATAAAGAGTTAGTTGCAAGCCCTGCCGATCTATTTAAGTTGACCGCCTCTGCCATGACGATGTTAGAGCGCATGGGCATGAAGTCTGCGACTAAACTTGTTGCCGCTATCGATGTCGCTAAACAAACCACTTTTGCCCGTTTCCTCTATGCATTAGGAATACGCGAAGTGGGTGAGGCGACAGCCGCAAACTTGGCTGCCTATTTTAAAACCCTTGATGCACTTAAGTCGGCGAATGAAGAAGCCTTCATTAGGGTCGATGATGTTGGCACGATTGTGGCGGCCCATCTTGCTCACTTTTTTGCCCAGCCTCATAATCTTGACGTTATTGATAAGCTGATTGAAGCTGGCGTACATTGGCCTGCAATAGAAGAAGTGGCAGAAGAAGATCTATCACTTAAAGGCCAAACGTGGGTATTAACGGGAACGTTAACTCAATTAAACCGCAATGATGCTAAAGCCAAGCTACAGGCACTAGGTGCTAAGGTAGCTGGGAGTGTATCGAAAAATACCGATTGTTTAGTCGCGGGTGCCGCGGCAGGGTCAAAACTGACTAGGGCGCAAGAGCTAGGGGTTAAAGTTATCGATGAAGAAGCCTTGATTGCTATTTTGGCTTAAGGTCGATTTGCTCTAAAAGAGAGATAAATTTAACACGTGAGTTGGATTAATTTAAACGCTCCTATGCTGCTTTGGCTAGGAGCTTTTTTATTGTCTGTTAATACCAATTGGATTAAGGAACTGTTCATTCAGCGTGAATTCAAAGGGCTGAGGGCAAGTTGGGAATTTGATGCGAATCGTTATTCTCGGCTCTGGGCTCCTGCTTCGCTCTACCTCTTAAATATATGTAATCGTATATGAAGAGTTTCCGGCGTAGCATGCAGTGCTTTGCCATGTTTTAAATATCACCAGCCAGTGGGAAACGCTCAAGCGTTCCACTTCTGCTTTGCATTGACTCACTAGGGAATAACCATTCTGTCATCGATGCGCCTTGAATTGAAAAGCTCAAGCGCTTCTGAATTGAATAAATACCTAATGTAATTGGTATAAAGCTTGAAAATCATTTAATTGCCACCACATCTAACAGTAGGTTTAGCTTAAGCACTGACTTGTCGTCTTGAGTCATCAATCAAAGGAAATGGTTTGAATTTTAGTAATATCACATGGCTCGATGATAAAGGACATGTAAAACCGCCAATCATGCTCTATCTGTTACTGGTGTTTATTGCCCGTGGTTGGTGTGTGTTTATCGCATCACTGACTCAAGCCAGCGATAGAGCTGCCTTAGTTGAATTATTTTACCCGCACAAAAGTGACTTCTTGCTGGCTTTAGCCGCAGGTGCAGGAGCCCTCATTGTTTATGGCGCCGTGATAGCAGAAAGAAAACGTGCGCCTAACTGGGTACGACCTGTTTTTCCATATATGAAGTGGATGCTGGTATTGCTGCTATTTATTGATGGTGGCTTACTTATCCAGCGTGTGTTGCATACATACTATGTGTACAGCTGGAGTATAGGGCTAGATGCATTGTTCTTATTCTGGAGTGGTTTATATCTATATAAGTCAAAGCGTTTGAAGCTGTACTTTAGTGACTGGAAAGAAAATGATAGCAAGGAAAAAGAATAAAAAAAAGACGCTGCAAGCAGCGTCTAAAGAATCTTGATTCAGAGAGTCACTCTGTACATATGATCCAAAGAGTTACAATAAAAAACCTTTAAAGATAAATAATAATCAAACTGCGACTATGACTTAGCAAGTTAAAGGACAATTGACAGTATTGCTTCTTAAACATCATCTTCGGGGCGACCGATCTTAAGAAACAGTTTCAGTATAGGGGTGTTGAATATTGTATGCAATATTCAATTTGTGGTTATTCTCGATAAAATGAGATAAATAAGGAATAACATATACTCAAACAGCGTATTTTTAACCAGACTCACTTGAATAAAACCCTCATATTGAATTTTAACGTGTCAATTTAGCTCTATTTGTCATAAAGTTGACACCAGTCTGCAGTCTAGTGAGTAAGATAATCATTATCGACTTGGCTCAGATCTAAAGCAGCATTGCCGTTAGGCTTTGGTATTAGTTGTGGGTTTAAAGAGTGCTTAAGCTTATGTACTCTGATTGGTTAGCAATAAAAATCGGCCTAAATGCCGATGCTGGAGTGACTTAAATGTCAAAGGCTGCCGAGATGCAAATTCCTTTGTCTGAGTTGAAAGTTGGTATGACCGTTAAGCTTCCTCTTTCATGGACGAACCATCCTTTTCTATTCAATCGTATCGAAATAGAGAAATTAGCACACATTGAGTTAATTAAAACGCTTAATGTGTCATTCGTGTACCTGATTTCCGGTGTTGAGTTGCTGTCAAAAAAATCTGCACCAGTCAAAGTCAAAATCGCCCCAACCCCAGAAGAGATCGCTGCTGAGTATAGTGCGCTCGTTAGAAAGTCTATTCGAATGGGCCAACAAAGGTTTACCAAGGGCGCGAGTGATTGCAGAGCAACTTTTTCAAAGTTAGGCGCCGATCCTCAAGGCGCTTACCGAAGTGCCGCAACCTTAGTTGAAGAGCTAATGGATCACCTAAAGGAGATGGAAACTCCTTACCTAACGTTGGTGAATGCGGGCGACAATATATCGGTTAACCAGCACGGTGTATCGGTAGCGGTGTTATCTATGATCCTTGGCCAAGCACTGGATATGACTCACTCACAGTTGCGCGATATTGCCATGGGAGCGCTATTTCACGATATCGGTAAGCAGAAAGTACCGGACGTGATCCGACGCAAAAAGGGCCATCTATCGGAACATGAAGCCAATTTCTTAAATATGCACGCCCAGTTTGGCTATGACATGCTGAATAAGTCAGGTTTATTTCCAAGTGCCGTGTTAGATATTATTTTGCATCACCATGAATGGATTGATGGTAGCGGTTATCCTCATGGACTGAAGGGGCAGCAAATCGCCATTGAAACGCAAGTGGTGAGTTTAGCGAATGATTTCGAGCGCTTACTTAGGGCCGGTGAGGCTAGATCGCCACAAGTGGCGCTAGGTTACCTATTTAAGAACCGTGTCGATAAACATGACCCAAAGTTAATTTC
Organism: Shewanella sp. 0m-6; assembly: GCF_052977325.1. NCBI lineage: Bacteria > Pseudomonadati > Pseudomonadota > Gammaproteobacteria > Alteromonadales > Shewanellaceae > Shewanella > Shewanella sp. 0m-6. Next base: position 51,667 of record NZ_JBRIMD010000021.1, read on the forward strand.
GACTTTAGTTAAAGTGCTGGGGATCTACCCGCCAGGAACCTTAGTAACCCTGTCTTGCGGTGATGTAGCCAAAGTGATGGTAACCACATCTCAGGTTAAAAAGCCCATAGTCTGGAGTTGTAGCATTGATGGTAAAAATGGTCAGTTGCGATTTTTAACCGAAGAAGAGCAAGAGATTGTCGCTGTAATAAAACTTGAAGCGCTTTCATCTGCAGCGGTCAAAACACTCGATGCAACATCACCAGTAAGCTTTTACTTCAGCACCTTATAACAAGTTTCCTTATCTGTTAGCACAAAGCTAGCCTATCTCTTAGCTTGTGCTTTAAACTGACACGTATTAAGAGTTATAAATTCAGAGACAGAAAATATGATTAAATCAGTCTGTATTGTCGGCTGTGGTTGGTTTGGGCTTCCGCTCGCAAAGGCTTTGGTTGAACGCGGTGTGACTGTTTTTGGCAGTAAGCGGGAGTTAGCACAAGCGCAGGCATTAAAAGAGCAGGGCATTAATGGTTTTAAGCTTGATTTAGATGATGCACAGCTGCAACAGCCGAGTGCAGAGAAAAATGCTGAGAAAAGTGCAGAGATAACCCGGGCACTGACTGTTGACTGTTTAGTGGTTAATATTCCTCCGGGGTTAAGAAAAGATCCCGATGCCTATTTGTCACGGCTAGCTAAGTTAAACCAACTCATAGATCATCACAGTTACAAAAGGCTTATTTTTGTGAGTACTACGGGCGTGTATCCGTCTATCGATGGCGAACTTACAGAGCAAGACGCTAAAGCTCACTCAGAGAACAGTGAAAAACTTTTACAAGCTGAGGCGCTCTTTGCCGCTAAAGACAATGCCTGTATTGTTCGATTTGCCGGGCTGGTTGGACCTAAGCGGCATCCCGGGCGTTTCCTTGCGGGTAAAACAGAACTTGCTGGTGGCAATAGTGCGGTGAACCTTGTTCATCTAAATGACTGCATTGTTGCCGTGACGACGCTATTGTTTAGTTCACCTGAGAATACAATTTATAATGTATGCGCACCGACTCATCCTACGCGCGAAGCATTTTACGCAAAAGCCGCCAGTGACTTAGGCTTAGTGATACCGCAATTTATAAAGGATGGCGCAGCAACTAAGCTTACTGGTAAGTCGATTAACAGTGATAGATTGATGACAGAATTTAGTTTCGAATATCAATTTAGTGATCCTATGGATATGCTGACCAGTTGCCACTAATGCAGAGATTAATCATTCAAGTTCGTTGAGCGCTATGCGACTCAAACTCTCAATAGACTCCTTAACGGCTGTTAATATAGAGTCCTTAACGGTTTTTAATATAGAGCCTTAAACTTGTTGTGATACAGAGTCCTTAACGGCTGTTAATATAGAATCCTTAACGGCTTTTGAAATAGAGATAAACGCCAAATTTGAAACTAGGGGTAAATATGAAGTCGTTTAAACAATCACTTGGTCGAATGTTTGTTATTTTCGCCATGCTATGGCTGCCTTTGCAAAGTGCATCGGCTGCTCCTTACCAAGAAGGTGTAGATTACGTCAAAATTGGCGGGATCCCAGAGACGACGACGCCAGTAGTACGTGAGTTCTTTTCATATAATTGCGGCCACTGTTATCGCCAAGATCCATTCTTTAAACAGACTGCAGATCTTCTCGGCGAAGAGGTTCAATTTGAGCGAACGCCTGTCGGTGCTGGTCGCACTAGCTGGATTTTAAGTCAGGAGGCTTACTATCTAGCGCAAAAGTTTAATGTGACCAAGCAAGTTCACGGTAATATCTTCACCCGTATACATGAGCAAGAGGGCGCTTTTACACGGCCTGAACAGTTAAGAGACTTTTTTGTAAGTCAGGGGCTTAATGCACAAGAGGTTGAAGCGGCGATGAATTCGACAGACGCTAAGCTCGCCTTGATGAATTATGATACTCAGGCTCAATTAGCTGAAATTCGCGGCGTACCCTCGCTTGTGGTTAACGGTAAGTACCTTGTAAAGAACCCGGGTAAGACACCAGAGGATTTAGCCAAACTGGTACGCTACTTGAGTACACTTGAGGAAGACAGCAAGCCATAACGGATTTTGCCTTATAGCCTTCTTGTTATTGATAAGCTCACTTAACCGTGGGCTTTTTGTTATTCAAACCCCAATAATCACAGCGTTCAAAATCACAGATGTTCAAACTTCACAGCGCTCAAAATTACTGATATTCAAAAATCATATTGCTCAAAATTACAGGCCACCATAATCACTAATACCTCTTCCCAAAGGATAATCTCACCACATCACCAAGCGCGATGCTTTCACAAAGAATATGAAGGTAAAGAACACGCACGTTAAAGGCTTGAACTGTGCCTTTCTTCGTGCGAACAGTGTTCTTCGTACTGAGGCGCTTTTAGTTAATAATGAGCTCAGCTGAGGCGAAACATACCGCTATGAAAATTGTGAGGGATGTGATAAAACCAAATAAAACTAGAGTCTTATGCTCGATAGTTTACCGTGAAATTGATAAGTTATTGAAAATAAATTGTTTGAGGAAAGGATGTAGAGACCTCTACATCCTTTCCTCAAACCGCAAAAGTACTGTTTGGCGTAATACTGTTTGGCAATGATGGAGTATGAATGAACATTGAAGTTAATCTCGACAGGAATATAAATGAAGATGAAGTTATCGATTTATATAAGGCGAATGGATGGTCTTCTGCTGATAAACCCGTAGAACTGATGGCTGCATTAACAAACTCTCACTCTTTAGTAACCGCTAGGTTTAATGGCAAATTAGTCGGTTTAGGAAATGCCATATCTGATGGCCACTTAGTAGTTTATTATCCTCACATGCTGGTTCATCCGGATTATCAAGGGAAAGGTATTGGGCGAAAAATGATGGCAGCGTTCCAATCAATATACGGTCATTTGCATCAACAAATGCTAACGGCAGACGGCGAGGCTATAGATTTTTATAAAACCTTAGGTTTTGTGCGCGCGGGTAAAACTGAGCCTATGTGGATATACTCGGGAACGGAGCATTAACGGCATAACAAACACGGCTAGGCCGCTTTCTCATCGCGTATGTTGAACATGCCCTGACTCGTTGCAGTGATGTGTTACTGTGATTTGTTTTTGGGCGTTTTACTTGAGGGACATACCATAAAGCGGGTTGTTACGTTATATTGACACCATTGACTTAAGTACGGGCTTGCAACAAAGAAACTGCTATGGAACAAGAGGCTATAAAAGAACACATCCAGCTATGGTTATCTCGGACAGTTGCAAGAGGAGCTGTTAGAGACTTGTTCGATTCTTCAATCGCAATGGGTTGTGATATCGGCAATATTAGGCCAGAAAATCAAGATAGAGTTGCATGCGTACAAGTGCAAGTATCTGCTACTCACTCTTTCATCATTGGGATTTTATGTGATGGAATGGGGGGAATGGCCTCAGGTGCACAATGTGCTAGCCTAAGTATCGGTTCATTTATAAGCAGTTGTATAAGGAATCGACAGCGTTCCTTGGCTGAGCGATTAATAAAGGCTGTTGAAGATGCAAACACCGATGTTTATTCACTCTTTCAAAGTAACGGCGGCGCGACCTTATCGGCTTTTATTTACGATAGTCATGGCCAATTTGAAGCTATAAATGTGGGTGACAGCCGTATATACGCAAATTTTGCTCACGGTATTAAACAGTATTCTAAAGATGATACTTTTGCAGGGCAAAATGCAGATGCGGCAGGGGTACATTTAAGTAAAGGCTTGTTGCAATATGTCGGGGTTGGTCCTGAATTAAAAGCACAATTAGTGGGCTTGCCAAAGTACCGTAATATAAAACGGCTCATTTTGACGTCTGATGGCGCGCATTACATTGAAGCGAATACCTTTAAGCAAATTTTGAATCAGAAGTTACCGGCCTGCGAGCTTTGTAACAGACTCATTCAAGTTTCAAAGTGGTGTGGTGGCTATGACAATACCTCAGTGTTAATTGTAAATGACGTGCTCAATCTTTTTGCGCAGCCAGAGCAAACATCTTTACCGCCTGGAACGGTTAAGCTTTGGGACCCGTTTGGGGAAATACAATTTATCGGTGCGATAGCACCAGTTGACAAGGTATAAAACTCTGTCGACTAGGCTAACCTTAATTAATATCTTACTGATTTATAATGGTTAGCCTTTTTATTGAGCCTAGTTTCAGTTTTGTACTTGCTAGTGGGTAAATAACACTGCTGTCTTTGATGTGAATGTTAATCATGAAGTTATTTTTGAAGCGGTTGTTGTTACTGTGGATCTGGATTCTCTTAAGTTTTAATCTTGGTGCGAATGCTGGAAATACCGCGGTATATGGCGTCTTAATGCCTTTGGGACCATCATTTATGGCTGGTGATTATGTTAGCTATGGCTTTTGGTCTAATGATATTGAACTTTATATGCTGCTTCTGTGGTTTATCGGGTTAGTGACTTTTTTATTCAATCGTAAACTGATCGTTTTATATTTTTTAGTGTTAATTTTAGCTCAAGCCGTGTTCATTGAGATGGTTAATGACCAATTATTAACATTGACCGGTTATCTGTTGCTTATTCCCGTAGAGCTTTGTTATTTAATGGCATCATTCATAGTCCTCAAAAAACATCCTACTAAAAAAGCTCTAGGGCAGGCATAAGGCTATTGTGGCTTAAGTTTAATTGGGTCAGTCATACGCCTTACTGCCCAATCTTTCCCTGATCAGTCTTGGCCGCTTTACTGAATTTGTTACCGAGCTCTTTGCAATTTAAGTATGTAGTTGCTTTCGCATATTATTAGTCTGACCTTCTTAAATCCATTTCCAGAATAGGACCGTTTAACGTAGTTTTGTAATCAGTCACTAGGTATGAGACATGTTGTTTTTTTGTTCGCACGCGTTATTTTGTGGTTACATTTGATGTGGCTTAAATAAAGGAGTATGTAAAACTAGTTCTGATGTCATGTTTACTATATTTTTCAGCATATTCTAATGCAGGTAATATTAATCCCTACCCTTACCCTGTAATTGAGTGTAAGGCATGCAGCATAGAAGAGATAGAAGTTGTAGTTTCTACATTGGCAAAGCTTGATGAAGTTTTGACTGTTGCATTAGTTGACCCATACAAAGGGAAAGCATATGCGTATAGTGTAGAAAATATATAGATAAGCATAGCGTAGCTGAAGATGATAACGCACGGCACCTTTGGCGAACTCAAAGATGCTGGTGGCAATACTATTGCAGTTACCGCTGAATGCCCCTGGTTAAACAACCAACAGGGTAAAAGCAGCATCCCAGCGGGCACATATCAAATAAGCCGTCATCAAAGACCGAGCAAGGAAGTCTGCCTCGCTATTATAGGCCTTACACTAGGCGTCTTTCCTAGTCGAGGAGTTGCTTGGCTTTAAACTAAATTTTTATCTTAATCACTCTAAGCCAAAGCTTGTGACTCGACTTTTGCCAAACTTATCGACCAACAGAAGTACAGCTTTTTTGCCAAACCACCCGAACCGTTCTGCCAAACTTCGCGGCGCGCTACAATTTTTGGCTATTTTCGATTACTACCTTGGTCTAAGGTTTTGCTTGAAAAACACTCAATCGTTACGTTGGCGTCAACTTGTAACTACTTGTTAATTAGTTGTTTTTTGGTTTGTGCCTCTAAGGTTTCCGTTAGCGTTAGACTAAGGTCGCGATTGTTGTTCCCTCAGTGCTTGTTAGATTAACTCATGACTTAATATAAAAATCAGCACATGGGAGTCACTATGAGTTTTGAAAGCAATGAGAAGGCAGAGGGATATTGGCGCGAGAATTTGCGTCTAGTACTTGGTTTACTGGCCATATGGGCTGCGGTGTCATTTGGCTGCGGTATTTTATTAGTAGATGTGCTCAATGAGATCCATTTCATGGGCTTTAAGCTAGGGTTCTGGTTTGCACAACAGGGTGCAATGTATGTGTTTGTGGCACTTATTTTTGTCTATGTCGCTAAGGCGAACGCATTAGACAAAAAATATGATGTACATGAAGACTAATTCTAACCCAGCCTAACCCATATAATAAGGAATCATGAGATGGACGTACAAACACTAACATATCTGATTGTAGGGTTTACATTTGCCCTGTACATCGGAATCGCGATCTGGTCTAGAGCCGGATCAACCAAAGAATTTTATGTTGCAGGCGGTGGTGTTCACCCTGTAATGAACGGAATGGCTACCGCTGCCGATTGGATGTCTGCAGCGTCATTTATCTCACTCGCGGGTATTGTTTCATTCGTCGGTTACGACGGTTCGGTATACCTCATGGGTTGGACTGGCGGCTATGTTCTATTAGCGCTTTGTATGGCGCCATACCTTCGCAAGTTTGGTAAGTTTACTGTGCCTGACTTTATTGGTGATCGTTATTATTCTCAAGCCGCGCGTACGGTTGCAGTCGTGTGCGCCATCTTCATCTGCTTTACTTATATCGCCGGACAAATGCGTGGCGTAGGTGTTGTATTCTCCAGATTCCTTGAAGTTGAAGTTGATACGGGGGTTTATATCGGTATGGCGGTGGTATTCTTTTATGCTGTGTTAGGTGGCATGAAGGGGATTACCTATACGCAGGTTGCACAATACTGTGTACTTATTTTTGCTTTCATGGTGCCAGCTATCTTCATTTCGGTGATGATGACAGGTCATGTTATTCCACAAATTGGTTTTGGTGCTGAATTAGTCGATGCCGCTGGTAATGGCACGGGTGAGTTCTTGCTTGATAAACTCGATGGATTGTCCACAGAGCTTGGCTTTTCCCAATATACTGAAGGTTCTAAGAGCATGATTGATGTGTTCTTTATTACTGGCGCATTGATGTTCGGTACAGCGGGTCTGCCCCATGTTATTGTGCGTTTCTTCACTGTACCTAGAGTGAAAGATGCACGTGTATCTGCGGGTTGGGCACTTGTCTTTATTGCTATCATGTACACCACTATTCCTGCGCTTGCGGCGTTCTCTCGTGTGAACATGATTGAAACCATTAATGGTCCTGAAATGGCGGGTACACCTTATGAAAACGCACCTGAATGGATTAAGAATTGGGAAAAGACAGGATTAATTCAGTGGGAAGATAAGGATGATAACGGCCTTCTTTATTACTCAAATGGTCCTGAAAATGAGATGAAGATTGACCGCGATATTATGGTTCTTGCAACACCTGAAATAGCTAACCTACCAGCATGGGTGATTGCACTGGTGGCTGCTGGTGGTCTAGCGGCAGCTCTATCTACCTCTGCGGGATTATTGCTTGTTATCTCTACATCGGTATCGCATGACTTATTGAAGAAAAACTTTATGCCGGATATCTCCGATAAGAAGGAGTTGTTGTATGCACGTATTGCCGCTGCTGCAGGTATTGTGATGGCAGGTTACTTTGGTATTAATCCACCAGGGTTTGTGGCTGCGGTGGTCGCGATTGCTTTCGGTCTGGCTGCATCGTCACTGTTTCCGGCAATCATTATGGGGATTTTCTCTAAGACAGTGAATAAAGAAGGTGCCATCTCAGGTATGGTTACGGGTCTATTGTTTACAGCGTCTTATATTGTTTACTTCAAGTTTATTAACCCAAGTGCTAACACTGCTGACAACTGGTTATTTGGTGTTTCACCAGAAGGTATCGGTCTATTAGGCATGCTGATTAACTTTGGTGTGGCATTTGCCGTCAGCAAAGTAACCTCAGCAGTTCCACAAGATGTAGTTGATATGGTTGAGTCAATTCGTTTCCCTAAAGGCTCAGGAGAAGCACAAGATCACTAATTGATGTGACCATTGTGAGACAAACACAAAGAGCGCTTCGGCGCTCTTTTTTATATTGGCTAACACTGGCCTTTAGTCGAATAGAGCTAATAAGGAAAAGCGCGATATAGTAAATGATCGTTTGTTTGCGGGAATAACTTAATGGATGCCAGCGAATTACAGCCCATCATGCAGTTTTTACAACAGAGAGTCCCATTTGATTCGTTAGATGAAGGTGCCTTATCTCGCTGCTGCCATGCCTTAACAATTGGTTATTACAGTAAAGCCTCTGCTTTTGTGCCGTTAGATCCTAATCACCTTCAGCTTTATATTGTGCGCAGTGGAGCGTTTGAAGTCCGTGATAAAAATGGTGAATTGCTCGATAGGCTAGCTGAAGGAGACTACTTTGGTTTTCCTTCGTTACTATCGGGTGAAGAAGCCAGTAACCGAGTCGCGATTTTAGAAGATGGTCTGGTTTATCACTTGCCTCCACAGATGTTTGACTATTTGAGAAAAGAGAGTCGTGAGTTTGACCGTTTTTTCAATCGAGCTTTTGCAAAACGGCTGCGACATCAAGGGCGGTTTAAAGCTAAAGAGCTGACGACGACTAGTCGCGTCACTACGTTAATGTCGACCTCTCCTTTGACGATAGACATGAAAGCGACAGTCTCTGAGGCGAGCAGATTGATGCGGGACTCACGTGTGTCGTCGGTTTTGGTTATTGATAATCATAAATTAGTCGGGATCTTAACCGATAAAGATCTGCGTAATCGGGTCTTGGCGGAAAACTTTGATGGTCACTTGCCTGTGCATCAAGCGATGACAACCACACCAGTGACGATAGAGTCTAACTCTTTAGTATTTGAGGCGATGCTGTTGATGAGTGAGCACAATATTCATCACCTTCCCGTTGTTGATCATGGTGTGGCAACTGGTGTGGTAACCAGTACCGATATATTGCGGGGGCAAAGTTCGCAACCACTGTTGCTTATCGGTGAAATTGAGCGGCAAAAAGACCTGCAAAGTTTAATTCAGGTGAGTAAACAAATTCCATTACTGCTGCAAAACCTGATCAGTGCCGATGCCAGAGCCGAGGAGATTGGTCGAGTGTTGACCTCGGTAACTGATGCTTTAACGCGGCGTTTGATTGTGCTCAATCAACAAATATTAGGCGAGGCACCAATGGCCTTTTGTTGGTTGGCTTTTGGGTCGCAGGGACGACAAGATCAAGCGGCATGTTCAGATCAAGATAATGGCTTATTGCTTGCCCATGAGCCGGATGAAGCTGCACAAGGTTATTTTGATGCTCTGTCTCATGCAGTATGCAAAGGTTTAGACGAATGTGGCTATATTTATTGTCCTGGCGATATTATGGCGCAAAACCCTAAGTGGCGAATGTCGCTCGAGAAGTGGCAGCACGTCTTCAACAGATGGGTGAATACACCTGAGCCTAAGGCGTTGATGCATGCGAGTATTTTTTTTGATATGCGCTCAGTTTATGGTCCCAAGACGTTATTTGATGGTTTGCAAGACACGGTACTTAATAATACGAAAGGTAACGATATCTTTCTCGCGAGCTTGACCGGTAACTCATTAACGAGCGCGCCACCGCTTGGTTTCTTCAGAAAGTTTGTTTTAGAGCGCGATGGCAGTGAAGTGAAGGGGATTGATTTAAAACATAAAGGTAATGCCTTGATTAATGATATTGCAAGGGTGTATGCGTTATCTGCTGGCATTAAAGAGGTTAATACCGCCAAGCGAATTCGTGCCTTGATGGATCAAAATATCATTAACCGCAAAGATGCACTCAATCTTGCCGACGCCCATGAGTTTATTGCGCATATGCGTTTGTCTAATCAGGGCTATCAGTACACGCATTCACTGCCTGTGACTAATTACTTAATGCCGCAAAACCTATCTTCCTTAGTGAGGCACCAGTTACGTGATGCATTTAAGGTGGTGCACGATGGGCAGGTTGGGCTCAAGCTTAAAATGATGCGAAGTTACTAGGTAGTCGATATTTAGGGCGCGATAAAAAGGCTAAATCTTGAGAAACTTATATTTAAAAACTCGGTTACAGTTAAATACATTGCTCAGTAAACAAGAGGTGATAGCTGACTATTATCGGGCGTTAACTCTGCAGTTATCTATGCCTTTACCTCAGGTTCCCTTGATGGCGTTTGATTTGGAGATGACAGGACTTGATAGCAAATTAGACCAAATTTTGAGTATTGGGCTTATTCCCATTGAAAACGGTTTGCTTCAAGTCGCAAAATCTAAGCATCTTTTGGTGAGTATCGAAGGGAGCGTAGGTGACAGTGCCGTTATTCATGGCATCGTTGACAGTCAACTGGCGCAAGCTGTCAGTGTTAAGCAAGCGATGGCGTGGTTTTTGGCTCAGACCCAGGGGCATGTATTAGTGGCTCACCATGCACCTTTAGATCTGTGCTTTTTAAAAGCCGCACTGCAACGTTGTTACGGCCAGAGCGTACAATTTGTCGCGATTGACACCATGGCTGTTGAGAAGAAACGTTTACTAAGGCAGCATGATGTGATTAAAGAGGGCACATTAAGACTTGATGCTTGTCGAAAGCGTTATGGTCTGCCTGTTTACGCAGCCCATAATGCAGCGGTTGATGCGTTATCTTGCGCAGAGTTACTCTTAGCTCAGATGGCAGGTATCGCGGGTAATGATGAACTGAGCCTGCATGATCTATTAACTTAAGTATCGGCTAATAAAGTGATGCTTAGTTTGTGGTTATCTAAAACTAGCTTTAGCTAAGCTCGTCTTAACTAAGTCAGCTTCAGTTAGCTTAGTTGTGTTAATTGGCTTTACCTAAATTAATATCGTTAATTCTGGGGGCGTTCGGTTAGTTGGGACTAAGGCGCTTTATTTTCTTTCCCCACTTGATAAGAACTTGGTAAATATCTTCTTTTTGGTAGGGCTTACTTATAATTTCATTCATGCCACATTGGAAACATTGCTGTGTTTCAATTGAGGTGGTACTTGCCGTTAGCGCAATGATCGGCTTTTGGTAACCTTTTAGTCTAAGCCTTTTCGTGGCTTCAAATCCATCGACCACAGGCATACGACAATCCATAAATACGATGTCTACCTGGTGCTGCTCTAGATAGCTTATCGCTTCTAAGCCATTTTTGGCGATAGCTGGCTTGATGTTATATTTGGCTAAAATCATCTCAATCAGCATTTGGTTCACAGAGCTATCTTCTACCACGAGTACTGTGATGCTATCGATTTGAACATCGGTTGCGGTTGGCGTCACCGCCTCTATTACCGCATCGGATCGCTTTAATGGCAAGCTGATATCAAATTGAGTGCCATGGCCTAACTGGGAGTCTAATTTGATTTTCCCGCCCATTTCACCGATTAAATATTTGCAGATTGCGAGTCCTAATCCAGTGCCTTCATAGGCACGATTACTGGAGTTATTGACCTGGGTGAATGGGTCGAACAAGGTATCAAGTTTATCTTGGGGGATCCCGCAACCCGTATCGGCTACCGAAAAACAGAACTCATCTTGCTGCCATTGGATTTTAACCGTAATTTTCCCTTGTTGAGTAAACTTGATGGAGTTACCAATTAGGTTGACCAGTATTTGTTTAATTCTGTCAGGGTCGCCGACTAAGGTTTCAGGTATATCTGTGTGATACTCAAACGCAAACTCTAGAGTGGACTCTTCAGCTCTGATTTTGAAAATATCGTAGACCATCTGGCAGAGTTTTTTAGGTGAAAAATCAACTTCTACTATCTGCAACATACCCGCATTCATTTTACTGAGATCGAGTAGGTCGTTAATGATCACCCGTAATAACTCACCGGATTGGTGCATAGTGCCAAGCAATTGATGCTGATGCGGCGTTAACTCAGTGTCACTCATAAGCTCTGCTGAGCCTAATAGACCATTGAGTGGGGTTCTGAGTTCATGGTTTATCATGGCAACGAAGTCTCTTGTCGACTGCTCAGAGAGTTCAGCTCGCTGCTTTTCTTTGATGGTTTTAGCCAGCAGCTCTTGTCGTTTATGAGCGGCGCTGATCATGTCACAAAAAAGCAGTAGCTGCTTTTCGATGGTGTGTTGCCAAGACCGAGGGGAGTCTAATACTAAGGTCAAGCTACCTAGTATCATTTCTTCAGCGTTAATAATGATTTTTATCTGACGGTAATCATCTGTCCAGATAAGCGGTGATAAGGCGTGGTTATCGGTGTTGATAAGCCCTTTATCACCAGCATAAAAAGAGTCGAATTTTAGCTCATCATTTATGGATTTAAATCTTATTTTACAGGATTTTATCTCATCAACCCCAATCAGATCGTCGAGTAAGCGTTGCAGCAAAATATTTGAGATCGGTTTTTGTAAAAATAGTTGATTAAAGTCCAGAAGGATTGATTCTAAATAGGTTTTAAAGTGCAGTAGAGCGATATCCTGCTCCGACTTTTCCTTTATGTTGATCAGTGAGTCTTCGACTCTTTGCTTGGCGATATAGAGCTCACGACTTTTTTCTTCCAATAGCTTTTCTGCAAGCTTTTTGGCTGCTTTTTCCCGTTCTATTTTCCTGGTCAGCAGTTCAACTCTTTTGCTTAACTCGTTTATTTCATCATTTGGCATAATAGACATGACCCTCAAATTAAATACAGGTCATGGTGAAGCGGACTTCAGATTGATCAGCGACAATCGGTTCCATTTTGATATCAATGTTTTCATTAAAGTGGTCGGCGCAGCCTTGGATAAGGCCAAAGCAAACATGGGCCATACAACGTGCAGATACATAGTCCATGATTAATTGGCTCTGTGTTGAGCTGATAAAGGTAAAGCTAGGAGGGTTCGAGTTGGGGTAGAGTTTTTTGACTTCGATATGTATATATTCTTCAACGCTTTTTATAAATTCAAACGTTGATGCCGATTGGCCTTCAAGCCCGGGCATGCTGTTATACAATATTTTGAAAATCGCTTTACCATAAATCTGTTGTAAGTCTTCCGCTGAGATCCCGGTAAGTTTACTTAAGGTGATGATCAGATTAACTAAGTCTTTGTGATCATAGGTCCCCACACTGGTATAAACGCCATCATTGTTGTTTTCATCTAACATCTGTTGGCAGATCTCTAAGCCAAAAGTGTTCTCAACAAGCTCAATAAACTCGGAAAAAATAATCCCTTTCATGTGCTGCTCCTTATCGGTTCCACACTATTTAAAGTAGTGTATTAACGGCAAGCATTCAATGCCTTAGATGACTTTGTATAGAGCTTTTTTATTTGTGTTAGACGGTCATCATCTTAAGCTCCAGCTTCTCTCTTGTGAGTGCGTGCCTTTTTACAGCCAGTTATGTGCCTAGGAAACAGGATATAGCACCGAGCTTAAGTATGTATCGTCTTTAGTTACATTTTTTATGTTCACCCATAGTCGGCAGTTGGCTAGATTATCTATAGTTATACCCATCAGTATAAAGATGTGTTCGCTCAGCGAGACTCATTAACAGGAAGAATAAATGGCATTACCGCTAATATGGTTAGGCGCTGCTGCAGTGGGCGCGGCAATTGTGGCTGAAGAGCGAGAAAAGCAAAAGACGATTGCACTAAAGCGGCAGCAAGGCCAGGCAAGTGCTAAACATGTTAGTGGTCAGTCTGCCATACTGGCACCGAGCCTTTGGAAGACTGGGGCTAAAAAAGTCGAACCTATGCCTGGGGCGATAGTTTGTTGTTTTGTGTTTGGTGTGATCGAGCATACTGGAATTTGGCTAGGTGATAATACGCTGGTAGAACTACACGGCAGTGGTTTAGTGCGGGCGGTCTCAACCCAACGTTTTTTGGCGGGGCGCAGTGGCAGTCGTATCTATCAGGCCTGTAATCACTTGCACCAGCCGTTGATTGGCACTGAGGTGCTGCGAAGAGCGAAGCAGTCCATCTTTAGTTATCGAGAGTATGATTTGTTTGATAATAATTGCCACCGCTTTGTATGGCATTGTTTAAGTGGCGAGGAGCGGGCTTTATCGAGCTTTGGTAAACTAAATAATCAGATTGGTCGTTACTTTTCTGAAGCTGTCTATTGGGATGAGCTGAAATTGTAAAATCCGCTTTAAATCTGATATAAAAAAACACCGATATAAATCGGTGTTTTTATGTTTGCGAGAGTCAGTTTTTAACTCACCGTTTTAGCATTGAAAATGCTTTATCCGCAGAAATGTTTTACCGCTTTTGCAACAAGCTCGATACCTGTTTTATCGCAAGGTGGTAACTCTGCGTCGCTAGTATTAATTGGTGTGACTCTATCACCCCACTTAATTAATGCCGCAGCAGATGTTAGGCCAGCGCCAAATGCACAAGACAAAATGGTTTGGTTAGGCTGGATCTTGCCTTGCTCTAGCGCATCACAAATAGCAATTGGAATCGTCGCAGCAGATGTATTACCGTAGTTAGCAATATTCACAATCGCTTTTTCTTTCGGGATCTTCATACGGTTAATTAACGTATCAATAATACGCTCGTTGGCCTGATGAGGAATAACCCAGTCGATCTCTTCTTTATCGATACCACATTTTTCGATAACTTTAGCGCTTAGCTTACCCATACCGGCAATCGCGCGCTTAAAGATCTCTTGACCATTAAACTCGATATAGAAATCTAAAGAAGAGGCTTCAAATCTATCCATTGCAGTGCCGAAGCCTGCTTTAAGGATATCGCGACCATCTGGATCGTTATTAAGCTCGTAGCCTAAAACACCAATAGCTTCATCTGTGGCTTCAACTACAACTGCACCTGCGCCATCACCAAATAATACAGCGGTATCACGACGAGACCAGTCAAGGAAGAAAGATAAGCGCTCTGCACCAATCACTAAGACCTTCTTACACTGGCCACTTTTGATCTGTGAGCTAGCTAGACCTAAGCCATACAAAAAGCCACTACATGCAGCGTTGATGTCAAAAGCTGCGCAAGTAGCGCCGACATCAGCTTGCACTGTTGAAGCGATATTTGGGATCAGAGTGTCTGGTGTTGCAGTGGCTAGAATAATCATATCTAGTTCACTACCATCGATACCCGCTGCGGCGAGTGCTCGTTTAGCGGCAACAGAGGCCAGTTCAGAGGTGTTAACGTGACTTATATGTCTTTGGCTGATCCCAGTGCGCGGCTTAATCCACTCATCTGAGGTTTCGATAAATGTTGCAAGATCATGATTTGTTAGGGTTGCAGGCGGAACACACTTTCCCCAACCTGTAATAGTAGCGTACTGCATCTAGGTATTCTCTTAACTTAAAAGGCAGAACCTGAGCTCTGCCTTATGGGATCTGTATAAGTGAAGCTTAGCAATAAAATTGCTAACCAACAGTGAGCTAGCCCTCTTGTTGGCTAACTAATACGCGGATCGCTTCGGCAGCGTGTAGGATATGAGCGCGTAATAGTTGGACAGCTTTTTCGATATCTTTCTTCTTACAAAACTCAAGTAACTCACGGTGATCTTGTTGAGCTTTAGGTACACCGCTTGCTAAAAATAGCTGTAATCGAACGTAACGGTCACAGTTAGTATTTAATCCTTGAACCACTTCAAGAGTGTGTGGACGATTTGCCGCACTGTAGAGACTAGTATGGAATTGTGAGTTTAGACCACTCCAATTTTCAATTTGCTCTTCATCTTGGAAAGCCGCGTCCATTTCTTGCAGAATACTTTCGGCTTGGTTGAGATCTTCTTCACTTAAATTCGGTATTGACTTAGCAAGTAAGTCGCCTTCAATCAGTGCTCGTAAATCAAAAAGTTCGGTGACATGTTCTGCAGAAAGCAATGTTGCTGTAGCCCCTTTATGGGCTTCAAACTTAACTAAGCCTTCGGCTTCAAGTTGCAACAAGGCTTCTCTTACCGGAATTCGGCTAACATTCAATTCATCTGCTAAGGCGCTTTGACGTAAGGGTTTGCCTGCCGCGATTTCACCGGAAAGGATTTTTTCCCTAAGCACCTCGACCACAATTTGTGTGCGAGTTTTATGGACGATAGGTGTTGTTCTGCTCATAGTTCCCGATTTTTTTGTTATTAATACAAGTTGATCCGTCCTAGGTTACCGCTATTGCCATTATAATGAAAGGGGAACCGATGGTTTCCCTTTCATATTTTTGACATATTTAAAAAGTGATGACGCCTTTTTCACCTGCAATGACGCGGGTCGGCAACAAGCTTTCTGGCATATTTTGATAACATATTGGTCGTTCAAAACGCGCCATAGCCGCTGAACCTACAGAGGTTGTACGGCTATCTGTGCTAGCAGGATAAGGGCCACCATGGTTCATTGAGTGACAAACCTCTACACCCGTAGGCATTTGATTGAATATTAGGCGGCCAACATTAAAGGTAATCGCTTCAATCAAAGTTTTATTCTCTGCAAATTCAGTCGCTAAGCCGTGTACAGATGCAGTAAGTTGACCTTCAAGCTGCTCAGCGATGTCTTGCATTTGTGCGCTATCGTCACATTCAACCAGCACTGCACATGGGCCAAATACTTCCTGTTGAATAGCGTTTGATGCAAGAAAGTCAGTTGCAGTCACTTTTAACGCCGTAGGGCGTGTAAAGTGATTTGCAGGTGAAGACTCACCTTGAGCAATTAGTTCAACTTTAGGGTTGGCTAGCAACGCTTCAATCTGTGATTGGTATGCGCTAGCAATACCAGCAGTCAGCATGCTCGCAGCGCTTTGTGAAGCAACATCTTGTGCTAGCGTCGCTTTATAGCGATTTAACGCCTCACCTTTAACTGCCACAATGACGCCTGGGCTAGTACAAAACTGGCCGTGGCCCATAAGCATTGACTGCACTTGAGTCGAAGCCAGGCTTTCAGCTTGTTCTTCTAAAATATTAGCCAAAATAAACTGTGGGTTAGTTGAACCTAGCTCGCCATAAAATGGTATTGGCTCAGGGCGCGCAGCACAAAGATCCGATAAAATTCGACCGACTTTGAGTGAACCTGTAAAGCCAACAGCTTTGATCGCTGGCGAGGTGACCAGTTGCGTTGACACTTCTGGTGCAACGCCTTGTACTAAGTTAAATACACCGTTTGGCATGTCACATTTAACTGCAGCACGCTCGATTGCACGGCTAACCAATTCACTGGTTGCAGCGTGAGCGGGATGGCCTTTAACGACAATGGTACAACCTGCTGCAAGCGCCGATGCAGTATCGCCACCGGCGGTTGAGAACGCTAGCGGAAAGTTCGATGCGCCAAATACTGCTACCGGGCCAAGAGGCAAGGTGGTAAGTCTAGTATCGGGCTTAGGCAGTGGCTGTCTTTCTGGGTTAGCTAAATCGACATAGCGGCTATCGATAGGGTTTCTTAGGTTGCCCGCAAATAGTCGTAATTGGCCACAAGTACGGCCAGTTTCGCCCTGAAGGCGAGCCATTGGTAAACCTGTTTCTAAATGAGCTGTCTCTGTAATCGCTGCGATATCGGCTTGAATTTCATCGGCAATGGCTTCTAAAAACTCAGCGCGGCGCGTCGGCGCTAGGCTGCGGTATTGAGCAAATGCTTGCTTAGCCGCAGTTGTTGCACTTTCTACGATGCTTTTGTTTGCGTTAGCAAAGCGCCACGCAAGTGCTTCATTGGTGACGGGATTGGTACTGTTAAATTCAGTGGCTTCGTTAGTCCAGGCACCGTTTACAAAATGCTGGCCAGAGATGTTAACTTTGTTTAAATCTGTCATGTTTACTCCTGAGTTTTAAAGCTCATTAAGAAATTCGTGCGGTTAGATGACTTGGAAGCCAAACGCGTACGGGTCGCTGTCATCAACCGTGATGGCATTTTGACCGATTATTCGTGCCCAACCTTTGATGCTTGGCATAATCGCTTTATGTTCGCCTACTGATGTTGCAGCTTCGATTCGACCGACAAATTGACTGCCGATAATACTTTCGTGGGTGTATTCATCTCCCACGTTTAATAAACCTTTGGTATAAAGTTGTGCAAGACGTGCACTGGTGCCGGTACCACAAGGCGAACGGTCGATAGCTTTATCACCATAAAAAACAGCATTGGCGCCATCTGAACCATCACTGATGGTATCGCCTGTCCAAAGCACATGGCTTATGCCGCTTACAGTAGGGTCGTCTGGATGAATACAAGTGAGTTGCTCTTGCGCGACTTTACGTACGATTGGGCTCCACTTTAAAATGTCACCGGCGCTCCAGTGGCGCAGCCCAGGGAAGTTTGTTTGTGGGTCGACGATAACGTAATAATTACCGCCGTAGGACACATCGACCTTAAGTGTACCCAGTCCTGGGATATCTAAAATTTGGTCTTGATGAGCTAAATAGGCGGCGACATTATAAATCTTTACCCAGTCCACTTTTTCGCCAGTTTGTTGATAATCGATTTTTATCTGTCCAGCGGGCACATCAATAATCAGTTGACCAGGCGTCTTTGCGGTTAATAGACCAGACTCAATGGCGGCGGTGATGGTGCCGATTGTGCCGTGGCCGCACATAGGTAAGCAGCCACTGGTTTCGATAAATAGGATTGAAGCATCAGCATTGTCAGAACAGGGAGGATAAAGAAAGGCGCCTGACATCATATCGTGGCCACGTGGCTCAAACATCAAGGCTTTACGGATCCAGTCATACTCTCGAAGAAAGTGTTGGCGTTTATCACTCATGGTGTCGCCAAGCAGGTGAGGGTGTCCGCTTGTTACTAATCTGACTGGGTTGCCACAGGTATGAGCATCAACACAAAAAAACGTGCCTTTTAGCATGTAAAACACTCCATTGTTATCGTTATTGATAAAGTGATTAAAGCCAGTCTTTTAATTTGCATTAAACGGCTGGCTATATAAACATCAAACTTTCAATTAGTCGATGTTGTACTTGTTTAAATCGATGCGAGTCTCAAGTGCTTGAGCAATAACCTGCTCAACGTATGCACGCTCTTCACCGATAAGTGTTAGGCGAGGTAGACGTACATTTTCGTTACCCCGGCCAACGATTTGCTCTGCAAACTTGATACATTGAACTAGCGTCGGGATAGTGTCCAAACGCAGTAGTGGCATAAACCAGCGGTAGATTTCACGCGCCTCTTCAATACGACCAGCGCGAGCTAGCTTAAAAAGGGTTACTGACTCACGCGGGAATACGTTAGTTAGACCAGAAATCCAGCCTGTTGCGCCAAGGAAAAGGCTTTCAAGAGCGATATCATCAACGCCACATAAGATGTTGAAACGATCACCGAAACGAGATTGCAGTTCAGTTAGACGGCGAGTGTCTGTTGTTGATTCTTTAATCGCCACGATGTTTTCTTCTTCTGCAAGAATCGCTGTCATTTCTAGGTTGATATCTACACCGTAACTTACAGGGTTGTTGTAGATCATGATTGGTAGGTTAGTTGAACGAGCAACAGTTTGATAATGAGTGACTACTTCACGGTTGGTACCACGATAAACCATTGCAGGTAGAAGCATAAGACCGTCAACGCCAAGCTTCTCTACATCTTGTGCATAAAGAGATGCAGCTTCAGCAGTATTTTCAGTACAACCAGATAGTACAAGAATACGGCCATTTACGGTTTCAACTGTGTGCTTGATGAATTCGCGCTTTTCTTCAGGGGTCAAAGAGGCATTTTCACCGATCGTGCCTAAAGCAATAATTCCGTTAATACCATCTCTTATTAGGTCTTCTAACATACGAGAATTCGATTCGTAGTTAATTGAACCATCTTCATTAAACTGTGTTGAGATTGCTGGAAAAACACCTTGCCAATTCACTTTCATATTAAGCCTTTATTACTGCGGTGTAGCGTTTGGAGTTAGGTGCAGATTGGTATATTGTATACGCATGTATTTAAATTGAAACCCTTTTGTTTAGAGAATGTATCTAAATAAATGATACTAAAACCGCAGGAATTATTGTATACAATATCCAAGTATTAACGATGGAGCAATAAAAATATGCAGTCGATCACAATAAGCTCTGAATTAGCGAGCAATTTTAAAGATTTTGTCACTATAGATGCACACACAGAAGGCGAGCCGTTAAGGATCGTGATCTCGGGTTATCCAGAGATTAAAGGTGAGACCATTTTAGCAAAGCGCCAATACGTGCAAAAAAATTTGGATACCTACCGTAAATTACTGATGCACGAGCCACGCGGGCATGCCGATATGTATGGGGCGCTGATTACAGAGCCTGTGACTGCAGATGCCGATTTTGGCGTACTATTTTTGCATAACGAAGGCTATAGCAGCATGTGTGGTCATGGGATTTTGGCCTTGGTTAAGGTGATGTGCCAAACCGGCACAATACAATTAACGGATTCTCCTCGCATTATTAAAATCGATGCGCCAGCAGGCCTGATTACAGCAAAAGCTTATCGTGACCAAGCGGGAAAAATTCACGCTAGCTTTAAAAATGTAGATTCTTGGGCGGATGCGTTAGATTGCAGTGTGAATGTCGAAGGTTTTGGCGAGGTTAAATACGATATTGGTTTTGGCGGGGCTTACTATGCTTATGTTGATGCTGACGAGCACGGAATAAGTTGTGGTCAGGATAATGCACCGCAGTTGATTGATATTGGCCGCCGGATAAAGCATGCCGTTATGGCGACTCACCCGTTAGTGCATCCATTAGAAGAAGACTTAAGTTTTCTTTATGGCACCATCTTCACCTCTAAAAAGGTGACAAACCCAGAGGCGCATTCTCGCCATGTGTGTATTTTTGCTGACGGGGAAGTAGACCGTTCACCAACGGGGACTGGCGTTGCGGGGCGTATTGCCTTGTTATATGCCAAAGGCGAGGTTGAGCTAAATACTCCACTGATGATTGAGAGTATTGTTGATGGCAGAATGATTGTTAGTGCCTCCGCTAAATCAACGTTTCATGGTAAAACGGCGGTGATCCCAGAAGTATCAGGCCGTTCGTACATTACTGGAAAGCATCAGTTCTTTATTGATCCTGATGATGTATTTCAAGATGGTTTTATCTTGCGCTAGCCTAGTGGTTAATCAAGTGGGGAATGAGATTGGAGAAATATATATGAACGCCACGAGTCAGAGTCAGGTTCAAAGCCAAGGCTTAAGCCAAAGTCATGCCGGTAAACTCACCATTGTTGGCGCAGGGATTGTGGGGCTATCGGCAGCGATTGAGCTACAACGAGAAGGGTTTAATGTCACTGTTATCGACAAAGAGGGCGCCGGAGCCGGAGCTTCTAAAGGTAATGCGGGTCACTTTGCGACTGAGCAAGTATTTCCTTTAGCGGATCCTGCAATGTTACCAAAGCTGCCGGGTATGCTATTGGATCCTTTAGGACCATTTCGCATTCAGCCGCAATATTTTTTTAAAGCATTACCCTGGTTTATGCGCTTCTTACACAATATGTTGCCATCGCGTAGAGCGAAAAACAGCCGTGCAATCAAGGCGCTGAATCAAGATTCTATCGCGGCAATGAAGTCACTCGCTGCATTTTGTGGCTGCGAAGACCTATTGGTTTTGAACGGGAGTTTATTGGTATTTGAAGGTACAGCAATAGAGGTCGTTCAAAAGGAGTTCCGCGCTTACGCTGATGCTGGCGTCGAGGTTCAATTGCTTAATGGGGAGCAAGTTAGGGCGCTTGAGCCTTCACTGAGTAACAATATTACCCATGGCTTATATTTTACTCATGTAGGCCACACTGGCGATCCGTATCGTTTATGCCAAGCGTTCGAGACAAAGTTTAAAGCCTTAGGTGGTCAGCTTATTACTGAAGAGGTTGTTAAGATAAACACGGCTAGAACCAGTTCAAGTATTCAGCTTGAGCTAGGCTCAGGTAATAGCGAACAGACTGATCGCTTGGTTATAGCCTCGGGTGCTTGGTCTAAGCCTTTTGCAAAACAATTAGGTTATTCTGTGCCGCTGGAAACCGAGCGTGGGTATCATTTGATGATGCCGCAAAAAAGCAGCCTGTCTCGTCCCGTCGCTTCATATAATCGCAAATTTATTATCACCCCTATGATTGACGGCACTCGCTTAGCGGGTACGGTGGAGTTTGGTGGTTTAAAAGCCCCCTTAGTTAATGCTAGAGCCGATTGTTTGTTCCCTCATGGTAAAGCCTTGTTGCCTGAGCTTTTTGCTGATGCTTCCGTCAGTGACGGCGAGCGTTGGATGGGCTTTAGACCGTCGATGCCCGATAGCTTGCCTGTGCTCGGGCGGAGTCAAAAACAAGCGAATGTATTTTTCTCTTTTGGGCATCAACATTTAGGGCTTACATGGTCGGCGCTAACAGCAAAACTGTTAACTCAAGAAGTACTAGGTCTGCAAGCTAATATCGACTTAAGCCCCTATAGGATTGATAGGTTTAACTAGTCTTGATTACTTTCAACCAGAATACAGGCTGATTATTTAAATGTCGGCGTCAGCGATTGTAAATGGAGTAGAAGCTTACTCTATTTACAATTCGCTTTAGGTGAATTTTATAGCTTACCCGACTATAGACTCGCTTAGGTGACAAATGATTGGGCTCTTAAAAGTTTGCGCTAGCCCAATCACTGAGTTTGTCTAAGGGTTTTGGAAACCCCAGCGAGTAAACAAAGCGATTTTCACTGTCTTCAAATACATTGCTATTTATACCCAGTAACACAAATCCCTCCTCGAGTAGTGCGCAGGCATCTTGATGACACTCAGTTTCGACGACTTTTGTAATTTTGAGCAAGATTGCTTGGGAGTTTTCGATTTCCAAGTTATCCAGGTTCTCCATGCTTTCTGTGTTCTCCATGGTCATCCTTATGCATAAGCTTCTTAGGGTATTGATATGATTAACCTAGCACATCTACGCCGATGTGACACAAACCTGAGTAAGTGAATGCATAGCTGGAATCGCTGTTCTCAACATGATTACCACTTTTGCTAATATGAGCTTATCGCGGGTGGCTTATTTGCTGGCGAGTCTGCAGCGCACTACAATGAATAGGGCTGTTGGTATATTTAGAGGCTATACCTTCACCTACGCGTTAAAAAGCGGACTGGACCCTCGCGACAAAAAGTGGAGTGGATAATGGATGCGGATTACTTAATCGTTGGTAGTGGTTTATCTGCGTTAGTTTTTGGTGCTCTCAGTGCAAAGTCTGGTAGTAAAGTACTGATGTTGGAGGCACATCAATATCCCGGCGGTTTCGGGCATACTTTCCCAATGGGTAAACACTATCGATTTAATGCACAACTGCATTATGTCTGGAATTGTGGCGAAGGGGAGACAGTTAACAAGGTACTAAAAAAGCTTCAACTGGATAAACAGGTTACCTTCGAATCGTTTGATCCTGAAGGCTTCGATCATATGAGAATGCCGGGATACCAGCTGGATATTCCCTATGATACAGAGCTACTGCTTAAAAGACTTAAATCCATTTTTCCTGCCCATGGGACACAATGCACGGCTTTTATCGATGAAGTAAGGCGAACGGCCGATGGTTTAGCAGTGCTATCAGGCGACGAACGCTATAAGAATATATTCACAAATTTAAGAGAAACGGTAACCGCGTGTAGAAACATAAGGTTTACTCTGCAGCAGGCCTTTGATAAACACCATTTACCGCAAGAAGCGCAAACACTACTGGCTCTTCAGTGGCCTGATTTTTTACTGCCTCCTAATCAGCTTTCATTTTGTGCCTGGGTTCTACTATTTACCGGATATCAGAGGGGGGCCTACTACCCGACACATCATTTCGATCATGTCATCAATTCGTTGGTCGATACGATTACTGCTAATGGTGGGCAGATCATCTATCAGACTCAAGTTGATAAATTTATCGTCGACAATAATCGGGTTATAGGGGTTGAAGCAAGAAACCTTGTCAACGAGGAGGTGAGCCGCTATCAAGGTAAGCGCACTATTTGTAATATGGATCCTAAAAAAGCGGCTCATTTAATCGGTATAGAAAAGTTCTCTTTGAGGCTCAGAAAACAATTGGATTATGCCTACTCCCCTTCAAATTTTATGGCCTACTGTGTGGTCAAAGATATCAAGTTAGAGGACTATGGTTTTGGTAAGTGGAATATCTTCCACACCAGTCATCAAGATCTTAATACCGCTTTTGATACCATGTATTACCAGCATGATTATTCGGCTCCCAGTTTTGCAATTTCTACCCCAGGTTTTTTAACTCATGACTGTTCTGACAGGCCTGAAGGGCAGCAGGTAATAGAGTTTTTAACTGTTGCTGACTACCAATACTTTAAAGCGTTAAAACAAAGTGATCCCAGAGCATATCGAAACAAAAAACGAGAGATATTTGACGCAATAATCGATACGGTTGAAAAACATTATATTGCAGATTTCAGAGAGTACTTGGCATATAAAAATACCGGTAGTCCGACGACGAATGAAAACTTTTGTTGGTGTCCGCAGGGGAACTCCTATGGTTCGGCGATGACTCCAGCTTATTTTAACTTGTGGCGATTAACTGAGAACAGTTCATTGAAAGATTTCTATTTCTGTAACGCTTCATCTGGTTATGCAGGATTTGCAGGGACATTCTGGACTGGTGCAAAGCTGTATCAGAAGCTGAGCGGAGAACGTATTTAATCTCCGATTGAATGATGAATTGAGCCCAACATCTTTTCGGTAATATGAGAGGAGAGAGGAAGCATGAAGTTTGCGATTATCGGTGGCGGTGCTAGTGGCATGGTGACGGCATACTACCTGAGTAAGCTTGGGCACAGTGTCACCGTATTTGAGAAGCAGTCTATGCTTGGTGGTCATATTCGTACGGTTAATAAAAATGTTAAAATGGCGGGTATCGATCCTAGCCTCACCCTCGAAGGCGGCGTCGTTGAGTTTTCAAGTAACTTTAAGCATTTTATCGCTCTAATGGAAGAGCTCGGTGTTGAGCTTAAGCCTTTAGAAGTGGGCTCTGCTTTATTTAAGCGCAATAAGAAACGTTTTCTTTCTCCTACTGTGATCACCAGAAACATTAAGGGTGTTGGCCTTTTAGTCGAATTTGTTAAGCTGGCATTTGTTTATCTCTCAGCCAATTGGATATTACTGCAGGTATATCTTAAACCGATGTCATCGTTTAGAGGTAAGCCTTTGGCGGATTATGTGAGTAGGCATCAGGTGAAAGATACCTGGTTAAAGCTTTTTGTTATGTATTGTTTTTCTATTCCCTATAAAGGGATCATTAAGGTTCCAGCTGAGTTGGCATTTACTATTTTTAGACGCTACTTTTGGGCTGATTGGAAACGAATTGATGGAGGGGTTTACAGCTATATAGAGAAAATTGAAAGGCAATTAAATGGCAGGGTGTTCTTAAATGCCAATATAACTGCAATTAGGCGCTCTAATATGGGGGTCATGCTTAAATGGGATAATGATACAAAGGAACACTTCGATAAGCTGGTCTTAGCCGTGCCGCCTGATCAGGTTTTAACGCTAATATCCGATCCAACCGCATTTGAAATTGAATGCTTTTCTCCTTGGAAAAAGAATATGGCTACTACGGTCCTGCACACTGACTCTTTGGTTTACCAAGGTTATGGTATATCTCACCCCTCAGAATTTGATTTTTTTCAGACTCAAGCCGGTTGGGGCTATAACGCTAACTTAAACCGTATCTGTGCTTTGCCTACAGAGCAGCGATATAGTTTGGCTTATAATATTGATAATTTAATCACCAAAGATAATATCATTCAAACTTTTGAACATCACACGCCACTTTATAGTGTCGAAGCACTTCATTACCGGCACAGCATTATCGTCAATAATGGTAAAAACAATACTTTTTATGTGGGAGCTTACCTTTATGATGGTCTACACGAGGGCGCGGTTGTCTCTGCAAAGAAGGTAGCTGAACTTGTTAGACAGCAGTCATAAAAGATGCAACAGCTCTGTGATAGTGCGCTAAAATTAGACTATTCGTTGTTTATTTACCCGTATACCTGCAAAAGAGATCTTTTCATTGGATTGTTAAGGTTTAGATTGAATTTTGACCTTCGAGCTGCCTGTCAACTAGCATCTAAGTGTAGCAATCATCCTAAACTGACTACGATGTTTAAAGCTGTTAGGTATCAATTGATTAATTGATTTGAAAAAAAATCATGCAATGTCAAAAATTTGAGTTATACATAAGATGACTTGATAATAAATGGAGCCCATATGAAAAAATTACTTTTACTTATAACTATTACTACAACATTAATCATGAGTGGTTGTGCCAAAACAGATGAGCCGACCGTTCCTCTAAATATTATGACTAATGATGGTAACCTTAATATTTTATGGCAAGATATTAATCAATACAGTGATATTGAAGCAACCATTGGCTTGCAGTCAAAATTTGAGCAATACCTCTTCACTGAGTTAACTGATGAACTTGGTCAACTTGCCAACAAACACTTGGCAAAAGATCAACAGCTTGATTTAACCGTTACCAATGTAGATTTAGCCGGTGATGTACAACCTACTTTTGGTGCTACAGCTGCAGATGATATTCGGGTCGTGACCGAACTATATCCACCTAAAATCAGTTTTGACTACACCCTTAGCCAAAATGGGAAGGTAATCAAATCAGGAACTGAAAAATTGGATAATATGGGTTTCCTATTTGGGATCCAGCCTATCACGAATGATCCATTCCCATATGAAAGAGACTTGCTAACGAATTGGTTTAAAGAAAAATTGGAACCAATGTTAAAGTAATACGCAAAAAACGTCTTATAGGCTCATGTTACAGTGGCTCGTTAAGTAATAGAGGCTCTTATGAGTGATCTATTGTAGGAGTGCTGTTTTGCGAATACTCTTGTGGAAAAAGCACTGATGGCTGCATTTATATGGCAGCCATCATTTTTATGTGAGATTTTTATTTTAAAGTTTGAGTTAGCTAATTGCTAATTAGCCATATAGTTTTCTATCTCTTCAACAGTTCTTGGGACGTTAGCTGATAAGTTTTCATAACCGTTTACGGTAACTAATATATCATCTTCGATGCGGATCCCTATGCCACGGTAGGCTTCGGGAACATCAAGTGTATCTTGGGGGATATAAATACCGGGCTCTATCGTAAACACCATACCCATTTCTAATGTTCGCCATTCACCATTATCATCATGGTAAGGTCCTACATCATGTACATCCATCCCGAGCCAATGCCCAGTTTTGTGAACAGTAAAGCGTTTATAGCTTTCAGTTGCCATAATCTCATCAATCGAACCCGATAAAAATCCAAGTTCCTTAAGTCCCTCTGCCATTACTCGCATGCACGTTTCGTAAAGACTGTTCCATGCAGCTCCTGGTTGCACTTTCGCTATGGCCTGATCCAGCGCGTTAAGAACCAATTGATAGATGACTTTTTGTTCTGCTGAAAAGCTGCCATTTACTGGGTAACTACGGGTAATATCAGCTGCGTAATGCTCAAATTCACCGCCAGCGTCGATGAGTAACACCTGGCCATTGCTAAGCTCACAGCAGTTTTCTTCGTAATGTAGGCAGCAGGCGTTATTACCGCCAGCGACGATACTCGGGTAGGAAACAGCATTACAGCCATGTTTAGCGATAGTAAAATCAAATAACGATGCTAACTCACGTTCGTTGATCCCTGGGCGACATGCTTGCATCACAGCCTTATGGCCAGCAGTAGATGCAGCAACCGCTGAACGGATTTTAGTCAACTCATCATCTGTTTTAATGACACGCTTAGCATGCAACACTTCGGCTAACGGTTTAATTGTGGTGAATTGTTTAGGCGTATCAAATGAGCAATGATGTCTGTGGTAGTTTGCCCAGTGAACAAGATCAGATGAGAATCGTCCTAGCTCATCACTCACATAGATAGTTTGTATACCTTGCAATAGTGGTAGTAGGGTTTGCTCGAAATCAGCAACATCATAGCCTTGATCTGCGCCGTGTAGGGTAACAGCACCTTGTGCACCTGCTCGGGTGCCAAAACTGACTTCTTGTGCTGGGTCTTTCGGGCGACAGAATAAGAAATATTGATTAACTTCGCGCTTAATAAATAAGGCAATCGCATCAGGTTCGTTAAACCCTGTTAGGTAGAGGAAATCATTGTCCTGCCTAAAATGATATTTGATATTCTTACTGCGCACTTTTTGTTGATAGCCAGCGACAATGACTAAACTGTTATTAGGTAACTGTTCAAGCAGATCATTGCGTCTTTGTTGATAGATAGTAGACATCTTATTATTTCCATCGCTATTCATTGACTAATGCCGGATTGGCTATCGGCATTAAAATGTAAAGTGTATATTTTATCCATTACACGTTATTACGTGCTTTATAGCAAGTTCACGGTGCAATTTGTTGTAATGAGTGAAATAATAATAGCTATTGCATATTAGAGAGAATGTATTGTGAATCGAGCGGTATTTTTAGACAGAGATGGCGTTATCAATCTAGATCATGGGTATGTACACCAGGTTGACGATTTTGAATATGTAGACGGTGTGTTTGATGCGTGCGCTGCACTTAAAAACATGGGTTATCTACTTGCAGTTGTTACTAATCAGTCTGGTATTGCTCGAGGAATGTATACAGAAGATCAGTTTCATTCATTAACTGAATGGATGGATTGGAACTTTGTTGATAAAGGTGTTGAGCTTGATGGCATTTATTACTGCCCCCATCATGCTGAAAAAGGTATTGGCGAATACAAAGTTGATTGTGATTGCCGTAAACCAAAGCCTGGAATGCTGAACTCTGCGGCGCAATTCTTAAACATTGATCTGTCTCAGTCAGTTATGGTCGGTGATAAGCGCGACGACATGCTAGCAGCAGAGGCGGCTGGCGTGCCGACTCGAATACTGGTGAGAACCGGTAAGTCAGTAACTGATGATGCAATTGCCGCAGCAACGGTTGTGCTTGACTCAATTGCAGATGTGCCAGCTTATTTGGCAAGTCAGGCTTAAAGCAGGCTTAGTTTTATGTAACGCAAGCCCAAATCAGGCTAAGGTTGCACTAGGCTCAGTTATAAGGTCAAACATCCTGCTTAGTCCAGCTAAGTTTAAGTAGGCCTAACTAGCTCCAGATTAATAAGACAGAATATCGACTTAATATAAGTATCTGTCGTAAACGAAATGCCTCATTATGATCACTAACCTAATAAGATCATTATGAGGCATTTATGTATTTAGCATCAGTTACCAGTAATCAGTTGCGAGTAAGTTGAATGCTAGCGCTTCAGATTCAATGAATGTAGAACTTAGAACTTAGAACTTAGACTTTAGTTAAGCCGATTGGTGAGTCTATGCGTTATATTAAAGCATGGCGGTATATAAAATCATCGTCAGCGCTGTTTATAACAGCAGAAAGGCTGATAACTGCTCGCTTGATTCGATTATTCTAATTTAATTGAAAAACCCCCTTGCGCTGATCTCAAATTTCCCTATAATGCGCATCCACTGACACGGCACAGCAGGCCAACTAGACTAACGCTTGAGATTAGAAATAGTCGTAAATGCTAGATAGAATGGGACTTGCAGCGGTATCGGTTAGCTCTTTTTATAAAGGGTTAGAGTTAAAACTCCTAGGAGATTTGATTCAGGTGACAAACGCTTTAAGAGCTTCGAATGATGGTTGTTAACACGAGAGTGTATAAGAAATCATCGCTTGAAAAACTTCTTAAAATAAGCGCTTGACGCCGCCACTGGAGAGTGTAGAATACGCCTCCTCAGCCAAACGACCTAAGCGTCTAAGGCGCTAGTTTGAAAGACTTCTCCTAACGGATAGGGGGCTTAATAGAACTAGCACGCTCTTTAACAATATGACAAGCAAATCTGTGTGGACACTCACAGAGATTAAGTTATTCGAAATTGCCTCTCACGAGGCAATCAAAAAATTACTTAATGAATGAGTGTTCATAGCAATATGTAATACAGAATTCGTTGAGCCGCTGATTTAGCCTTACTTGTAAGGTGGATGACGCAAAAAACTTTAATTGAAGAGTTTGATCATGGCTCAGATTGAACGCTGGCGGCAGGCCTAACACATGCAAGTCGAGCGGTAACACAAGGGAGCTTGCTCCTGAGGTGACGAGCGGCGGACGGGTGAGTAATGCCTAGGTATCTGCCCAGTCGAGGGGGATAACAGTTGGAAACGACTGCTAATACCGCATACGCCCTACGGGGGAAAGGAGGGGACCTTCGGGCCTTCCGCGATTGGATGAACCTAGGTGGGATTAGCTAGTTGGTGGGGTAATGGCTCACCAAGGCGACGATCCCTAGCTGGTCTGAGAGGATGATCAGCCACACTGGAACTGAGACACGGTCCAGACTCCTACGGGAGGCAGCAGTGGGG